>JANOXQ010000056.1:0-52054 GCA_031418495.1 Sphingomonadales bacterium
GCTGGCATGTGGCTGGGTGCAGCTTTTTTCCTGTTCTTGCCGTTCGAACTCTGGCGGCGATATCGCGCAAGCGAATTGACGCGGCAAAGCGGTTTGGAAATGCTTGCTAATTTGAGTGCTGTGGTGCCAAATATTCTTGTCGCAGGCATCGTCACAGCCTTCGCCATTTGGCTATTCAGCGCAGCATCCGCACTTGCGCCTTGGCATTTGCCCGTGAACATCTGGACGGCGCTCGCCGCGATTATCCTTGTCGATGCGGTCTATTACATTGATCACCGCATTGGACACCGTGTTCGGCTGATGTGGGCGTTTTCGCACTCGGTGCATCACAGTTCGCCCTTATTCAACCAAACGACTGCCGTGCGTATATCGTTTGTCGATGGATTTATATCGCCTTGGTACTATACGTCAGTGATTCTTATTGGCTTCGATCCTTTGCTCGTCGCGGCGGCATTCGGGTTTAATCTTGCTTATCAGCAGTGGATTCATACTGAAACCATCGGCAAACTTGGTTGGTTTGACAGGTGGTTTAATTCGCCTTCCAATCACCGCGTTCACCACGGATCGCAGCCACAATATCTCGATAAAAATTATGGCGGTATCTTTATCATCTGGGATCGATTGTTTGGCACATACGAGCCTGAGTATGAGAAAGTGATTTTCGGCCTGACCAATCCAATCAACAGTGTGAATCCTTGGAAGGTTCATTTTGAGGAGTTTACGCGGCTGATCAGAAAATTTCAGAAGTTAAAAAGTGGCCGTGCAAAAATTCGATTTTTGTTCACAGGGCCAGATGTGATCGTGACTGACTGAAGATTGCCCTCAAAGCAGCGGCGTAATATCCACTGGCTTATTCCCCCGCCTTAGCTCAATCGTGATCGTCGGGCGGTCTTCGCCTGCGCGACCAATCGGCCCACCTTCAAGCACATTGTCGCCGACGCGGGCGTCGAGCGCGGCGAGGCTGGTGATGAGGCTTGTCCAACCGCCACCGTGGTCAATGATCACGATCCGGCCAAAACCGCGAAACGGCCCGGCAAAGGCGATCCGCCCTGCGGCAGGCGCGACGACCAACGCGGCGTCACGCGCGGCAATCGTCAGCCCGCGCGCGCGCACTCCGGTTTCGGAAACTTCGCCAAGTCCGGTGACGACGGTTCCGGCTACGGGCAGGCGGTACGAGAAACGCGCCTCTTGTGAAGGATCATTGCTGCTTGGCTGTGCTCGCGCGTCGCCTGGACGACTTGGGCGAAGCATAGGGCCGGGGAGCGCCTCAAGCGCTGTCCGTACTTGGGCGGCGGCGCTGACATCGGCCATCAACTCAACAATATCACGCGCCTTTTCGCCAAGTGCAATCGCACGGTCTTGCTCATTGAGTGCCCCGCGTGTGAGGCGCTCTGCACCCAGCCGCCGGGTGGCGGCAATCTTCACCAGTCGCGCGCGTTCCTCGGCAAGCCGCCGCTGCCCTGCCTCAACCGCAACAAGTGCGCGGTCAGCATCGGCGCGCAGCTTTCGCCCGGCCTCAACATCAGCGCGTAGCCCCTGAGTGCGCGCGGTGACGATCGGCATCATAGTTGAAAGCACCGCACGAACATGGACGAGATCGCGCGTTGACCCCGGCTGGATTAGCGCCAGCCCCGGTGGTCGCCGTGCCATCATCTGAAGTGCAGCGAGCAGCCGCACCGCAGGCTCCTGCTTTGCTGCCAGCCGCGCGCGCTGTTCGCTGCGGAGTTGCTCGATCAGGCGGATGCGCGCTTCGGCGGCGGTGATGTTCGCCTCTGCCGATTGGATACGCGCAGCAACGGCGGCTGATTCAGATTTTGCTCGTTCAGCGGCACTGAGTTCGGCTGCCGCTGCTTGCTCAAGCTTTTTTGCGCGCGCGCTGGCAGCTTCGGATTGGGATTTAGCCGTTGCGAGTGCGCGGCGTTCTTCCTCAATCGACTGTGCGCCCGCGACGCTGGCAAGCAAAAGCGCGCCCGCTGCGATTGCAGGGACGCGCCATGCCCGGAGGCTTTGCTTACTTATTTTCGCTGTCGAGCTTGCCAAATTTGGCTTCAAACTCGGCAATCATACCTTTGGCGAGCAGCCCGGCCTGTTCGACCCAGCTATCGCGCGTGATGCGGTTTTTGAAATTGCCAAGATGATCATCAACCTTGTCAATTTCACCCGCACCCCATGCCGCAATCTGATCAAAGCGAGTGACGCCAAGGCTGATCAAAAGCGTATTGAGCTTTGGCCCGATGCCCTTGATCTGGAGGAGATCATCGGCCTTGCCAACGGCTGCGGGAATGCCAATCGCGGTCAGCGCAACAGCACCTGCGGCCACGGCAACCTTTTTCACGGTGCCGTAAATCCGCTCCCACTCGGTCATATTGCCAGCGGCGAGCAGCTTGGCCTGTGGAATCCATTCCTCACGACCAATACGATCCTTGAATTCACCGAGGTGATCATCAACCTTATCGACATCGCCTGCAGACCAATTCGCGATCTGATCAAAGCGGGTGATGCCAAGGCCGTTGAGCACACCGTTGAGCTTTGGCCCAATGCCCTTGATAATCAGCAGATCATCGGCGGCACCAATAGCGGCCGGAATGCCAATCGCGGTGAGTGCTGCGGCTCCGGCAATGCCAGCGCCCGCAAGACCAAGCCCGGCTGTGCTGGCTTTTGGTGCTTCAAACTTAGCCACCGGTGCGGTTGGTTCGGGAACGCGGACGGCCACCGTATCGGGTACAGCAGCGCGCGCGGCGGCTATCGGGGTCGCGGCAGGCTCAGGCGTGCTGTAGGCAAGTCCGGCGTTATTATTGCTGCGTGCCCAAGCCCACCAACCGGTTAGCAAACCGATGAGCAGAGGCAGAAGAGTCCATAAAAAATTATTGGCTGAACAAAGTGGCCACATGATAAAATCCTTTCGGTCGCCAATCAGGCGTTGTCTGAACGATCGTTACCCCAGATGAACCAGGCGACCAAAAGACCAAGGAGGAACAAGACGAGTGCTGGAACCAGCGTTACAAGGAACGAAGCCATGATCTTTTCTCCTAGTTCGCAATAGGTGCAGCAGCAACGGCACCCGTGGTTGCAACGGTAAATTCAATCCGACGGTTCTTGGCATGAGCCGCTGCATTGACCGCAGGATCAAGTGGCTTGCTTTCGCCGAAGCCCTTTGGCGCGAGCCGTTCGGCTGGAACACCCTTGGCAACAAGTGCTTGAACCACCGAATTGGCACGCTCTTCGGAAAGCCGCTGATTAGGGGCATCGGCACCAGTCGTATCGGTATGGCCACCAACTTCAATCGTCGTGCCCGCGCAATCCTTGAGCGAAGCTGCAACTGCATCAATCAGCGGCTGCGATTCCGGCGCAATTGCTGATCCGCCAGTGGTGAAGTTGATTGTTTTGCCCTTGATCACGGCGTCAACGCCGGTCTGGCAATTGGTGACGGCCTCAACGCTTGCTGGGGCTTCAACCACTGCCGCGACAGGCGGGGGCGGCATTGAAGGCGCTTCTGCGATGACAGCCTTATCTGACGTCGCGCACTTTTCGCCAAATTTCATTGGCCCGTGCAGGAACCAAGCAAGCACTGCTGTGGCGAGCGCGCCCAGCAAAATCTTGACGGTACTACTCATTATTATCATCCCCTCCATTGGGTTGTCTGGCTGGCACCCATAGGAGGTAACCCGACCCGGCGGTGAAGTTAACGCACTCTTCACCAGAGTCCAGCGCTGAGGCCGCTATGCTGAAGATCACAAGCTAAGTCGTTTCAAAAACGCTCTTTTTTGAAAGCGGGAATTAAACGCCGGACGCTGCGCGCGCGCATATCGATTGCAAATCACACTCTTAAGCGATTCGGTGAGTGCTATAGTGCCGCTTCCCGCTCTGCCTCACGCCAGCCAATATCACGCCTGCAAAAGCCCCCCGGTAAATCAATCGCGTCAATCGCGGCATAGACTGTTTTGCGCGCTTCGGTCACTGTCTTGGCCCGCGCAGTCACGTTGAGTACGCGGCCTCCGTTTGCGATCAGCCGATCTTCAACAAGCGCAGTGCCCGCGTGAAAGATCATCGCCTCACCGACATCGCCAATAGTGATTGCTGCCCCTTTTTCAGGGGTTCCCGGATAGCCTCTAGCCGCCATGACGACCGTAAGCGCGATATCGTCTGAAAAACGGGGCGGCTCTGCACCAGCCAATGCTCCGCGCGCGACAGCAAGCAGGAGTGCGGCAAGATCACTTTCAAAACGCATCATCAATACTTGACACTCAGGATCACCGAAGCGGCAATTATATTCGATCAGCTTTGGGCCTTGCGCGGTGAGCATCAGGCCGGCAAACAACACGCCATTATAAGGCATACCCTTCAATGCCATCATCTCAACGGTCGGCGCGATGATCTCTGTCATCACCCGCGCCTCAAGTTCTGGGGTTAGCACACGCGCGGGTGAATATGCACCCATGCCCCCGGTATTCGGGCCAGTATCGCCCTCGCCAACGCGCTTATGATCTTGTGCTGAGCCGAACGCGATGAAGTCCTTTCCATCACTGAGCGCGAAGAAGCTGACTTCCTCACCCTCCATAAATTCCTCGATCACAACCGAAGCGCCTGCATTGCCGAAGCCGCCGCCGAACATATCCTCAATCGCAGCTTCAGCTTCGGCGGCGGTTTGGGCGATGATCACGCCTTTGCCTGCGGCGAGGCCGTCTGCTTTGATCACATAGGGCGCGGTGAAATTGCTCAAACCCGCCAGTGCCTCAGCCTTGACATCATAATATTCAAATCCTGCGGTTGGGATATTGGCCGCTCCACATATTTCTTTGGTAAAACTCTTTGATCCCTCAAGCTGCGCGGCTTTTGCACTCGGGCCGAATACGGGAATGCCAGCCTCGCGCAGACTATCTGCAAGGCCGCCCACTAGAGGGGCTTCAGGCCCGATCACAACCAACCCAATTCCAAATGCCGCGCAGAAATTGATAACGGCACTATGATCATCGGCGTTAAGCGAGACACATTCGGCTTCTTCTGCAATCCCGGGGTTGCCCGGCGCTGCGTAGAGTGTATCGCGTGACGGCGATTGCGCGAGCCGCCAAGCCAGCGCATGTTCGCGTCCGCCGCTGCCGATCAACAGGATATTCATGGTAGAAGATACGCCTTTTGATGAAGAGCCCAATACACTTGGATCGCGCCTCCTAGCCGAGGAGCGCGCGGGCGACAACGCGGGTGCGCTCTCTGTGAGCGAAATTTCTGCGCTCCTCAAACGCCACGTCGAAAGCGGATTTTCGCATGTGCGCATTCGCGGCGAGATTTCGGGCTTCAAACGCGCGGCATCGGGTCATCTGTATCTCGCGCTCAAGGATGAAGGCGCGGTCATCGACGGGGTGATGTGGAAGGGAGGTGCTGCACGGCTTGCTTTCGCGCCTTCCGACGGAGTTGAGGTGATCGCGACGGGTAAGCTCACCACTTACCCCGGACGCTCAAAATATCAGATTGTGATTGAGAGCATGGAAATAGCGGGCGAGGGCGCGCTGCTTGCGCTGCTCGAAAAGCTCAAGGTAAAGCTTGCGGGCGAGGGACTGTTTGACCCAGCGAAGAAGCGCCCGCTGCCATTTCTGCCCCGCATCATCGGCGTGGTGACATCGCCAACCGGGGCGGTGATCCGCGATATTCTGCACCGTTTGGCGGATCGCTGCCCGACGCGGGTGATCGTCTGGCCGGTGCTGGTTCAGGGACAGGGAGCCGCCGCGCAAATCGCGGGCGCGGTAAACGGTTTCTCTGAAATGACGGGCGCTGACCGGCCTGATCTTGTCATCGTTGCGCGGGGTGGCGGATCGGTTGAGGATTTGTGGAGTTTCAACGAAGAGATCGTCGTCCGCGCGGTCGCCAATTGTTCGATACCGACCATATCAGCGGTTGGCCATGAAACCGATACGACGCTGTGCGATTATGCAGCCGACGTCCGCGCGCCAACGCCAACGGCTGCGGCTGAACGCGCGGTACCAGTGCGTGCCGAGTTGCTCGCCGGATTGCAGACGATGGGCGCACGCGCGCTGCGTTCGGTGCAGCGCACGTCCGAACGCGCGAGCGAACGGTTGGCGGCAACCGCGCGGCGGCTACCAACGCCTGACACCTTGCTCGGGCCGCAGCGTCAATATGTCGATGACTTGGGCGAACGGGCAAAGCGCGGGCTTGGTCGGCGTCTGGCCGATGCGCGGGGTGATTTGGCGCGCTCAGCAGGAGCGCTTCGGCCAGCTTTGCTTGATCAGAGACTGTCACGCGCAAAGGATCGCCTTGCCGCCACCACGCGGCTCATGGCGTCGCTCCACCCGCATAATCCACTCAAACGCGGCTATGCGCTCGTCACTGATCCGGCGGGTAAGGTCGTGATGAATCGTGTGGCGGCGCAAAAGCAGAATGCGCTTTCGCTGACCTTCATTGATGGTCAGGTCAGCGTCTATCTTGAGCAATCGGGCGGAATGGCTTATGCTAAGTCAAGGCCAGTCGCGGGCAAAACCAAACCCGAACAGCCCGATTTGTTTTAGGAGTAGAGTTGCAATGTTGATGACACAGGGTGGGCGGGCCGCAAAGCTCCACTATATGGCCAATGGCTTTCGCATCCTCACGCACGGCGATCATGTCACCTGTGCGGCATCGGGTGCGGCGATCCAGCTTGAGCATTTGCGTTATTGGAGTGTTGCGCGGCAGGAAGCCTATGCGACGCCGGAAATCGCCACGAAGGCCGCGCTCAGCCAATGATTGGTGTGCGCTATGCGCTTACCGCCCTTGGCCTGATGGTGCTGCCGGGAAGTTGCATCGCAGCCCCCGCCAAAGCCCCTGAAAAGCCCGTTGCACCAGTCAAGACGGCGGCTCCAAAACCACTCGCATCCCCAAGCATTGGCCGGTTTCAGCTTGATCGGCTGCCGCAGCAAGGCAGCTTAGCGCGCGGTAAATTGCCATCCGGAACGAACCGTCTAGTCGTCAATGGACAGGATGTTCAGATCGCCGCCGATGGCCGTTTCATCATTGGCTTTGGCCGTGATCATGATGCAACGGCGGTGATGGTGGCCTATCTTGCCGACGGAACAAATGTCAGTGAACGTGTGGCCGTCGCCAAGCGCGCGTGGAAGGTTGAAAATCTGACGACTGTGCGGCGCTACAGCCAGCCCGATGCTGAGTTTCAGGCGCGCCGTCCGGGCGAACTTGACCAAATCAATGCGGCGCGGGGAACGCCAGTCGTCTCCGATGGTTGGCGGCAGAATTTCATCTGGCCTGCCAAGGGCCGCATCTCTGGTCAGTTTGGCGCGCAGAGGATTTATGCAGGCGAACCCGGCTCACCCCACAGCGGCGTCGACGTTGCGGGCGGCATCGGCGCGCCTGTCATTGCCCCAGCCGACGGCGTTGTGACGCTGGCAGCGGCTACGCCCTTCACCCTTGAGGGCAATTTGCTGATCATCGATCACGGCATGGGGCTTGATAGTAGCTTCCTCCATCTCTCCAAAATTCATGTGAAAAAAGGCGATATTGTGCGGCAGGGGCAACTTGTCGGCGCGATTGGTGCCACTGGCCGGGTGAGTGGGCCGCACCTTCATTGGGGGATGAAGTGGAAAGCCGAACGGATTGACCCGCAGCCGCTTGCCGGGGCGATGATCCTCGCTGCCACGAAGCGGTGATAACAGCCATTGCCGCAAACAAAGCGCGCTGCTAGCGCTAAGTGGGAAATCTAACGGTAGGGACTTAGTTTGGCAGGCGAAAAAATATCTTCTCTGGTTGAATTGGCAAAGTTGGCGGGCGTTTCCCCAGGCACAGTTTCGCGCGCGCTTTCTGATACAGGGATGATTTCAAAGGCGACGCGGGAGCGGATAAAAGCGCTCGCGCTTGAGCATGATTTTCGTCCCAATCCGCTTGCACGCAATTTGCGCACCAAACGCACCGGAGCAATCGGGGTCATCTTGCCGCTTGGTCATGAAGCCAATCAGCATGTTTCCGATCCTTTCTTCATGACAATCCTCGGGTTGCTCGCCGATCAATTGGCTGATCGTGGATATGACCTGCTACTTTCGCGCGTCATCCCGCATAATGATCGCTGGCTATCGGACATTGTCGATTCCGGTCGCGTTGACGGGGTGCTGATCATTGGTCAGTCAAATCAGGCGCATGTGCTTGATAGCGTGGCCGCGCGCTACCGCCCTATGGTAGTGTGGGGTGCCAATATGGATGACCATCGCCACTGCACGGTCGGTTCGGACAATGTGATGGGCGGGCGGATCGCCGCGCGGCATCTGGTTGATGCGGGCTGCAAGAAAATCAGCTTTTTGGGTGACGCCGCAGCGCCTGAATTCGGCCAACGGCTTGCAGGGGTGCAGGCGACACTTGCGGCGGCAGGCGTTGCGCCCGCTATTGCGCTTCCGGTGCATTTGACCGCTGACACCGCGCATGAGATTATTCTGGCTTATCTTGCTGGCGATAAGATCCCTGACGGTATTATTGCCGCGTCAGATATTATCGCGATGAGCGCGCTGCGGGCGCTTTCGGAGCGCGGGATAGCTGTGCCTGAAAAGGTTCAGGTGGTCGGCTATGATGATATCTTCGTCGCCGAACATACGTCACCGCCGCTGACGACAGTTCGTCAAAATTTGGTGATGGGCGCGCAACTTATGGTGGATATGCTCTTCAAACGCATGACAGGCGAAGAGACAGCTTCGGTTTCAATGCCGCCTGAACTGATTATCCGTGGCTCGACGCGGGGGTGAGCGTTTCGCTGTCGCTGCTTGGTTTGAGTTTCACGAACATCGTCGCCACTGCGCCGCAGAACATGAGTGCGCCCGCAAGCCGCAACACATTGCGCGGATCGCCGCCAAGCAAGCTGTTATACAAATCAAACTGCCAGAAAGTGTAAATCTGGGTCATCATCGGGATCACGATGAACATATTGAAAATGCCCATATAAACCCCTGTGCGCTCGGGCGGGATGCTCCCAGCAAGCATGATGTAGGGGCACCCCATAATGCTGCCCCAGCCAAGCCCAATCCCGATCATCGGCAGCCAGATACCTGCCTGGCTTGAAACGCCGGGGATCATCATCATGCCAACGCCTGAAGCCACGAGACAGGCTGCATGAACTGCCTTCACGCCAATACGTTTGACGATTGGCACCATCGCCAGCGCTGAAGCAAAGGCGATAAAGTTATAAAATGCGCCTGCTTGGCCATATTCTAAGCCAGCCGACTTGAATGCCGCTGTGCTTGCGTCAGTCGTGCCGAAAGCCGACTGCGCGTAGGATAGCCCAACATATTGCCAGTAGCAGAACATGGCGTACCATTGAAAAAGTTTCACAAAAGCAAGCTGGCGCATTGTGCTCGGCATGTTGACGATGGCATCCCAAATGTCACGGAAGGTATTTGCGACCCCCATAGGGCGTTTGCGCATCTCAGTGATTTCGGCGGCACTAAGCGGCAGTTCACGCACGCTGAACACTGACCAGCAAATCGTAGAGATTGAGAGCAGCGCACCAATTGCAAAGGCGAGTTTTGCGGTATCGGGAATGCCAGCGGCATCAGCCGCATTCATATCCATCCCCATCCAGACAAAGATTGACGGCGCGAGATAGGCAAGTGTCTGAGCAAGGCCAGTAAAAGCACTTTGCGTCAGGAATCCGGCGCGGTGTTGATCTTCGCTCAACCGATCACTGACATAGGCGCGGTAAGGCTCCATCGTCACATTATTCGCTGCATCAAGGATCCAGAGGAGCGATGCGGCCATCCACAATTCGCTTGAATAAGGCATTGCAAACAGCGCTAGAGAGCAGAAAATTGCGCCAATCAGAAAATAAGGCGTCCGCCGACCGAAGCGCGTCACCGTCCGGTCGCTCATCGCGCCAATGATCGGCTGGATGATCAGGCCTGTCATCGGCCCAGCAAGCCAAAGCAGCGGCAGGCTCGATTCCTCGGCACCCAGATATTTATAAATCGGGCTCATATTGGCTTGCTGAAGCCCGAAGCTGAATTGCAGCCCAAGGAAGCCGAGGTTCATCTGGAGGATTTGCCAAATCGAGAGCTTTGGTTTCATGCCCATGGTTTTTGTCCTGTCGTGAATGCCGCTTGCGCCAGCGCCAGTCCACCAAGCAATCCAGCCTGATCACCGAGTGCGGGTGGTTCAATGATGATCGTGACATAATCCTTCGCAAGCCGCACCGCTTCACTGCGCATGGCTTCGAGCAAGCCCGGCGTTGCCATTACGCCGCCACCAAAAAGTATCCGGCGCGGCGAAAGTACGGCCTGCACTGACATCGCAAGCTGCCCCAAATACCATGCAACGATTTTATGCGCGGGATGATCGGCTGCGAGTTCGGAAAGCGACGCCCCCCAGCGCGCCTTGATTGCAGGGCCGCTGACCAGCCCTTCAAAACAATCGCTGTGAAACGGACAGACGCCGGGAAAGTCGAGGTCATCGGGGTGACGTCTTGGCAGGATATGGCCCATCTCGGGATGTTGCGTCCCGTGAACGGGCGCTCCGTTAATGATCGCGCCGCCGCCAATGCCAGTGCCGACAGTAAAGTAAACTGCAACATCATCGCCTTGCGCCGCGCCCCAGCGGCTTTCGGCAAGCGCGGCACCATTCACGTCAGTATCAAAGCCCACAGGCACATCAAATGCGCGGCCAATATGTCCGGCAAAATCAGTGCCGCTCCAGCCCGGTTTAGTCGTTTCGGTGATATAGCCCCAACGCGGAGATGCCGGATCGGGATCAATAGGGCCGAAGCTGGCAATGCCGATTGCGCCGATTGGGCCGTTCGCTTTGAGCCAATCAATCGCTGCGGCGATGGTCTGATCCGGGTCAGTTGTCGGAATGCGGGTGGTCGTGAGGATCGCATCTGGCGCTTCAGCGATGCCGAGCACGAATTTGGTGCCCCCAGCCTCAATGCAGCCAAAGCGGGGTCGGGTTTGCGTCATGCTGTAACCAGTTCGGTCTTATCGCCATTAAGTGTGATGCTGAACATTGGCGCGGGCGTCCCAACAAAAGTCTTGCCATCAGGGCTATCGATAAAGCTCGCCACACGCAAATCATCAAGCACTAGCCAGCTATAGGCTTGGGCAGACGCATCTTCGGGATTTGCCGCGACTAGGCCGGTGCCGTTGAGAGGCGCGTAAGGGCCAAGCACGCTTGGCGCGACCATGCCGTAAAGCCCGCTTGGCCCGATTGGCCCACCTTCAGCAAAGGTGAAGTCATGTGTTGACCAAAACAGATAATAGAGACCGTCGCGGTGGAGAATGTGTGGACGCTCAAGCTCATTATTAAGGCCATCGGCGCTCAGAAGAGGCGGCAACAATCGCCATCCCCCGGTTGCCGCTTGATCGGCAATGGCGATGGCAATCGCACCATTATGCGAACCGCCGCTTGGCATTGAGGCCGCAAACACAAGATAATCATCGCCTGTGGGATCGCGGAACCAAGCGGGGTCACGAAACGCCTTAATCTTGCCCGGCGCGCCGTTATGTTCGTCAACCTGCAGATAGTGCGTGCCGCAATTGGCGACGCATTCACGCGGGGTCGTCCAATTTTGGAGCGAAGGAATGCCCTCAGTTACGGTGAGATCGGCCCGTGTTTCAAAAAGCCGCTGACCAAAGCTGAGCACTGTCTCCCCAGCATGGCCTGTTGCCGTAAAATATAAGGTGACGCGCGATTGCTCTGGATCAAAGCTCGCAGAGCCTGCCCATTCGCGACTGCCGGGGTTGAGCTCATCGGGGAGGAGATTGCCAAGATCGCGCCACGCGCCGCTGCGATCCAATTGATGCAGCAAACGAATACGCGCCATGCCGTGTCGTGCTTCGGGATCATCGCAGACCGGCGATGAGAGGATCATCCACAGCGTGCCATCGCAGATTTGCGCAGTACTGCCGTAGGCGGCCTGCACCGGCCACATATCCCAAAGATAATGATCGGGGAGCAGACGTTCCAGCGGGGGAGTTGCCGAGATTAGGGGCACATCGCTGCGCTTAATCGCGGCAATGTGGTCAACCGTCCAGCGGCTTACCGTCGGTGGTATGGTCATGAGCATATCGATACCCGCCAAACGCAGACCATTTGAAAGCTGGCCATCTAAAAATTGGGAAAATCACCGCCGACATACATACGCGTCGGCGGTGGCTTCCTCAGAAGGCTTCAGAATTCAAACTTGACCGAAGCCGACACTGTCCGACCATTGATCGAACGTGCGCGAACGACGCCATTGGCCGGGATTGAATCCTCTTCGGCTTCGGTGAACCCGTCAACATTGAACAGGTTGTTCGCGTTGATTGACAGTTGCACCCGCTCAATCGGACGGACTGACACAAAGGCGTTGACCTGCGTAAAGCCGGGCAGTTTCAGATTGTTGCTATCCTGCGTGAAGCTCGACGATGTGCCGACGACGTTTGCTCCAACTGTCAACTTGTCGATGTCAAACTGCGGCGTGATGTTGTACACAAACTTCGCCTGACGCTTTGGCCGATTGCCAACCGTGCCGACATTGAGCGCATCACGCGTGATCTTTGAGTCAGTGTAGGTTCCCGAACCCGCAATGCTGAAATTGCCAGTGCGGAATGCGGCTTCAAGCTCAAGCCCGTAGCTGCGGTATTTGCGATCAACAAACTGTTGGCCAACTGGACGGTTTTGGTCAAAATTCTGTTCTTCGGCGCGGGCATAGAAGCCAGTCGCAAAGAGCGAAAGTGGGCCAGCACGGTACTTCAGACCAAGCTCGGTTTGGGTTACGAAATCAACCGCAGCCTCTTCATCAAGCAGGCCGCCAGTGGTTGTATTGATGGCGGGGCCGATCGCGATCCGGTCAGCATTGGCGCGCGCACCCTTGCTGTAGCGGGCAAAACCAGCGAGCGCGTCACTGAAGCGGTAGTTCGCACCCGCCGAGTATGAGAAGTAGTTGTAATTGTAATTGATCGGGCTTGGATTGGCGAGGTTGAGCACAGTCGTCCGTGCTTCCGCCGCCGAAATTACCCCATTGCCATCAAGGTCGCGTGGGGCAACTGGGCCGTCGATGTTGACGCTACCGCGCGCCTTGCCACTGTCATAGCGGATGCTGGCATCAAGATTAATCTTGTCGCCATCATAGGCAATCGAGGCGAACGGCGCATTGGTATCATAATCAATGTTGTATGCACGGCGGCAGCAATTGCCGAAGAAGAAGGCGCCTGAGGCCACCCGGCCATTATCGGTCTGAACCACGCCAGCCGCATTTGTGACATTGATCAGCGCGGCATTACTACCCGTTGGCTCAAGCAGATAGGATGAGAAATCCCATGTGGTGTTGACCGTTTGGCGTGACTTATAGAAACCAACCGTCAGATCAACCTTGCCGCTGCCAGCGTCAAGCGTCTTGGTTAAGCGAATATCATTGGCGACATTATCAAGATTGTTCAGCTCAACATTGAAGAGAACCAGTGGAATGATACCGTTGGTGCCAGCATAAGCCTGACCAGCGCGTGGCCCGTTGGCGAATGACAGCGTTGATCCAACGCCGCCGATATTGTTGGCAACATTTTGCGCTGTATCAAAACCTGATGGGAACAGGCCGGTAAATTGGCCGCCCACATCAGAATATTTGAACTTCTCGGTCAGCGTTAGGCCGTCAGCAATTTCATATTGGGCATCAAGCCCAATCGCTTTTACCAGCGGGCGCATCCCGTCAGTCACATCGGTAACCGTTGGGTTGTTTGCCGAGTCGAGGCCAAGGTGGCGCGTGAAGTTATTTGTCGCCAGCGATTCATTATTCGCATCAAGTCCTGGCAGATTGCTGAACTTGGGGTTCTTGTTAGTGCCTGTCACCCGCACTGGGCTTGGCAGATAAGAAACCGCACGGTCATCAAGATATTTGAAGTTCAGGCGGACATAACCTCTATCAAGTTCTTTGGTGACGTTAGCCTTGATTTGGAAGCCACGGTTTGCGTCAAATCCAGCCTTACGCGGGCCTTCGCCTTCACGGTAGAAGCCGCCGAAGTGGAAGCGAACACTCTCGCTTAGACGACCACCATAGCGGAAGTCGAGGCGATATTCGTCATAGTCGAGGCCAACAGTGCCCTGAATAGCACCGCCTTCTTTTTCACCTGTGTTTGAAATCAGGTTGATGACGCCGCCCGGTGCGTTCGAAGCAAAGGTCGATGAAGAACCACCACGCACCGATTCAACGCGCGCAACGTTGAAATCCGAACGGAGGAAAATATCGGCGTTGCCAAAAATGATGTCGCCAAATTCAAGAACGCCTAGGCCGTCTTCCTGAAGCTGGATATATTTCGCGCCGCCAGTCGCAACGGGAAGCCCGCGCACCGCGATGTTAGCATTACCTTCGCCACCCGAGCTTTCCGAACGAATGCCGGGGAGGTTGCGGAAAACTTCAGCAACTGAGCGCGGCGCGAACTGTTGCACAGCATCTTGGTTCAAGCTGCTGACCGAAATTGATGTGTCGAGTTTGTTTGTGCCCTTGGCAACAGCGGTGACGACAATTTCATCGGCGTTCGCTTCTTCAGCGGCAGGTGCCTCTTGGGCAAATGCGGAACTTGACAGTGCAATCGCTGCGACTGTCGCGAGCAAACTCATTGAATGGCGCATGGTAATTTTCCTCTCTCCAATATCCGTCGGGCTGCTTTTGGAGCCCTTAGCGAATCGCCCTAATCGAAACCGCAAACGATTGCAACAACCGATTGTGACGTGGCTCACAAGGAAACAAGAGGTAAATTTGAACGCTGGAGAGGGTTAGCTAGGTGCTTTGGTGTAGGGTGTGAAATCACCGAGGACGCAAGCTGCTCCTTCAAAACCTAACGTGAGATCGACCACGCGGGCGACATCGCCGCTGCAAATCCGATCCGTTGGAATACGCGTAATCAGCGCGCGGCCGTCACGTAAGCCTGAGCATCCGCCGCGCGGTTTGTTAACATAAAAGCGGTTGGTTGAGATGCGGTAGATGATCGCATTTTCGCCAATGTTCTGGCTGCGATTAATATCTCTTAGCGAAATGCAGCTCACGGGTTTGCCCGCAACCTTGCCAGCGATTGTTTTTTCAAGCGCGGCGGCTTCTTTTGCAGCGCGTTCTTCTTGGGCGGGGCTTGCCGCAATTACGGCGGTTCCAAGTAAGCCGATGGCCGCGAGCGAAACTATAAAACGCATGTCAGTCTCCTATTATGAGCCGCCCCCGCGATGCCGG
Organism: Sphingomonadales bacterium; assembly: GCA_031418495.1. Taxonomy (GTDB): domain Bacteria; phylum Pseudomonadota; class Alphaproteobacteria; order Sphingomonadales; family Sphingomonadaceae; genus Aquisediminimonas. The sequence continues at coordinate 15,164 of JANOXQ010000056.1, forward strand.
ATTATAGCAACCTTCATCCACGAAAGCTATCTTTTGCCGCGCGCCGTTCTGCAAGCTCCTCTACACTATTCGCGCGCATGAACGGATTGGTTTCACGCTCAACGCCGATTGTGGTTGGAACGGTTGGCTCTCCGCGTGCGCGCATTGCGTCAACGGCTGCCATCCGCGCAATCAATGCTTGGTTATCAGGCTCTGCGACCAGAGCATAACGTCCGTTGCTCTGGGTATATTCATGTGCGCAGTAAACCGATGTGCTGTCGGGAAGGGCCGCCAGTTTGCGCATATTATCGAACATTTGTGCGGGCGTGCCCTCAAACAACCGACCACAGCCCATCGCGAAAAGCGTGTCGCCAACGAAAATGATATGCTCAGAGTCAAAATGAAATGCGATATGCCCAGCGGTGTGGGCAGGCACATCAATCACTTGCGCCTTGATTGTTCCAAGCGTCACGACATCGCCGCCGCAGACTTGGACATCAAGTGTCGGGATGCGCTCAAACTCTGCTGCCGGGCCGGTGATAGTGCAGTCGGTTGCGGCCTTGATCGCAGCATTGCCGCCGGTGTGATCAGGGTGCCAGTGGGTATTCCAGATATGGGTGATTTTCCAGCCAAGTTCGCCAGCCTTCGTCAGAACAGGCTCGGCAACGGCAGGGTCAACCACCATCACTTCGCCCGAGGTGTTTTCGCGCACTAGCCAGATGTAATTGTCTGACAGCACGGGAATGCGGATGACCTCAAGGCTCATTTTACCAATGCCCTGTGTTCGGCATTGAGGCCCAGGGCTCTTGCGGCGCGAGGTTCGGGCCAGCCTGCAAAAGTTCAATCGAGATATTATCGGGCGAGCGAACAAACGCCATGTGGCCGTCGCGCGGAGGGCGGTTGATCGTCACGCCGCCATCCATCAGTCGCTGGCAACTCTCGTAGATATTATCAACTTTGTACGCGAGGTGGCCGAAATTGCGGCCTTCGTTATAGCCGCTCTCATCCCAATTATGGGTAAGCTCAACCTGCGCATCCTCATCTCCAGGAGCCGCAAGGAAGATCAGCGTGAACTTCCCCGCCTCACTGTCAAAGCGTTTGAGTTCTTTGAGGCCAAGCAGTTCAAAAAAAGCAATGGTTGCTGCGGAATCGCTAACGCGGATCATAGTATGGAGATATTTCATAATGGCTGTATAGCTTGATTAGGGCTTTGGTGCAGCCCCTGATTTTGGCGGTAGTTGCGCAAGTGCTGCCGCCGCTGCTTTCCCCGCAGGACTATCGGGCTTGAGCTTGACCGCTTCAGCCCATGAGGCGCGGGCCTCTTCATCCGCGCCGGACATTATCGCGATATTGCCAGCCTCATTGGCAACCGAGGCATCATCGGGCGCGCGTTTGGTCGCCTCAATAATATCGCTTTGCGCGCGTTTTAGGTCGCCATCCTTGCGGGCAAGCGTTGCAGAGAGCAGCCAGCCGAGCGGATCGGCAGGCACCAGCTTGATTGCGGCATCAAGGTCGACGCGCGCGCCCTTGGTGTCATTCGCAGCAAAGCGCGCGCGGGCTCGATCAAGATGCGCTTCACCCGCTTCGCCGCCTTTTAGAATGCCGCTGGCAAGGGCTGAGTCAAAATAGGTGCGAGCCTTGACAGCTTCTCGTCCGGCGAGCGCGGCGTTTCCGGCAAGCACCCAAAGCCGTGCCGAACGGCCATCGCCATCGGCCTCTGACGCCTTTGCGGCTTGCTCAAACGCGAGAGTTGCACTTTGCCAGCGGTTTAGCGCCGCATAAGCAAGCCCTGTACATTGGCGCGCAAGGACACCACCGCCTTTGATCCGCCATTCCCCTGCCTCATCAAGTGCTTTGGACGGATTGGCGCTGGCAAGCGCCACACAGTCTGCAAAGCGCGCTGCATTTGATTCGGGTGCTGCACCTGCCGCAAGCGCCGTTAATAATAGCATCATATTACCTCAAGCAATTCACATACCGTTCGCAACAGCGCCGCAATATCCTGCGGGCGTGATAAGCGGTGATCGCCGTCTTTTATCAAGAGCGTCTGCACATCGGCTGAACGAAGCCGTGCGGCGATATCAAGGCTGATCTGCCACGGCACGTCCGGGTCATTCTGACCGTGAATTAACCGCACCGGGCAGTCCATGGCGATCTTGTTTTGCAGCAGGCGGTTAGCCTCGCCCGATTCCCAAAGTGCGCGCGTGGTAATCATCGGCTCATGGCCATATTCGGATACGCGCTCAAGGCGGCCATATTTTTGTAACTGCCCCTTTTCCTGATCACTAAATCCCCAATCGGTGAAATCGGGCGCACTTGCGATGCCGACCATCCCAACGACTTGGCTTGGCAAGGCGCGCGCAATGAGCAGAGCCAGCCAGCCGCCCATCGATGATCCGACCAGCACGACTGGCCCCCTGATCAGCAGATCAATCATCAGCAGAGCATCATCGCGCCATATATCGAGCGTTCCGTCCTCAACCGCGCCTTCGCTCTCACCGCAGCCCGAGTAATCGAGCCTTAGCATCGCCCGGTTATTGCGGATCGCCCAAGCTTCAAGCGCGATCGCTTTGCTACCCTGCATGTCAGACATATAGCCGGGGAGGAAAATCAGTGTTGGCCCTTTGCCGAACTGACGGCGAAAGGCGAGGCGGACGCCGTCAGCACGGCCAAGCCATTCAGGTGGGTTTAGATCATCCATTCGATGGTTCGCGCATCGCGGTCTGATCCACGCGCGGCAACGATGCGTTTGTGAAGCCGGTTGATCGTCGTGCTGCCCGTCGTTTTGCAGAATGCGGGGATGATCGCATGAACCATCGCACCAAGTCCGCCGATGATCATTGTTATCCCAAAACTTGAGGCGACGCCGAAATGCTCACGGTAACTCTCACCGACTTCGGCGGGATGATCAAGGAAGAGTTTGCGGAACATGGATTGTGGTCTCCGGATTATGGTTTTGTTTCATTAGCCAAACTTCGTGCTCGCGCATAGAGCCAGACGCGAATTGCACTTGCCAGATTGGGCGGGTTTGCTACCTCAATCCGTTCTGCATCAATCCGCGCAATGAGAGCATTGAGTGGCAGGTCAAGGTTTTGTGCCGCGTCGTTCAGCCCATCCCAGAATGATGGTTCAAGGCTGATTGAGGTTTCATGGCCAGCGATTGTAACTGAGCGTTTGATTGGGCCCGAACTGAGCTTGGTAGGCCCGTCGGCAAAGCCGCCGTCGGTCGAGGCATTGGCCCCGCCGTCCGTGCCGGTTGATGCGCTTCGCGCACCACCAGACTTGGCCTGTGGCTCCACTCTGGCTTCAACCGTCAATACATATGCTGCCCGCCGTTGATCGACAGTGTCGATCCAGTGATGAAGCCGCCATCCTCTGAACAGAGAAATGTCACTGCGCGCGCGATTTCACCCGCTTGGCCAAGGCGGCCAACCGGAATCTTGGCAACAATTTTGGTAAGCACTTCGGGCGGAACGGCGGCGACCATATCAGTATCGATATAGCCTGGCGCGATTGCGTTGACGGTAACGCCCTTCTTCGCGCCTTCTTGTGCGAGTGCTTTGGTGAAGCCGTGGATGCCCGATTTCGCGGCGGCATAATTGACCTGGCCATATTGACCCGCCTGGCCGTTGATTGAGCCGATATTGACGATCCGGCCCCAGCCGCGCTCAAGCATTCCGGGGAAGGTTGCCTTCGCCATGTTGAAACAGCCGCCGAGGTTGGTATCGATCACTTCTTTCCACGCTTCATAGCTCATCCGCAGCAAAGTGCCGTCACGCGTAATCCCGGCGTTGTTGATAACGACATCAACAGGGCCGAGGTCAGCTGCTATTTGCGCGCAAGAGGCGAGGCAGGCCGCGTGATCGGCTACGTCCCACTGATATGTCGCAATGCCCGTCCGTTCAGTAAAGGCCTTGGCGCGCTCAACATTGCCTGCATAGCTTGCTGCGACAGTAAAACCCTGATCCTTAAGCGCAACGCTGATTGCCTCACCAATTCCGCGAGTGCCCCCGGTTACAATTGCGACGCGTACCATATCTCTCTCCTGTTGTTATTTCGGGAGACGCTAGCGCGGCTTTGCCCACCCTTCAAGTTCACGCGAAAGTAAAGTTGCGAGCATATCATTTCCGGCGGCACTATCATTGAGGCAGGGGAGGTAGGCAAAATGTGTTCCGCCCGCTTCAAGGAAACTTTCGCGGCCACGAATCGCGACTTCCTCGAGCGTCTCAAGATTGTCGGCGGAAAATCCGGGTGCGACCACAGCCAGCTTACGAATGCCCTTGCCGGGGAGTTCCTCAAGTGTTGCGTCGGTTGCCGGGCCAAGCCATTTTGCCCGACCAAGCCGTGATTGAAAAGACACGATTAGATCGCGGCCAAGCGCTTCGCCGAGCAGGCGCGCGGTCTTCTGGCACTGACAATGATAGGGATCGCCCTTCATCAGCGTACGTTCGGGCATCGAATGAAAACTCGCCATTACCGCATCAGGCGTGAAGGGCAGGGCGGCGAGGCCAGCCTCAATCTCTATCTTGAGCGCGGCGATATGCGCCGGATCGTCATAATAAGGCGGAAGCGTTCGGATGGCAGGCTGCCAACGCATCTTGCCAAGCGTTTTGAACACCATGTCATTCACGGTCGCCGTCGTCGCGCCGCTATATTGTGGGTAAAGCGGGGCGATTAATATGCGGTCGCAGCCCTGATCCTGAAGCGCGGTCAATCGCTCAGAAATTGATGGCTTGCCGTAGCGCATGGCAAAATCAACGATCACATCACTGCCGAGCCGTGTTTGCATCGCTTTGGTTTGCTGTTTTGTAATAACGATCAGCGGCGCGCCTTCTTCGCTCCACACTTCTCGGTATGCAGCGGCCGATTTGCTTGGTCGGGTATTGAGAATGATGCCGCGAAGAATCGGTTGCCACAGGATCTGGTTTATCTCAACCACGCGTGGGTCAGACAGAAATTCACCGAGATAGCGTTTTACCGCGTCAGTTGTGGGTGCTTCGGGTGATCCGAGATTGACGATGAGTACGCCAACCTTGCCGATTCGGGTGACGGGATGATCGGGTGGCCGATTCATAAGGCACGCGCCGGTGAAAGCGGTAGTGAGCGGAAGCGTCTGCCGCTACCAGCAAATAATGCATTGGCGATGGCGGGCGCAACCGGTGGCACCCCAAGTTCGCCTATCCCGCCGGGTTCGGCATTACTTTGAATCAATTCAACACTCATTTCTGGCATATCGGCAAGGCGGGGTAGGCCAAGTCGGCCAAGCCGCTTTGGCCCCGCAATCCCACGTTTGATGCTCACATTGTTTCCGACTGCTGCTGCCATACCAAAGAGCAGCCCGCCCTCAATTTGTTGGCGCGCGATGTCTGGGTTCAAGACCTTGCCGACATCTGCAACGCAGACCAGCCGGGTGACTCTGACACGCTGATCATCGCCCATCTGCGCCTCAGCGAGGACGGCGATGTGACTGCCAAGCATTGAATGGCAAGCAATGCCCTGACCCGTGCCCGGCGCGCCGCCGTCCCACCCGCCTTTGGTTGCGGCCTTTGAGAGGCACAGCGCAAGCCGAGGATTATTGCCAAGCATCGCCATGCGGAAAGAAAATGGCTCAATCCCGCTTTGCCGGGCAAGCTCATCAACAAAGGATTCGGTGAAAAAGGCGGTGTAGCTATGCGCCCCTGCTCGCCATTTGCCCGTCGCAATCCCAATATCAGCGGGGTGATGATCAACGGCATAGGTTGCAAGGCTATAAGGCGGGGTGGCCCCGGCAACCGCGTGCGCACTTGCCTTACCGGCACGGTCACGCTGAGCCTTGTCGGCAGATAGGCCACCCGACGTTCGCATCCGCATTTCGCCGAGCCCGTCAGGCGCTGCAATCTTGCAGAGCCAGCCGTCAACCTGCCCCGCAGCACCAAGCCTTGCCGCAAGCCGCGCCTTTGCGGGCGGGCGAAAACGGTCATGCATCATATCCTCAGCGCGTGACCAGATCAGTTGCACCGGGCGTTTGACTGTGCTGGCAAGGATTGCGACTTGAGCGGCAATTTCGATTTCATATTTGCGGCCAAACGATCCGCCGACGAGCATTGGATGAACGGTGACGTTCGTCTCATCAATCCCAACCGCTTGTGCCGCCGCGCGCGCGGCGAGCCCTGGCATTTGGGTCGCGATCCATAATTGCATCCGCTCGCCATCAATCGATACTGTCGCAGTCATTGGCTCTAGTGCCGCATGTGGCGCTAGGCCAACATCATATTCAGCTTTCACCAGTCGTGCGAGAGCAAAGACACCGGCAAGATCGCCAGCTTCGGCAATGCGCGTGCCATCGCCGTCAAGCGCTTGCGAGAGCGCCGCCGCGATGGTGCGATCCTCGGCAAGGCTGCCGCGTGTTTCAAAGCGCGGGCGCATTGCGTCGAGTGCGCGGTTTGCCGCCCACCAGTTCGTCGCGATGGCAGCAACCCAGTGATCTGTCTCAACAATCTGAAGGACACCACTGATCCGGTCTGCCGCAGCCTTATCGGCCTTGATCAGGCGGCTGTCACCAAGCGGCCCCTGACGGATCGCGGCATAAAGCATATCAGGAAGACGGATATCGGCAGCAAAATTGGCTGACCCGTCAATCTTGGCGGGAATATCAAGGCGGTTGACACCGCGCCCCGCGATGCGCCCTTCAGTATCGGTGCGCAGCGGAATATCTTTTGGCAATGTCTGTGCCGCTGCTTCATCAACAAGCTCGCCAAAGCGGATACGATCATCACCGCGTGTCACGAAACCCTGAGACGTTTCGCACGCGCGCCAGTCCGCATCCCAGCGCGCGGCAGCGGCCTTGCACAGTAATATCCTTGCAGCAGCGCCGGCCTGTCGGGCGGCCACTGCAAAGCTCCGTTCGCTGCTCGAACCGCCCGTCACTTGTAGCGGCTCAGTTGCGAATGGGCCATCCTGCCATTCGCTGGCGAATAATTGGTTTGCGTAGATCGGATTGAGCGGCGCTGGCTCAACACCAACAGTGCGCCAGTCGGCCCCAAGTTCATCGGCGATGATTTGCGGGATCAGAGTGTAGCTGCCTTGCCCCATTTCGATTTGTGGAACGACAACAGTAACATGCCCGTCCTTACCAATTTTAATCCACGCATTGAGGATTGCTTCGCCCGGCGCAGCCACCAAATTGGGCGGAAAGCTGCGCGGCCAAAGCGCCCAAGCAATCGCAAGCCCGCCCGCAACGCCGCCGCCAACGATTAGCGAACGTCGTGACAGCGCAAGGTCTGGGATCATATCTGAAAGTGGGCGCCGGTTCATCACGACGCGTTAGTGCATTTGCGGGCAATCTGGAAAGCGGTTTTACTGCTGTACTGCGCCGCGCGTGGCCATGAGCGCTTTGTGCGTTGCCTCAACTTCGCGCCATGAGGCGAAAACCGATTTAGCCTTATCAGGCGCGCCCGTCCGTCCAAGCGCGTAAAGCTGCGCATAATACCAATAGGTTATGGCAAAGCTCCCAATCGCGCGGATCATGCCGATGCTGTTCAACCAGCGCAGCGGCGAAGGCAGCAGATGAAGTTCACGCTCCCACCGCCGCAGGCTTGCAGCGCCGTTTAACAATTGCCTTGGTGCATCAGGATCAGCACACATTGGGCGGCCAATCCCGATTAGATCAGCCCCGCCTGTTTCGAGTGCGTGCATCATCGCGTCGCGGGTGCGGAATCCACCAGTCACCATCATCGGCACTGAAACCGACGCCTTCATCGTCTTGGCAAAATCAACAAAATAGGCTTCGCGTGCGGCGGTTGATGCTACAACTACGGGTTCCTCGCTCGCTTCAAGGCCAGCCATATCCATCATTTTAGGCTGCTCGTAGGAGCCACCTGAAATCTCGATCAGATCAACCCCGGCATCCTGAAGCCAGCCTGCAACGATCACGCTCTCTTCAAAGGCAAAACCGCCCTTTTGGAAATCAGCCGAGTTGAGTTTCACCGAGATTGGATAATCTTTGCCAAGTGCCGCGCGCGCGCGTTTGATGATTTCGATCAGCATCCGTGCCCTGTTTTCAAGGGTGCCACCCCATTCATCAGTGCGGATATTGGCTCGCGGAGATAGGAATGCGGAGAGCAGATAGCCATGCGCTGCGTGAAATTGAACGCCAGTAAATCCAGTTTCGCGCGCCACCACAGCGGCAGCAACAAATCGGTCAATCAAATCAAGGATTTCAGCGGCGGTAAGCGCAACAGGCTCACCAAATTGTCCGCCCGGCAAGCCGACTTTTACGGCAGACGGTGCTTTGGGGTTCTTATTGACCAAGGCCGGGGTTTGTCGCCCGGCATGGCTTATCTGCATCCACAGATGATTGCCGCCTGTCGTGCCTGCCTTTGCCCAGCCTTCAAGTGCCGCACGCAATTCCGCGCTTGGCGGCCCGTCTATGATGACATTGCCGGGGCGTTCCAGATGATCGCGGTCAATCTGGACATTGCCAGTGAGCAACATGCCAGCGCCGCCCTCAGCCCAGAGGCGGTAAAGCCTTTCAAGTTCGGGCGTGGGCACACCGTTTGCGGTCGCCAATCCTTCTGTCATCGCGCCCTTCGCCAGCCGGTTGGGGAGCGTTGCCCCGCATGGTAGCGTAAGCGGCGTTGACAGATCAATCATGTTTTTTGCTCGGCCTCCCACAGCGCGCGGTGAACTTTGCGTAGGTCAACCTTATCGATTTTTTCAGTGCCGAGCCGGGGCAGCGGCGTTGACGAGAACCACATCCGCAGCGGCACTTTGAACCCAGCCAGTCGCTCGCTCAGAAATGTGCGAAGTGCATCGGCGTCAACGCTTTGGCCGGGATGGCTGTAAGCGATTGCACCAACAACTTCACCAAGCCGTTCATCGGGTAGGCCGAATACGGCGCACTCGGCAACTGCGGCGTGTTCGTAAATCGCCGCTTCAACTTCTTGACAGCTAATATTTTCGCCGCCCCGGATGATGATGTCTTTCTTGCGGTCAACGATGTACAAATAGCCTTCGGGATCGAGGTAGCCGAGATCACCAGTGCGGAAATAGCCATCGGCGGTCATTGCATCGGCCGTTGCTTCGGGGCGATTCCAATAGCCGCTGAAATTGGCAACAGTGCGAATGCAAACCTCGCCACGTTCACCTTGCGGCATCGGTTTGCCGTCATCATCAAGGATCGCCAGATCAACTAACGGTGCCGATGCACGGCCTGTGCTGTTTGGCTTTTCAAGATAGTTGGTGCTGTAATTGCCGCAACCAATCGCATTGGTCTCAGTCAGGCCGTAGCCAAGAGCAGGCGGTGCAGTCGGGAATGCCTCGGCCAAACGGCGGACATGATCAACCGGACGCGGTGCCCCGCCGCCCGCAAGCCCCTGAAGTGTTGAGAGATCATATTTATGGCGCTCCGGGTGAGTCATGATTTCAAAGCTCATCAGCGGAACGCCAGTGAAGTTGGTAATCTTTTCATTCTGGATGAGTTCCATCGCCTTGGCCGCATCCCACTTCGGCATCATCACGATTTTGCGGCCAACCGCAAAACTCACCAGCATTAACGGCACAGCGCCAGTGACGTGAAACAGCGGCACGCTTAGCAGTGCCGCCGGTTGCGCGTCTGGTTTGATAACAAGCCCATCTTCAATCGCGACTTCAAGCATACCCATCGCTTGGACAATATAGTTGAAGGTGCCCTGCACAACCGCGCGGTGTGTTGAGTAAGCCCCCTTTGACTGGCCGGTTGAGCCGCTTGTGAAGAGTATTGTCGCAAGATCATCGCCATCAAGTTCGAGCAATGTTGCGCTGTCAGTTGCTTTGGCAATAATGGGTGCGAGCGCCTCATTTGTTGGAAGGCCAAGGTCAATCACAACCATTTCAGCCATGATTGAACGATTGGCTTCGATCAGACGCTTCGCGCGCGGCGAATCGGCAAAAAGGAGGGTAACGCCGACATCATCAATCCCATCGGCAAGTTCGGCGCCCTGCCACCAACCATTCAGCAATGTGGCAACACCGCCAGCCATCAGGATGCCCATATAAAGAATGATCCAGCTCGGTGCATTGCGCGCGGCAATGCCAACACGGTCACCGCGTTTGACGCCGTAACCGCTCACCAATGCCTTTGCGACTTTGTTTGCGGCGGCATAAACCTCTTTGAAGCTAAGCCGCTCATCACCATCGATGAGAAATTCCTTGTCACCGTGAAGCGCGCAAAAATGATCAAAATAATGCGTAAGTGTAGGCGGTGCCACTGCGATCATCGGCATCATAGCGCCGTTTATCTCAACGTTTGCTAGCGGCATTAGCCCGCCAGGCCCAGTCATCCGTGCCGTTATTGCATCCATGCGCGCATCAAGCATTGATGGCATAGCGAATCTCTCCCTCTTGGTCTTATCGTTTTGCCACTCTATGGAGGGCAAAAGCCATGGGGAAAAGCCTTGATCCTGCCAATTCTTGCTGACGTTACGTCAGCCATACGTTATGACCAGCTCGGCCTTGATCCGATTTTGCTCGATCTCGGCTGGTTTAAGCTGCGTTGGTACTCGCTGAGTTACATCGCGAGTATCATGCTCGGCTGGTGGTATCTGAGCAAATTGATCGCCCAGCCGGGTGCGGCGATGGCCAAACGGCACATCGATGACTTTGTGTTTTACGCAACGCTTGGCATCATCCTTGGTGGGCGGCTTGGTTACTGTGTTTTTTATAAGCCTGAGATGTTCATTAATCCCTTGAGCGTGCTTCGCATTTGGGAGGGCGGCATGTCGCTCCACGGTGGATTTCTTGGCACAATTTTCGCGATTTGGCTGTTTTGCCGCAAGCATCAGCTTAATATGCTGCGTGTCTGCGATTACATCGCCTGCGCAACACCCTTTGGTCTGTTTCTCGTGCGTATTGCCAACTTCGTGAATGGTGAGCTTTGGGGGCGTCCGACAACGCTACCCTGGGGGGTGATCTTCCCCGGCACCGGCGATGATATCGCGCGCCATCCTAGCCAGCTTTATGAGGCTGGGCTTGAGGGGCTGGTTTCAATGATTGTCCTTTGGTTCCTTTTTTGGAAAACTGATTCGCGCTATTATCCGGGGCGTCTGGTTGGTACGGGTCTCGTCATTTACGGAGCGGCGCGCTTTAGCCTTGAGTTTTTCCGCCAGCCCGATGTTGGCCTTGAAAACCTATCATGGGGGCTGACGATGGGGCAGACGCTTAGCCTGCCAATGCTGCTTGTTGGGCTTTATCTGATCATGACTGCCAAATCACGCCGTGTTCGCGTCGAATCGGTCAGTGGCACCGCAAGTATTGCGTGACTGGGGACGTTGCTGAAGCCCTTGCTGCCGCTATCAGGCTGAAAGGCCCGATATCGGTTGCGCACTTCATGGCGGCGGCGAACGCACATTATTATGCAACGCGCGATCCGCTTGGGAGTGCGGGCGATTTCACGACCGCTCCTGAAATTAGCCAGATGTTTGGCGAACTGATTGGCGTTTGGCTGGCTGACCTGTGGGATCGCGCTGGCTTTCCACCGGCGCACTATGTTGAGCTTGGGCCTGGGCGCGGGACGCTTGCGCAGGATGCGCTTCGTGCGATGGCCTTGGCAGGCCTCACGCCTTTGGTGCATTTCGTTGAGACCAGTCCAGCTCTGCGTGTCGTACAGGCGGAGCGCGTAACGGGCGCAGTTTTCCATGATGATATTTCAACGCTGCCTGAAGAGGGTGCGCTCCTGATTGTCGCAAACGAATTTTTTGATGCGCTACCGATTCATCAACTCGTTCGCGGCGGTAAGGATTGGCATGAACGACGCATTGGCTGTCAGGGCACTTTGTTCTTGCCGGTGGCTGACAAAGCTGTGCCCGAAAGTCTGATTCCAAAGGTGCTACGTGATGCGCCAGCAGGGAGCATCATCGAAAGTGCGCCCGCGAGCGTTGCTATCGTCACAGCACTCGCCAAGCGGTTGAAGGCGCAAGGCGGGGCCGCACTGATCATTGACTATGGCTATGATGGCCCCGCGATTGGTGAGACACTGCAAGCGGTAAAGGGCCACCGCTATGCCAATCCGTTTGAAGCGCCCGGCGAGCAGGATTTGAGCGCGCATGTTGACTTTGCAACGCTTCGTGCAGCGGCGGCGCTTGCCGGGGGTGATATCTCGGGGCCGGTTGGGCAGGGGGCTTGGCTCACCGCGCTTGGAATTGCCGCACGTGCGGCCTCGCTCGCCAAAGCATCTCCAGAGCGCAGTGACGAAATCATTGCTGCGCATAAGCGATTAACCCATGCTGATGCGATGGGGACATTGTTCCGCGTTATGGCGCTGCGTGCGCCGCATTGGCCCGAACCAGCAGGGTTTTGAAAGGTGGAGCGAGTGGAAGCTATCGACGTCTTATCATCACGAACCTTGGCAGGCCTACCCCACGGATTTCTCGGGCGGCGTGGTGGGGTTTCTGACGGAGTCTATGCCAGCCTTAACGTTGGACTTGGCTCGGGCGATGACCGCGCCTCAGTGACCGAAAACCGACGGCGTGCGGGAGATGCGGTTATGCTCGGCGCACAGCTTGTGACCCTCCACCAAGTCCACTCTGCCAAAGTGGTGACCGCAACAGCGCCTTGGTCCGATGATGCGCGGCCCCTCGCCGACGGGGTTGTAACTGACCAGCCTGAGTTACTGCTCGGTATCCTAACCGCAGATTGTGTCCCAGTACTTTTTGCCGACCCGGAACGCCGAGTCATCGGGGCTGCCCACGCAGGTTGGAAAGGCGCACTGGGCGGTGTCACCGATAATATCATAACCGCGATGATCGCGCTTGGTGCGCGGCGCGATTCGATTGTAGCCGCGATTGGCCCTTGCATTGGTCGTGCGTCCTACGAAGTGTCCGATGATTTTGCGAAAATATTTGAAACAGAGGATTCTGCCAATGAACGTTTTTTCACTGGCGGTAAGGCAGGGCATCATTATTTTGATATCGAAGCCTATGTGATCCACCGCTTGAGCGTGGCAGGGATCAGGCGGATTGATCCGCTGGGGCAGGACACTTATGCCAATAAGGCACGCTTTTTCAGCTATCGCCGGAGCTGCCATGCCGGAGAAAGTGACTATGGCCGCCAGATTTCGCTAATCGGGCTTCATGATCAGCCAGACTGAGCATTCCGTCGTGCCACTTGTGCAGCTTAACACAGCATGAAAAAATCCAATTGCCAAGAAAAGAACGAATCGCTAGGGGGCAGGGCTGCGGGTCCGAGCGGCGTGAAATCCTTTCGCGTGCTCGCCGCTTAGTTTGACCCCAACGGGAGGATTTTTTATGAAGAAGATTGCAACTCTGTCACTCGTACTCGCCGCTTCGCTTACACTTGCTGCTTGCAGCCAGAAGGCTGCTGATGAATCAGCTAACGCTGCTGATGCGATGGCAACCGAAGCTGTTGCTGGTGCAGAAAATGCTGCTGATGCGTCAATGGACGCAATGGGCAACGCAACCGACGCAATGGCCAATGGCACTGCAGCCGGTGCGGATGCAATGATGAATGGTGCCGACGCAATGGCTGAAAAAGCTGATGCGATGGGCGAAAAAGCTGATGCTATGAAAGATAGCGCAGTCGATGCCGCTGCAGACGCAATGAAGAAGTAATTTATTTGGCCGCAAGGCTGAATTTGCTTTAAGAAAAGGCCGCATCCCAAACCGGGGTGCGGCCTTTTTTATGTCTAAAGGTTGTTGCGAATAAGGAGCTTGCCATGCGGTTGATTGTTGGGCTCATGTTGATCATGCTCCTTGTCGGATGCGGGGCCGAACCGACAACGAATAGCGTTGATACGGTGACCCCCGCCGAAGCCGAAGCGCTAAACGACGCCGCCGAAATGCTTGATCAAACCGAACCACCCCCGCGCCTGACCAACGATACAGGCCAAGCGCCAGCACCGCCGGTGCCAGCGCAATAACGCGCATTGATCAAACTACAACTTGAACGCCGAGTTCAACCACACGATTCGCCGGAATCTGGAAAAAGTCGGTTGGATCAGAGGCGTTGCGTTGCAGGAAGATTAGGATTCCATCCTGCCATAGTGGCAATCCTTCATTTGCCGACGCTCGAAGCGTGTTGCGCCCAATGAAGAAACTTGTCGTCATCGGATCGGCAATTGAATTGGCGCTCTTGACGTCTAACCCAAGATCATGGGGGACATTGGGCGTATCCATAAACCCATAACGCAGCGTGACGCGCGAAAAATCATCATTGATCCGTTCTACGGTGCGACGCTCAGTATCTGCGACATGGGGGACGCTGGCCGTTCTTACGGTGGTGATCAGGTTTTGAGCATGCAACACTTGATTGTGCTTAAGATTATGGAGGAGTGCGCTAGGAGTGACATCAGGATTGGCTGTCAGATATACCGCCGTTCCTTTGGCACGCGCTGGCGGGTGCTGCGAAATCAGTTTTGCTAGACCGTCAAGATCAATTGAATTTGTGGCCTCTTTATCTGCAATAAGTTTTTTGCCGCGCACCCATATCCAGATGATCAGGCCAATCGCCCCACCAACCACTAACGGCACCCAGCCCCCTTCGACGACGCGCAGAATATTGGCACCAAAGAAGATGGTGTCGAGCACCAAGAACGGGGCTATAAACGCAACCGACTTGGGCAGGCTCCAGCCCCAAAGACGATTAACGACAACAAAGGCGAGGCAGGTGGTGACAACCATCGTGCCGGTAACCGCGATGCCATAAGCGGCGGCCATTGCCGATGATGTTTTGAACCCAAAAACTAAAAGCAGAACACCAACTAACAATAGCCAGTTGATTGCAGGCAGATAGATTTGGCCAGCCTGGCCAGCCGAGGTTTGCTTGATACTCATCTTTGGAAGCAGGCCAAGCTGTATTGCCTGCTGGGTTAGTGAATATGCGCCCGTAATCACGGCTTGACTGGCGATAATGGTGGCGAGTCCAGCCAATATGACAAGCGGCACGCGCATCGATTCGGGAGCCATCAGGAAGAACCAGTCTTGATTTTCAAACGGTTTGCCTGCCGCCTGCGCGGTCTCAAGTGCGGCGAGTGCAAAAGCGCCTTGGCCAAAATAGTTGAGCATGAGTGCTGGAAAAACGAGGGCAAACCATGCCGCTTGGATCGGTACGCGGCCAAAATGGCCCATATCGGCGGTCAGCGCTTCAGCCCCTGTAACCGTCAAGAAAACCGCACCTAGCACAAACAAGCCGACTACGCCGTGCGTGAACAGAAATGATACCGCATGATGCGGCGAAATCGCACCAAGGATCGCGGGTTCATCGCTGATGTGCATGAGGCCGAGCGCTGCTAGAGCTAAAAACCACACGACGCAGATCGGGCCGAATAGTTTGGAGACCATCTCTGTCCCGCGTGATTGGATCGCAAAAAGTGCGATGAGCATTATCGTTGTGATCGCTAAGATCGTCGTTTCGGTAAGATTTGCACCTACGCCCGGAATGGTTTTCGCGCCCTCAACCGCAGAAAGCACCGACAAAGCAGGCGTAATTATCGCATCACCATAAAATAGCGCAGCGCCGATTGATCCAAGCACAAGGATAAAACCGCGCCGTCCGCCAATCGCGCGGCCAGCGAGCGCCAGCAGCGCGAGGACACCGCCTTCGCCTTCATTGTCTGCGCGCATCAGGAACAGGACATATTTGACGGTAACAACAAGGATCAGCGACCATAAGGCGAGACTAAGCACACCCATGATTTCGGCCGCGCCAACACCTGTCGGGGCGGCTTGATTGAGCGCCTCTCGAAACGCGTAAAGCGGGCTCGTGCCGATATCACCGAAGACGACACCGACCGCCCCAATGGCCAGCAGCGCGAATGATGACTTGTGCGAAGTGGAAGACGAATGCGAAACCGACTCTATGGACTGCATGACCGAATTCTCCGATGTGGGCGGCGGCAAATACGCCTAATTTTGTGCGGCGCAATAGAAATCGGGAAGCCATTGATAAACAAGCAAAAAGGGCCAGGGAATTGCTTCCCCGGCCCCTGATTTGGTGCAGTAGTGAAAGGGCTTAGAAGTCCATTCCGCCCATGCCGCCCATGCCGCCCATGCCGCCGGGCATTCCGCCACCGCCACCAGCTTTATCTTCAGGCGCGTCAGAGATTGCAGCTTCGGTCGTGATCAACAGACCAGCAACCGATGCCGCATCTTGAAGTGCAGTACGAACGACCTTGGTTGGATCGATCACGCCTGCTTTCACAAGGTTTTCATACACATCGGTTGATGCGTTGAAGCCCTGATTCTCATCATTTTCGCGCAACAGATTGCCCGAAACAACGGCACCATCAAAACCAGCGTTGCTGGCAATCTGGCGCAGTGGCGCAATGATGGCCTTGCGGATGATATCGATGCCGCGTGTCTGATCGTCATTGACGCCCTTCATGCCATCAAGTGCCTTGGTGGCATAAAGCAGTGCTGTACCGCCGCCGGGGACGATGCCTTCTTCAACCGCTGCGCGGGTTGCGTGGAGCGCATCATCAACGCGGTCTTTGCGCTCTTTCACTTCAACTTCGGTTGAACCACCGACCTTGATCACGGCAACGCCGCCAGCAAGTTTGGCAAGACGCTCTTGCAGCTTTTCCTTGTCGTAATCCGACGTGGTATTTTCGATCTGCGCACGGATCGCTTCAACACGGCCCTTGATCGCATCGGCTTCGCCGAGACCGTCGATGATCGTGGTGTTGTCTTTGTCGATCGTGACGCGCTTGGCCGAACCAAGCATCGCAAGCGTTACGGTTTCGAGCTTGATGCCGAGGTCTTCGGAGATCATTTCGCCCTTGGTCAGGATAGCGATGTCTTCAAGCATCGCCTTGCGACGATCACCAAAGCCTGGTGCCTTAACCGCAGCAACCTTAAGGCCGCCGCGAAGCTTATTGACCACGAGCGTCGCGAGCGCTTCGCCTTCAATATCTTCAGCGATGATCAGAAGCGGACGACCTGATTGGACGACAGCTTCCAAAATCGGGAGCATCGCTTGCAAATTCGACAGCTTCTTTTCGTGGATCAGGATGTAAGGGTCTTGAAGTTCAACCGTCATCTTTTCAGGGTTGGTGATGAAATATGGCGAGAGATAGCCACGATCAAACTGCATCCCTTCAACAACGTCGAGTTCGGATTCACGGCCCTTGGCTTCTTCAACGGTGATGACACCTTCTTTGCCGACTTTTTCCATCGCCTTGGCAATCATTTCACCGATTTCGGTTTCGCCGTTCGCTGAAATCGTACCAACCTGAGCGATTTCCGATGTACCAGCAACAGGCTTTGAACGCGCCGCGAGATCAGCAACGACCTTGTTCACTGCGAGGTCGATACCGCGCTTGAGATCCATTGGGTTCATGCCAGCAGCAACCGATTTCATACCTTCGCGAATGATTGCTTGCGCCAGAACCGTAGCGGTTGTCGTGCCGTCGCCCGCAGCGTCATTGGTTTTTGAGGCGACTTCGCGCACCATCTGTGCGCCCATATTTTCGAACTTGTCCTTAAGTTCGATTTCCTTGGCGACGGTAACGCCGTCCTTGGTGATGCGGGGAGCGCCAAAGCTCTTGTCGAGCACAACGTTACGACCCTTGGGGCCAAGCGTGACCTTTACCGCGTCGGCAAGGATATCAACGCCGCGCAGAATGCGCTCACGCGCGTCGCGGCCAAATTTTACGTCTTTTGCAGCCATGTGCTTATTCCTTCAAAAAATTCGTAGGGGGAGGAGTGAATTAACCGACGATCCCGAGGATGTCCGATTCCTTCATGATGAGAAGATCCTTGCCATCAACCTTGACTTCAGTGCCCGACCATTTGCCGAACAGGATGGTGTCGCCAGCCTTGACGTCGAGCGGGGTCACCTTGCCATCTTCTGACTTGGTGCCGGTGCCGACAGCAACGACTTTGCCTTCTTGTGGCTTTTCCTTGGCTGTGTCTGGAATGATGATGCCGCCAGCCGTCTTTTCCTCGGCCTCGACACGCTCAACAAGCACGCGGTCGTGCAATGGACGAAATTTCATATACTATTCCTCATATTTGCTGTCTGGCCTATGCCGGACAGGCTTTGCGATTTCGCGTGTTAGCACTCATACGTGATGATTGCTAACAGAAGGCGAAATGGTGTCTGAAGCTGCCTACGTCAAGGCCAAATGATGAGATTTTTTTTCGCGGAAGGCGGGCCAGCGACAATCCAAACGAGACTCAATCCTGACTGTGACACGATCTGAAATTTGCCTACTTGTGACCAACAGAAAGTGTAAAAAAACTTTACAAAAGTGACATAGGTAACGCATATTCGATCAAATTACTGCGCCCAAATGTCCCATTTTGATACAATTAGAGCCATGCGCACCGTGCCGTGTTTGTGTTCAAAAATTGATCGTCATCCGCCATTTCCGAAGTGTAGATCATTCCGCAGCGTGTAGGACAGCCCTAAATATATTCTCTTATGGCACCAACTTGATCGCGTCGATCCGCAGCCGCTTGATTAGCGCATAATAACTTTAAGTCGAACCATCCCCGTTCGTGTCGAGCGAAGTCGAGACACCCGCGCGTGTTGCACGTCCCTCGACTTGGCAATAGGCCAAGTTTATCCTGCCTCGACTTGGCCATAGGCCAAGTTTATCCTGAACGCCTGCAAGGCAGTCGAAGGGCTCGGGACAAGCAGACGAAGTTAATGTCATCAGGCTATAGTCTCTAAATCTCTGGCAATAGCCCCAATTGTGCCCGTGCGCGCCAGCGCCAGAGTATCAGCACGCTGACCACCGCAAGCCCCGAGGCAAGCCCGATCCAAATGCCAACGCCTTGCATCCCGCCCCAAAAGGCGAGGCCGGTGCCAACGCCAATCCCAATCACCCAATAGCCAAACAGCGCGAAGACCATTGGCACGCGTGTATCATGCAGGCCGCGCAGCATCCCAGCACCTACCACTTGTGCGCCGTCCACGATTTGGAACACCGCTGCGATAAGCAGAAACGATTTCGCGAGTTCGACCACGCGGGTATTCTCCGCCAGATCGCGGTCAATGAATATCCCAATCAATGCGCCTGGAAAGAGCAGCAGCGTCAGCGCCATTAGCGCCATGAAGCCGACGCCCAAAGCGAACGCCATCCAGCCTGATCGGTGGATTGCGGCGGCATCCTTGCGGCCATAACCAATGCCGACCCGTATGGTTGCAGCTTGCGCTAGTCCCATCGGCACCATGAAGGTCATCGAGGCGATTTGGAGCGCAATTGTGTGTGCGGCCACCGAGTCCGCGTTGATCAAGCCCATCAGCCAGACAGCGGCTGCAAACACCCCGGCTTCAAACCCAAGCGTTATAGCGATCGGCAAGCCGAGCCGCCAGACGGCACGATAACGCACCCAATCGGGCCGCCAAAACCTACCGAACAGACGATAACGTCTAAAGCGCCGCGCGCAGATAATCACAAGCCCGAGTGCGATCATCATCAACGTCCAGACGATTGAAGTGCCAAGCCCAGCACCAAACAGGCCAAGCGCTGGCAGACCCAGCTTTCCAAAAATCAAGGCCCAGCTAATCACGGCGTTGAGGGCAATGCCGGTCAGGCTGACGGCAAGCACCCAGCCGGGGCGCTCAAGTGCTGCTAGAAAGCTGCGCATCGCCTGAAACATCAAGAAAGGCAGCATTGACCATTGATAGCCGTGGATAAACTGACCAGCACCCTTTGCCAGTTCGGGTTCTTGGCCAAACGCCAGCATAATGCCTTCGGTATGCCACAGCAGCGCCCACATCGGGATCACAATCGTGACCACGGCCCACAGACTTTGCCGGAATGTCCGCCGCACATCGCGCACCGAATTGAATTTCCGTCCGATTTCAGACGCCATCATCGGGGCCGCTGCATAGATCAGCCCGAGCGAAAAGATCGTCAGTGCCATAGCGAGATTAAGACCGAGTGCCGAAGCTGCCAATTCGCGTGCGCCAAGCCTACCGAGGAGAATAACATCGGTTGCAGAGATGAGCGTCATTGTGAGGTTAGCGAGGATCAGCGGCCACGCAAGCGCAAGCATTGCCCCAGCTTCTGTGCGCCAAGGCTGGCTTTCGTGGCTGTCTAATTTAGTTTCATCTGCGGACATCGCAGCAGCGTTAGACGAACACGCAAAGCGCCGCGAAGACTTTTTTTTAAGTGCTTGTAACCATCACTACCGTCAGGTCGAATTGGCTATCAATGATTTAGTTTGTTTGCTCAGGGAAACGGGTGGGCATTAAAGGCCCCTTGGGTCGCTTTTGTCCCTGAGCCGGGCTGCCAACCAATGGCAGTCATCAGGGCCAAGTTTGGATTGTGCGTAGCCTCCTTTCCAAACTTGGCCTTGAGTTATTTAGCGTGGAGTGGTTTGGCGTCTATGGTGGCAAATGATGCATCTCTTGCTCGCTTGATGGCTATGGTACAGCAAGGAGATAAACTTGCTTATGTGACGCTGCTTGGCGAATGTAGGACATGGTTGGTACGCTATTTTTCAAAGCGGATTGCGCCAGCGGCGGTTGATGACCTAGTTCAGGAGACATTGATCTCGCTCCATAAGAAACGCGCGACGTATGAGCCATCACGGCCTTTTTTGCCTTGGTTAGCGGCAATTGCGCGTTACCGCTGGGTTGATCAACTGCGCAAAACCTACCGCGCGGATGAAACCGAATTGGTCACTGAACTCAGTGTCTTATCTGAAGAGTCTGGCATAATCGCGCGGATTAGTATTGACCGGCTGCTTGAGCAGATTCCGGTAAAACAGTCTGATGTTATCAGGATGGTTAAGATTGATGGGCTATCGATTTCGGAAGCGGCGCTGCGCAGTGGCCAATCCGAACCGTTGGTTAAGGTAAATATTCATCGCGGACTTAAGAAACTTGCCGCGCTGGTTGAAAGAGAATGAAGATGGTACATTTTAATGTGAGTAGTCTGGTTGATGATTTGCAGCCAGTGCGTGTCGTAAAACGGCAGGATAACCTGCTGCTCGTGGCGGGGGCCACATTGATTGCTTCGATCATTGTCGCGGTTACCTACGGTGTCCGTAGCGACGTGATGGCCGGTAATCCGCACCCGATTGTGATTATTCGCGCTGGTTTGCTTATGCTGCTCGGTCTCGCGACGACGCTTGCGGTTGCAGCCGCTGCGCGCCCTTCGATTGGTAAGGCGCATAATGGCTGGATGTGGGCGCTTGCTGCTGCCGCCGTTTTCCCTTTTGCTGCTCTGTGCAAATTTATCTATCTTTTTGCCTCGGGCCAGCCACTTGATCTGTTCATGCTCGATTTTGAATATGGTCCACGTTGCGTGATGATCAGTATGGCGAGTGCGCTCTGGATCGGTAGTTTCTTGACGTGGTGGCTTCGGCGAGGCGCGCCAATCGCGCTCAACCGGGCTGGTTGGCTGGTTGGGATTGCGGCAGGCAGTTTTGGGACGTTCAGTTTCAACGTTTACTGCAATTCGATCAGTATATTTTATATCGGCTTTTGGTACAGCCTTGCGGTAACGCTTTGTGCGATTGCGGGTCGGTTAATCGTACCGCGTCTCATCCGTTGGTAGATCATAACGGGCGGTTGATAGATAAGATTGCGGCAAGCGCGTTTACACATTCATCCGGCTTCTCTAACACCAAACGGCCTATTGGGTTTATAAAGGTGTGGCTATGAAGCTAGTATTGCTTGCTTGGAATGTAGTTAAGGGCGTGAAAGATGCGCTCGTGCTTATCTTCATGCTATTGTTTTTCGGCGCACTTTATGCCGTGATGACGATGGATCCTAATCCGGCACGGGGCAAGGGCGGCGCTTTGTTGCTCGCTTTTGATGGCCCGATTGTTGATCAACCAAGCGCTATTGATCCGCGTGACCTGCTGCTCGGTAATAGTCAGATTGGCGCGCAATATCGGCTTGATGATGTGCTCTATGCGCTTGATGTCGCTGTGACGGATGACAAGATTAAGACGGTCGTGCTTGATCTTGACCGTTTTTCAGGCGCGGGCCGTGTCGCGATTCAAAATATTGGTGAGCGGCTTGACCGGGTCAGGGCCGCGAAAAAACCAGTGCTTGCCTTTGCAACTGCCTATTATGATCCAACTTACAGCCTTGCCGCGCACGCAACCGAAATCTGGCTTGATCCCATGGGGGGTGCTGCGCTGGCCGGGCCGGGGGGAACACAACCCTATTTCAAAGGCTTGGTTGACCGCTTCGGGATCAATGTCCACGTCTACCGGGTTGGTAAATATAAGAGTTTTGTTGAGCCTTTCACGCTGACCCAGCAATCCGCCGAGGCAAAGGCCTCTAATCAGGCGTTGGTTGATGTGGTTTGGGCTGATTGGCAAGCGCATGTCGCCAAGGCGCGGCCAAAGGCGCAGCTTGCAGCTTTCATTAAAGACCCACTGGCAGCGTCGCTTCCAGGCGGAACCCTTGCCGAGGCAAGTCTAAAAGCGGGCATGGTTGACAAGCTTGGCGATTACAATGGCTTTGCCGCTCGCGTTGCTACTCTGGCCGGAGAGGATGAAGAATCGCCCGATGGTTTCAAGGCAAGTCGTATTGGTGATTACATCAAAGCCAATCCGCGCAACGCGAGCGGCGATGCGGTTGGCATCGTCCATGTCGCTGGCCCAATTGTAGACGGCGAAGCGCCGGGTGGATCAGCGGGCGGTGATACTGTTTCATCACTGATCCGCGAGGCGCTTATCAAGAAGAATTTGAAGGCGCTTGTGCTCCGTGTGGACTCGCCGGGCGGTTCTACGCTGGCCTCTGAGAAAATCCGGCTTGCATTGCTTGAGGCGAAGAAGGCCGGCCTTCCAGTCATCGTTTCGATGGGCAATGTGGCCGCGTCGGGTGGCTATTGGGTTGCAATGGCGGGCGACAAGATTTTTGCCGAGCCATCAACGATTACGGGATCAATCGGCGTGTTTGGCATTGTCCCAAGTTTTGAAAATACGCTTGGGCGCTACGGCGTGACGACTGACGGCGTTAAAACGACGCCACTTTCTGGGCAGCCGGATATCCTTGGCGGTTTGAGCCCAGAAACGGATCGACTGTTTCAAACTGGTGTTGAAAATATCTACACGCGCTTTCTGTCGCTCGTTTCAACCGCGCGTAAGTTGCCGCCCGAAAAGGTCGCTGAAATTGCGCAGGGACGTGTCTGGGACGGCGGCACTGCTCGTCAGCTTGGGCTGGTCGATGCGTTTGGTTCGCTTGATGATGCGGTTGCTGAAGCCGCTAAACGCGCCAAGATTGCGCCCGACAATATTCGTCGCGTTGTTCTCGCGCCAAAGCAAAGTTATTTGTCAGAATTGCTAAGTGGGCTGGAAACAACCAAGGTTGATCGCAGCGACATCTTCACCCGAATGGTTCGCCAGCAGCAGGCCAATTTCCTTTCTGGCCTTGCTGATGCAGCCTCAGTAATGACTGGCCCTGCGATTCAGGTGCGTTGTCTCTCATGTCCACCGACGATTACTGCGAATGCACCCGTGAATTTTTTCACCAAGATCAAACATAGGCTGTTTAATGATTGATATCCGCGCCGCCACACCTGATGATGCTGCTGCGATTGCGGCAATTTATGCGCCTTATGTTGTCACCAACGCTGTATCGTTTGAATCCGAAACTCCAGGAACAAGGGGGATGCGCGCGCGCATTGCGGCTTATGATGGGCTTTACCCTTGGATCGTTGCTGTCGATACCGAAAGCGATGTTGTCCTCGGCTATGCTTATGGCAAGCCTTTTCGCGCTGGCTCGACTTACCGCTTCGTCACCGAAGTTGCGGTTTATTCGGCTGGAGAGCTTGAAGGCAAGGGCATAAAGCGCTCGCTCCTCAACAGCCTGATTGCAACCTTGATCGCGCAAAATTTCACGCAGGCCATTTCAACGTTGATGACGCCCAATGACCGGCTTATCCAGCTTTATGAAGCCGCTGGCTTTCGTCGTGCCGGTGCATACCGTGAAGTAAGCTACAAAAGCGGGCAGTGGAATGATGTTGGCATCTGGCAACGCGAACTTGCCGACGCAGGCACACCGCCTGATGAGGTGAAACCCTTCTCTGAAACTGGCATTATGCGGGGATAATAAACCGGCACACCCTGTAACCAAAACTATGGCTCACCCGAACATGTGATAGTTATCACAAAGATGAGGATAGGCCATGAAACAAACACTGAATATGCTTGGCGTCGCAATCGCTCTTGGCGTTATTGCAACGGCTGGTTCAACTGCAGTCACTGCGAAGCCAACCTACACCGGTGTTTTCGGCAGCGTCGCTGCTGGCGGCTATGACGTAACAAGCTACTTCACAGGCAAGGGCGCACCGCAAAAGGGCGATAAGACGTTCGCTGTAACGTATAACGGCGCGACGTATCATTTTACCAGCAAAGCCAATGCCGATACGTTCAAGGCGACTCCTGCCAAATTTGCCCCACAATATGGCGGTTACTGCGCATGGGCGATGGCCGGCGGCAGCAAAGCTCCGGGTGACCCGGAATATTACCGTGTGGTCGGAGGCAAACTTTATCTGAACTACAATAAGGGCGTGCAGGACAAGTGGAACAAGGATGTTCCCGGTTTCATTGCCCAAGCCAATGGCGAATGGCAGAAAATTTCCTGATCATCAGGCCGCATTTAAAAGAATCCGTCAGATTTGGTCGCTCGTCCATTCTGGGTCAAGGGTAACAGCCCTGATTTGTACTATCTTTAAGGAGTTTCCACTATGTCAAAGTCAATCAATCTTGCCACAATGCTTGCAGTTGCAGGCGGCCTTACTATGGCAGTTGCGCCAACAGTCGCATCAGCCACCTGCGCACCTGTTTCGCGCAGCAGCTGCAGCGGATGTTCAGCCAAGCCGAAGAAAGTCAAAAAGGCCAAGGTCGCTAAAGTTGGCTGCTGTGCAGCAGCACCGTGTGCAGCCAAGAAGGGTTGCTGCGCTGCGACCGCTTCAACATGTGCGCCAAAAGCAGGATGTTGCGCAGCCAAGTGCAGCCCCAAAGCATAAGATTGTAAAAGTGCGTTCTAGTCTTGGGGGAGTGGCTTTGGCCGCTCTCCCTTTTTTGTTATGGTGAAAAAATGTCTCCCAAAGATGCTGCTACACTTTTGGTTGAAACGACCATTGCCATGCATCAGTCGGGCACCCCGTTAATGCGCCGAGTTTTGCCGCTCGAAACCGAACCAACGCTTTGGGAGCATTACCCCGAGACCGATGCGATTAGCCCGCACAATGGCTCACGTTATTTCTATCACTGCCACCCTGTTGAAGAGCGCGGTGCAGGTGAACACGGCCATTTTCATTTGTTTCTGCCAAAACTGGTGATGGAACAGACGAATGTTGCCAGATGTACACCGATTGACCTTGCAGTTGACCGCGCCAATATTGTTCACATTGTCGCGCTTTCGGTTAGCCCAGAAGGGCTTCCGATTTCGATGTTTACCGTCAACCGCTGGGTGTGCGACGAATGGCTGTTTTCGCAGAGCGATATTATGTCAGTCATTAACGGCTTTGATCTGACCGACGCCGAGGGTGACCCCTTGGTCAATAGCTGGCTGACCGCGATGGTGCATCTTGCTAAGCCAGTAATTGACACCCTGTTGGCAGAGCGCGACGCGCGCTTATCAGCGTTCAATTGGGACGGTGAAGACCGAGCGCTTGAGGTGGTTTCGAGCGCGCCAATCGATCTTCAAAGCCTTGTTGATCCCTATCTCGATTAGCCAGCCGCTTGCCAGAGCTTAATCGCCTCAAGCGGATACACCAGCATCACTATGTTGAGTGTGAGATTATCGCGGATCATATAGAGCGTGAATAGCTCGAACACTCCAATCATCGCCGCTGTCGCCTTCCATGGTAGGCGGGCCGCGATCAGGAAACCGGCGATCATCCAGCCACCATCGGCAATTGAATTGAGGATTGAGTCGCCCGAATAGCCAAGCGCCATCGTTTCTTCGCGGTAGCGGTTGATCACCATCGGCGTATTTTCGAGGATTTCCCATCCGAGTTCGAGGATCGTTGCGGCGATCAGCCAAATGCCTACGGATCGGCCTCGCATCAACAACCAGCCGCCCCCGAAGAACAACATGCCGTGGATCATGTGGCTCGGCGTGTACCAGTCGGCAATATGCTGGCTGTTGCCGGGGCCGTTCACTTCGCCCTCCCACAGCTTGACGAAACCGCATGTGCAGATTGGTGGGCGTTCCATCGCAAAGAGGATTGCGGCGGCGATCATGAAAATCGCCAGCACGATCAGCCAGTATTTGCGTGCAATATCAGCCATGATGTTCCCCCTGTTCGACCAAGCGATTTGAGTTTGCGCACAAGTCAGTTAAACATTGATTGCGGGGTGATGCAAAAACTGTCGAGGGTTTTTATGTTTTTTACGCGCACTTTTCGAACATTTTTGCCAATGCTTCTGCTCGCACTTGTTGGCTGCGGCGGGGATGGTGACTCGGGTCCGCAGCCACTCGATAGGCCTGCCGTTTTCACATCTGCCACTGCTCAGAATGTTCCTGAAAACAGTACAGGCGTAATTTATAATGCGACCGCTAGAGAGGGCAATAATGGCCCGCTGACGTTTTCTGTTGCAGGCGGCGCCGATGGCGCGCGCTTTGCGATTACGCCTGCTGGGGCACTTTCTTTCGTTGCTGCGCCGGATTTTGAAGTGCCCGTCGATTCAGATCGCAACAATATTTATCTTGTGCGGATTGGCTTTGTTGATGCGCGCTTTACGCTGTTCGCTGATGTCGCGATTACCGTCACGGATAGGAACGATGGCGCGTTTCAAGTGCGACGCGTAGGCACAGGTTTTACTTCCCCACTAGGCCTGATCCCGCTGCCTGATAACTCAGGGCGCGTATTGGTAGCCGAACAGGCAGGGCGCATTCGCATTCTCAATCCCGCAACCGGCGCGATTGATCCAGTGCCATTCCTTGATATCGCGTCGACAATATCAAGCGGAGGTGAGCGCGGCTTGCTCGGCCTTGCGCTCGCGCCGGATTTCAGCGGCAGCCGGATGCTCTATGTCAACGTCACCAACTTGGCGGGAAACACCGAGATTCGCAGCTACCGGGTGCCAACGAATAACAGCGTTCCTGCCGATCAAGTTGGCGATATCATCCTGACCTTCACTCAGCCATTTGCTAATCATAATGGCGGGTGGATCGAATTCGGCCCCGATGGCTTTCTCTATATCGGGAGTGGTGACGGCGGGAGCGCGGGCGATCCGCAGGATAATGCGCAGAATCGCAACAATCTGCTTGGCAAGATATTGCGTATCGATGTCCGCAGCGATGCCTTCATCAGCGACACCACTCGTGATTATGCCATTCCAACAAGCAATCCGTTTGCAAGCGGTGGCGGCGCGCCCGAAATCTATGCGCTTGGTCTGCGCAATCCGTTCCGCAACAGTTTTGATCCGGTAACGGGAAATCTTTATATTGCCGATGTCGGGCAAAATCTGATTGAGGAGATTGATCTGATCCGTCCCGGTGAAGCAGGCCTCAATTTCGGCTGGGCACGCTTAGAGGGCACTCGCACATTCAATGGTCAGCCGCCTGCAGGGGCAACCCCGCCGGTCGCAGAATATAGCCACGGTTCAGGGCCAACCCAAGGCTTCTCTGTAACGGGCGGTTATGTGTATCGTGGCCCGGTTGAGGCGCTTCAGGGCCAATATATCTTCGCTGATTTCGTCCGCCCGGTGATTTTCAGTGTGCCCGCAGCCAGCCTTGTTCAAGGCCAGACAATAGCCTCAAGCGCATTCACGCTGCGGGCGAGCAGTTTTGTGCCAGTCGCTGGCACGATCAACAATGTCGCGAGTTTTGGTGTTGATCAGGCGCGTAATCTTTACATCGTTGATTTTGACGGTGAAATTTATGTGATTGAGCCGAGCTGACATAATTTTCACACATACGCGATGTTGACGCCGCTATGCTGTTGCGGGCAAGAGCGCTTATGGTCGACACATCTACATCAGACCCGTTCAAATTTAAGCGGCGGGGCATACTTTTCATCGTTTCCTCGCCCTCGGGGGCTGGTAAATCGACGATTGCGCGAAAGCTGCTTGCATCCGACTCAGGTTTAGAGATGTCTGTCTCCGCAACAACCCGGCCAGCGCGTCCCGGCGAGGTTGACGGGCGTGATTATCATTTCGTTGACACGCCAACCTTCAAGGAAATGGTTGCCAAGGGCGAATTTCTTGAATGGGCGCATGTCTTTGGTCATCGTTATGGCACGCCGCACGGTGCGGTGGAAAAGGCATTGTCAGAAGGCCGCGATGTGCTGTTCGACATTGATTGGCAGGGCGCGCAGCAGCTTTATCAGCTTGCGGGCGGTGATGTCGTCCGTGTGTTCATTTTCCCTCCGTCAATGGAAGAGCTTGAGCGGCGACTGCGTTTGCGTGGCACCGATAGTGATGAAGTGATCGATGCGCGCATGTCACGTGCCACCGCCGAAATCAGCCACTGGGACGGGTATGACTATGTGCTGGTCAACGATAATGTTGAGCACTGCTTTGAAAAAGTCAGCGCGATCCTCGTGTCTGAAAGGCTAAAACGCAGCCGTCAAACCGGCCTCATTGGCTTCGTTCGCGGGCTAATGAAGTAGGCGCTTGAGCCGCCGCCCCAATGGGTATAGCCTCCACTGCATCATAATGTAGGGAGGGCCATCATCATGATTAAGTTAGCCATTGGCAGTTTTGCGGGTGCCGTTGCGATGTTTGTTACCGGATTTATTTTCTTTGCGACGCCGATTGGTATGATCGCTTATTCGAGCGCGAATGAGGTGCAAAGCGCCGCAGTGCAGGCCGCACTCGCGGCGAACTTGCCGCAGACGGGCACCTATATGGTGCCAGACCCGTCGACGCAGTCCGGTACAACGCTCTACGGCCAAGGGCCAGTGGCAACGGTGTTTTATAACAGCAGGGGCTTTTCGCTTAGCGATATGAGTGGGATTGGTTACGGCTTTGTTCAGGAATTGATCGTCTGCATCCTGCTCGCCGCCGCACTCAGCACGCTTGACCGGCGCGTTCCCGATTTTGCTTCACGCGCAAAGATCGTCGTCCTATTTTCGATTGCGGCATCAGCAATGATCAACCTCGGCAATCCAATTTGGCTGCACCATGATTGGTCGTACTGGACTTATACATTCATCGCGGATTCGGCGATGTTGATCGTGGCCGGCCTTGTGATTGCGCGCTGGTTCTTGCCAGTTGCTGCGGAAATGCCAGTCGCGCCGTCAGTTGTCACTCAGCAGCCGCAGGAACCGACAGGCTGATACAAAATCAGCGCGGCGCAACACGCGTGCGTCGGCAGCCATCCAGTCTTCGCCCCATTGCTCGGCCTGCCAAAGCTCGTCGAGATGAGCAACATTGAACGCGGGGTCTGCTTCAATCTCGCGTTCAAGCACCGCGAGTGCGATCACGAGTGATCCGCTGATTGTCACAATATGTGAAAGCGCGGCAAGCTCAAACGCATTTCGTTCGGCGATTGCCGCAGCCAGCCGGGTAAGCGTTTCGCTTGGCTGCGCTTGGTGCATAATCCCGCTGACGCGCGTGAAGGTGACATCATAGCGCGCCTGCGCCCAGTCTAGTAGCGGTTCCCAGGCGGCCAATTGCCGTTCGACAAGATCGGGCGGATCATCTGCGCGGTAGCAGAGCAGGTCGCTTTCAGCATAAACCGCAAGACCCGCCGCATAGCCCTTCGTGTCAGGCGCGATCAAGTCAATCGCGGCATTTGCAAGGCCGCTCAGCCGCATAGTTTCAGGTTTGATCTCAATTTCCTGCGCGCGCCATTCCTCCGCAACGGCCTCGGCTAGCGCGTTGGTTGAGAGCGTCAACAGCGCCTTGCGCGGCGTGCGCACTGGCCGGGCATCAAGCAGAATACCGCACTCCGCCGTCACCGAAACCGTCTTGTAAAACCGTTTCATTCAGGCGTGCGCCACAACCGTTTGAGCAGCACAGGCGCGAGAAAGAAATCAGTCGCACCGATGACGAGCAGGACATAGCCAAGCACTGGCATCAATTCGGGCAGCAGCTTACCGCCGATATTGGCGGCACCCGCAAAGATGAAAGCAAGCGCTGAAAACCGCACAAGATTGAGGATCATGAAGCGCTTTTTGGCCAGTTCTTCGTTCATGTCATTTTCTCCAGCATCTGTTCGGGATGGCTAACAACCGCATACGCCCCCGCCGCGTGTAGTTCGTGTGGCTCATGATAGCCCCAATCGACGCCGAGCGCGCGGGCCTTGGCGGCGACGCCCATTGCCATGTCAAAACTTGTGTCACCAATCATCACGGTCGTCTGCGGCGCTGCGCCTGCATCGGCCATTGCCTGATACACCATTGATGGATGCGGCTTTGACGGGTGGCGGTCGGCAGTTTGGAGCGTCACGAACCGGTCTAATATCCCGTGATGTTCAAGGCAGAGCGCAAGCCCGCGATCCGATTTGCCCGTCGCTACGCCAAGCAACCATCCATCGGATTGCAGTGCGTCCATCGCGGCCAATATGCCGTCAAACATCGGCTCCTCAATCATCCCGCGCCCGCGCAGGCGGTGAAAGGCGTTCTTATAATCCTCCGCGAGCGCACGGTGGAGCACATCCTCACCATCGGGCAGCAGCGCTTGCATCGCGGGAACAAGGCTGAGGCCAACCACCCGCCGCGTCGCGCTACGCGGTG
Source organism: Sphingomonadales bacterium (assembly GCA_031418495.1). Classification (GTDB taxonomy): domain Bacteria; phylum Pseudomonadota; class Alphaproteobacteria; order Sphingomonadales; family Sphingomonadaceae; genus Aquisediminimonas. The sequence goes on from JANOXQ010000056.1 coordinate 45,720, forward strand.
GCGGTGTCATCCCGGCGCGGGTGAAGGCATCTTCCATCGCAAGGCAGATGTTGGCCTGCGAATCAACGAGCGTGCCGTCACAGTCGAACAGCGCGAGGCGATTCATTTGCCTAGCTCACGCATCAAATGCGCCATCGCCTTTTGCCCGCGCGCATCAAGCGCATCGGCAACGCGGTCACGCGCCTCTTGTGGTTTGTTCTGGCCGAGCTTGGCCGTGCTGCGCCATGCGGTCACACGCATTTCAAAGCCGATGATCGCGCCGCGCATTTTATTGAACAGGCCGTCGCTCATCTTGTGTCGCGTCCACTCGGGTTTGGGCGCGAGGCGGGCCTCTTGTTCGGCTGTCAGCGCATCGGCTTGGGCGGTGAGTTCATCATCGCTCATCCGCCGCACTGACCCTTGCATTTCGAGCGCAAGGTAATTCCATGTCGGCACCTGATCATTGCCAAGTTCATACCAGTCGGGGCTGATATAAGCGTCCGGCCCGTTGACGACGAACAGCGCTTCGGCACCGCCCAAATGTTTGGCAATTCCGTTGCCGCGCGCGGTGTGGAACGCGATCCTGTCATCATCCAGAAACACGAACGGCAAATGCGCAACGCGCGGGCCATCGGGCGTTCCGGCGAACAGCATCCCGAAACCAATCTCACGAGCGAAGCCGCGCAGAGCGTCGCGGTCATCCCAGCGAAAGGCCGCATTGGGATGCATTATTTCGCCTTGCCCTTCCCGCGTGTGGGCGGCGAACTGCTCCGCCCGCGCCGCTCACCCTTGCGTTCCTTGCGCGCTGATTTGGCGATGTTGGTGGCGAGGCGCTTTTTGCCCTCTACAGTGTCTTTGAACTTCACTTCATCAAGCAGCAGAGCATCACCGTTGGCCTCATCAAAGCCCAGATCGGTAAGCGTTTCGGCGAAATGGGGCGGCAGGTCAGCACGGACATCAATCTGTCCGCCGCCCGTCGGATGATCCACACGGATGCGCCGCGCGTGGAGGTGCATTTTGCGGCTGATCGTGCCCGTCAGGAAAGCATCGCGTAGGCCGTATTTGCCGTCACCCACAATCGGATGGCCAATCGCGGCCATATGAACGCGGAGCTGATGCGTGCGCCCGGTGAAAGGCTGAAGCTCAACCCAAGCGGCGGTATTGCCCGCGCGCTCAATCACACGGTAGCGGGTGCGCGCGGGCGAGCCTTCTTTCTGATCAACGTGCATTTTTTCGCCGCCGCTGCCGGGTTGCTTTGAAATTGGTAGCTCGACCATGCCGTCATGAATTTCGGGAACGCCAACGACGATAGCCCAATAGACTTTGCGCGCGGTGCGGCTCGAAAAAGCCTTGGCGAAATGCGCAGCAGAGCTTGCCTTACGCGCGACCAGCAGCGCGCCACTGGTATCCTTATCAAGCCGGTGAACAAGCTTTGGCCGCCCGTCGATTTCAAACCACAGCGCGTCGAGCAATCGGTCAACATGCTCATCGGTTTTGGTGCCACCCTGCGTTGCCAGCCCCGGCGGCTTGTTGAGAACGAGTGCTGCGTCATCCTTATAGATCACAAGGCTTTCGGCGAATGCGGTTTCATCTTCGCTGAGTTCAGGGCGCTGTTTCTTGGGGCGCGGCGGGCGTACCGACGCATTTTCGGGCGTGGGTGCGGCCTCAGCCGGGGGCACGCGGATGCTTTGGCCAGCCTCAATCCGGTCACCCGGCGTGGCGCGCTTGCCATCAACACGGAGCTGACCCGTGCGCGCCCAGCGCGACACAAGGTTGAAACTCGCATCGGGCAGGTTGCGTTTGAACCAGCGGTCAAGGCGAATGCCGTCATCATCGGGCTTTACGGTGAAGGTGCGGACGGCGTCGCTCATGTGCGTGCCACCGCGAAACCGAGCGCAAGTGCGGCTATCGATCCGATTACAGAGGCCATAGCGTAACCCGCCGCCATTACCATTTGTCCGCGTTCGATCATTTGGAAACTTTCAAGGCTAAAGGCGGAAAAGGTTGTAAACCCGCCGAGTACGCCAACGCCGACGAACAGGCGGACGCCTTCGCTTGCCATGCCGCGCAAGACGAACGCCGCGAGTAATCCCATTGCAAAGCCGCCAGCCAGATTGACCGCGAGTGTCGCATACGGAAATTCACTACGTCCGACGAGCATAAGACTGGCCAAGTAGCGCAGCCCAGCCCCAATCGCGCCACCAGCCATTACAGGAAATATTGAGTTCATGGGCGTCGCCTTAGACGCTTTGCGCCAAAACCGCTACTGCCTGTAAACGCCGTCAATACAGGTCACGCAATCGCCGCCGACGTGAATGTCGCTGCCGTCAATACGGATATGGACTTTACCGTCACGACCGACCTGCCGCCCCTGTGAGGCGAGGTAGCGGTCACCGTCTTTGATTGCGCCGCTGTGGAGGCGGTACGCCGCAAGTGCACCGCTGCCGCTGCCGCACACGGGATCTTCGGCGATGCCATCAAGTGGGGCAAAAGTGCGGACGATGATTTCACTGTCGTTCACCACCGCAAACAGCGTGATACCAGTTGTATGATGCGCACGGTCATAGGTGGCAAGCGCAGGCAGATCGGGCGTCAGCGTTTCAACGGCCTCGACCGTATCAAGTTCGGCAATCACCCAGTGCGGCCCAACATCAACGACTTGCGGCGCGCCGTTGCCGAAGTTTACACCGCCCAAAGCCACCGCGAGCGCCGCTGGATCGGGCGCTGGCGTCACTGTGTTTGGCGGCATTTTGAGCGAAAGGCCAGTGTCGCCAACGCTCACTTCAATGAGCCCAAGTTTACACTGTTGAATGATCTTGCCGTCCTTAGGCGCTGCTATCCCGGCCTCAATTACTGCGTGTGCTGTGCCAAGCGTTGGATGACCAGCGAACACTAGTTCATTGCGCGGCGTAAAAATCCGCACGGCATAATCCGCGCCCGCTTGGGTTGGCGGCAAGACGAAGGTCGTTTCGGATAGGTTCGTCCAATTGGCAAACGCCTGCATGTCAGCGCCTGTCATCCCCGCGCCATCAAGCACCACTGCCACCGGATTGCCGAGCAGCGGCACCGATGTGAACACATCAACCTGCTTGAATGCCCGCGCGCTCACTGAACCCGCGTCACTTTCAAGCCTTTTTTGGCAAGCATTCCCTGCACTGAGTCTTCACCCGCTAGATGTCCCGCGCCAACCGCAACCAGCACCGTACCCGGCGTATCAAGTCGTTTGGTCAGCCACGCCGTCCAGTTCGCATTGCGATTGCGCAGCAGCGCATCGGTGAGCTCTGGCGATTGGCGAAGCTCATCATCAAAAGTTTTCGCTATGGCCTTGTTGTCGCCGCTGCGCCACGCGCCGAGCATTGCGTCAAATTCGGCCTTGGGATCGGCAACCTCATCAGCTAAGCCAGCCAAGAACATATCTTGTGCAGGCTGGGGCAGTTTATCGAAAATGCCAAGCTGAAGCTCGGTTGTTTCAAGGCCGATCACTGGCTTTTTGGCGGCAGTGAATTGTTCGGTCAGCTTGCGCTCAACGCCATTATCGGGGCTGAGATCAAGATCCTTGAGCATCCCCCCGGCAAGCGTGATCGCCACGGCCCAGCTTTCAAACTGCGCCAGGGACGCCGCCGGAAAACCAACCTTATCAATGAGCGTCTTTAGGCCGGGCCGTTTATCAGCAGGCACACGGTCAAGCACTGGCGGCAGATTTGGTGACATCGCGAGGCGGGTGAATATCTCCGCAGTTTTCGCGTTATCGCCAAGGTCAGCCACTTCAAGCACCAGCGTATCGGCTTTGGCGGCGGCAGCGTCGAACGCTTTGGTGCGCCACTCATAATCCGCAGGCAGCACATGGATCGTGCCAAACAGATAGATGGTGGTATCCGCATCGGCCAGTTTCCACATCGCCGGTTTGGCGGCGGCGGGTGCCTTGGTTGGCGCGGGCTTGGCACATGACACAGTAGCGGTTGAAAGAAGAAGCGCGCACCCAAGCGCTGCGAAAAGTGATTTATGTTTCATGGGCGCTATGTCGTCGTTTTTGGCGCAAACTTCAATGGCTGATCCGATCAACCGTTGACGCCCGCGTGGGGTTAAGCCAAGGCCTGCCGCCATGTCCGAGCCTAAAAGCCTTAGTTTTCAAGACCTGATTCTGACGCTCCACACCTATTGGGGGGCGCAGGGTTGTGTAATCCTCCAGCCTTATGACATGGAAATGGGGGCCGGCACGTTTCACACCGCGACAACGCTGCGCGCGCTTGGCCCTGATCCGTGGAACGCGGCCTTTGTTCAGCCCTGCCGCCGTCCAACCGACGGGCGTTACGGCGAAAACCCTAATCGGTTAGGGGCATATTACCAGTATCAAGTGATCCTGAAACCATCGCCTCCCGATTTGCAAGAGCTGTATCTTGGGAGCCTCGCTGCGATTGGCATTGATCCGCTGCTCCACGATATCCGCTTCGTCGAGGATGATTGGGAGTCGCCTACGCTTGGCGCATGGGGGCTTGGCTGGGAAGTCTGGTGCGACGGGATGGAGGTGACTCAGTTCACCTATTTCCAGCAAATGGGCGGATTTGATTGCAAGCCAGTCGCGGGTGAACTGACCTACGGGCTTGAGCGGCTGGCGATGTATATCCAGAATAAGGATAGCATTTTCCACCTTGCGTATAATGATGTCGGCGTCACTTACTGCGATGTGTTTCTCGAAAGTGAGAAACAGATGAGCGCCTATCATTTCGAAACGGCGGATACCGAGATGCTGTTCGATGCCTTCAAAAAGGCAACAGGCGAATGCGAAAACTGCCTTGAAAAGGCGCTGCCCATTCCCGCCTATGAACAAGCGATCAAGGCCAGCCACATCTTCAACATGCTTCAGGCGCGCGGCGTGATCAGCGTGCAAGAACGCGCCAGCTACATGGGCCGCGTCCGCGATCTCGCGAAGGGTAGCTGTGCGGCGTGGATGGAAAAGAATGGGTGGACGGCGTGAAGCATCTCACTTTCTTCTCCGCGTCTCCGCGCCTCCGCGCGAATAAATTCAATTCACGCGGAGGCGCGGAGACGCGGAGGGTTGACCACGCGCTCGGCTTGGGAGCCGCGTGATGACAGATTTTTTATTAGAACTCCGTTCCGAAGAAATCCCCGCGCGGATGCAGGATAAGGCGCGGGCTGATCTCGCGCGGCTATTTGGTGAGGAACTGGCCAAGGCTGGCCTCAAAGTGGAGACAGTGGAGACCTACGCGACGCCGCGTCGCCTTGCCCTGATTGCGCGCGGGCTGCCGCAGGAAACCGCTGCGGTATCCGAGGAACGCAAGGGGCCGCGCGCCGATGCGCCTCAACAAGCGATTGAAGGCTTCAAGCGCAATCTCCCTAGCGGTGTAGAAATTGTTTCGCACGAAGACGCGAAGGGCGCGAAGATATTGTTCGCGATCATTGAAAAGCCGGGGCTTCCAACCGATGCTGTTCTTACCACTGCCATTCACGAGATCATTCGGAACTTCCCGTGGCCGAAATCAATGCGCTGGGGCGAAGCGTCGGTTTCGATGGACGCGCTGCGTTGGGTTCGGCCTTTACAGGGAATTGTCGCACTCTTTGGAGAACGCCCGATTATTTGCGGGTATGAAGGTATTGAGTCGTCGCAGAATACGGTTGGTCATCGCTTTCATTCGACAGGGCCAGTCTTTATTCAAAGTCCCGAACATTATGCCGAAACTCTCCGTGCAGCCCATGTGATCATCGATCAAGATGAACGCCGCGCGATCATCCGTGCGGGCGCTGAAAAAACGGCGAGCGCGGCGGGGCTTGTGCTTGTGCCCGATGAAGGCTTGGTCGCGGAAAATGCCGGGCTGACCGAATGGCCAGTGCCAATGCTTGGGCGGTTTGATCCGGCGTTTCTGGACGTGCCCGAGGAAGTCATTCAGTTGACCGCGCGGGTGAACCAGAAATATTTCATCTGTAGGGATAGCTTGGGGAAACTGGCGAATGCGTTCGTCTGCACCGCGAACCTTGAGCCGAGCGACGGCGGCGCGACGGTGATCGCGGGCAATGAAAAAGTGCTCGCGGCGCGGCTTTCGGACGCGAAATTCTTCTGGGACGCCGATTTGAAAGTGAAGCTTGAGGATCAGGCGGCGAAGCTTAGCCAAATCGTGTTTCATGAGAAATTGGGCACAGTCGCCGATAAGGTTGAACGCGTGGCAAAGCTAGCGCGGTGGTTAGTTGAGAGCGGGGTAATTAAATCCTCCCCGGAACGGGGAGGGGAACCAGCGAAGCTGGTGGAGGGGCACAGTGAAGGTGTCACGCCGTCAGAGGTTCAGGAAAAACTGCGGGCGCCCCTCCACCATCCTGCGGATGGTCCCCCTCCCCGTTCCGGG
>JANOXQ010000057.1:0-6749 GCA_031418495.1 Sphingomonadales bacterium
AAAAGGCAGGCGTAACCAAAGTAGTATTCGATCGCGGAGGCTTTCTGTTTCACGGGCGCGTTAAGGCGCTTGCTGACGGGGCCCGCGAAGGCGGATTGGAGTTTTAATCGATGGCTGACGAAACCGAAATTCAGGCAGCCGTTCCGGCAGCTGCTCCCGCCCCCGCTCCTGAGGGCGAAGCACCACGCGGCCCACGCGGCCCACGCGGTGGACGTGGTGGCGGCCCCGGCGGCGGCAATCGCAGCGGCGGTGGCCGTGACGGTAACCGTGGTCGTCGTGATGATAAGCGCGGTGGCCCAGGGGCTGACGACGGCGGCGAAGAGCTGATCGAAAAGCTTGTCCATATCAACCGCGTTTCGAAAACGGTGAAGGGTGGTAAGCGTTTTGGCTTTGCAGCCCTTGTAGTGGTCGGCGATGGCAAGGGCCGTGCAGGCTTTGGCCACGGCAAGGCGCGTGAAGTGCCTGAAGCGATCCAGAAAGCAACCGCTGCTGCCAAAAAGGCAATGGTTCGCGTTCCGCTTCGTGAAGGCCGCACGCTGCATCATGATGGCACCGGCCATTTCGGTGCTGGTCTCGTCCATCTGCGTTCGGCTCCGCAAGGAACCGGCATTATCGCGGGTGGCCCGATGCGCGCCGTGTTTGAAAGCCTTGGCGTTGCTGACGTTGTGACCAAATCGACGGGTACATCAAATCCGTATAACATGATCCGGGCGACCTTTGAGGCGCTTGGTGAACAGACCAGCCCAAAATCAGTGGCGCAGCGTCGCGGCAAGAAAATTGCTGACCTGCTGGGCCGTGGTGGCGCAAGCTCAGCCGAGGCCGAAGCCGACGCTGCTGCGGTTGTGGAGTAAGCAACATGGCAAAGATCAAGATCAAACAGACTGGATCACCAATCCGTCGTACCAAGGATCAGCGCGGGACGTTGATCGGGCTTGGCCTCAATAAAATGCACAAGGTGCGTGAACTTGAGGACAGCCCAGAGGTGCGCGGCATGATCCGTGCCGTGCGCCATATGGTGCAGGTGATCGACTAACTTTATAATTAGCGCGAACAAAGCGAAAGCGAGTGCAAGACATGAAACTAAATGAAATCCGCGATAATGATGGTGCCCGTAAATCGCGTATGCGCGTGGGACGGGGTATCGGTTCGGGCAAAGGCAAGACTTCGGGTCGTGGCCAAAAGGGCCAGACGTCACGCTCAGGTGTGTCGATCAATGGCTTTGAAGGCGGCCAGATGCCACTTCACATGCGGTTGCCAAAGCGTGGCTTCAACAATATTTTCGGCAAGGATTATGCAGAGATCAACCTTGGTATGATCCAAAAGCTGGTTGACGGAGGTAAGCTCGACACCAAGGCTGTGATTGATCACGCGGTGCTCAAGGCTGCTGGCGTTGCACGCGGCGGCAAGGACGGCGTCCGTTTGCTTGGCAAGGGCACATTTTCGGCCAAGCTCAAGTTTTTGGTGGCGGGCGTTTCAGCAGGAGCCAAGGCAGCGGTTGAAGCCGCTGGTGGTTCGGTTGAAGTGATCGAAGTGGTTGCAGCGGCGGACAAGGCGAAGGCCAAGCACCGCACGGTCAACAAGATTAAAGCCTAACGCTTCGTTTGATCGTGGTTCGGCTTACACAGCCTTTCAATATCGCGATCATTCATTATATAGAGGCGGCGAGGGGCTAACAGCCGCTTCGCCGCCTTTCTTTTTTGGGGTCTGATTTTCGCAATGGCATCATCCGCTGACCAAATGGCTTCGAGCCTCAGCCTGTCGAATTTTTCGCAGGCCACTGATCTCAAAAAACGTATCTGGTTCACACTTGGCGCGTTGATTATTTTTCGCCTGCTGAGCCATGTGCCACTTCCCGGAATTGATCCGATTGCGCTCCAAGCCCAGTTTGAAACGACCAAGGGCGGCGTGCTTGATTTCTTCAACATGTTCTCAGGCGGCGCGCTTGAGCGGATGAGCCTAATCGCGCTTGGCGTGATGCCCTATATTACGGCGTCTATTGTTATTCAGCTTGCGACCTCGCTCAACCCGACGCTTGCCGCACTCAAGAAAGAGGGCGAGGCAGGCCGCAAAAAACTCAATCAATACACGCGTTACGGCACGGTGTTTCTGACGATCATTCAGGGCTATTTTATCGCGGTTGGCCTTGAAGGCTGGGGCGCAACAACTGGAACGTCAGCGGTGGTTGAACCTGGAATGCTCTTCCGCATTGCCTGCGTTATCGCGCTGGTTGGCGGCACGCTCTTTCTGATGTGGCTTGGTGAGCAGATCACAAGTCGGGGTATCGGTAATGGTATCTCGCTGATCGTTATGGCGGGGATCGTCTCGCAATTGCCAAAGGCTCTGGTTAACGTGTTTGAAGGCGGTCGTTCGGGCACGATGTCACCATTGTTGATTTTGGCAATTCTCATTCTTGTGATCGGCCTGATCGCGTTCATCTGCTTTATGGAACGAGCGCAACGCCGCGTGTTGATCCAATATCCCAAGCGGCAGACGGCGCGCGGGATGGTTCAATCGGACAAGAGCTTCCTGCCTTTGAAGATCAACACCGCCAACGTCATCCCGCCAATCTTTGCCTCATCGTTGTTGCTCATGCCGCTCACGCTGACGCAGTTTGCCGGGCAGGGTGCCACGGGTGAAAGCTTCTGGGGTGATGTGGTGCTGAGCATCACGACCAACCTCCAGCACGGCTCGCCCTTGTTTATGGCGCTTTATGCGGCTGGGATTATCTTCTTCTGCTTTTTCTATACCGCAGTTGTGTTCAACCCTGAGGAAACGGCGGATAATCTCAAGCGCTACGGCGGCTTTGTTCCCGGCATTCGTCCGGGTAAGAACACTGCCGACTATCTCGATTATGTGCTGACGCGGATCACCGTACTTGGTGCGGCCTATCTGACCTTCATCTGTCTCGTGCCCGAATATCTCGTATCCGCGCTTGGCATTCCATTCTATCTTGGTGGCACAAGCCTGCTCATCGTGGTTAACGTTACGATTGATACGGTGACGCAGATTCAGAGTCATTTGCTGGCGCATCAATACGGTGATCTGATCAAGAAATCAAAGCTGAAGGGCGGCGTTACACGCCGGTAATCCTTCACATAAAACCCTGGGGAAGGGCGCGGATGAATATCATATTGTTGGGGCCGCCGGGGGCAGGCAAAGGTACGCAGGCAGCGCGCTTGGTTGATGAATATGCGATGGTGCAACTCTCGACGGGTGATATGCTTCGCGCAGCGGTGAAGGCGGGAACGCCGACTGGGCTTCAAGCCAAGGCGATTATGGACAGCGGCGGGCTGGTTTCGGATGAAGTCGTCTCAGGCCTAATCGGCGAAGCGCTTGATGCGCTTGACCCCAAGACAGGCGTTATTTTTGATGGTTATCCGCGTACTGCAGCACAGGCGCTTTCGCTTGATGGGATTTTGTCATCGCGGGGCCGAGTGCTTGATCATGTAATTGAGCTTGAAGTTGATGAAGATGTGCTGGTTGAGCGGATCACTGGGCGCTACACTTGTGCGAAGTGCAATGAAGGTTATCATGACAAGTTTAAACAGCCTGCGGTCGCCGGGGTCTGTGATAATTGTGCATCAACCGAATTCAAACGCCGTGCCGATGATAATGAAGAATCAGTGCGGACGCGGATGGCCGAATATCGCGGTAAAACAGCGCCCATCCTACCTATCTACGAAGCACGTGGGCTTGTCCGCAAGGTTGACGGGATGGCTGATATTGCTCAGGTTACTGAAGCAATTGAGGCGCTGATGGGGCAGGGCGCTGCTGCTTAACCCGGCAAAACCCTTGGCCGTGCATGTTCATCAAGCGCTACGAATGTAAAGATCCCTTCCGTCACGCTTACATTTGTCGCGCCGCGATCACGCGTCGCGACAACTTCAATCTTGATCGCAACTGATGTTCGTCCACGCCGCGCGACTTCGGCATAGACTGAGATGATATCGCGCATAAGGATTGGCTGGATGAACTTCATCGCTTCAATTGCAATGGTTGCGCATGGCCCGTCAGCGACTCGGCCAGCGACAATTCCGCCTGCAATGTCCATTTGAGCGAGTACCCAGCCGCCGAAGATGTGGCCGTTTGAGTTAATATCGCTGCGCTGTGGCACAATTCGCAATACGGGTTCGCGTGGCTCAGCCATTAAACGCCCTGATCCTTGAAAGGATCAATGATGGCCTCATCATGGCCACTGCCAGCACTGAGGAATACAAGGCCCATCAGCGCTGCGGCCAAAAGTACCGAAAAAAAGATGCCAAGCGCTGTAAACAGGATCATCAGCCAAGGGATTGGCCCCGCCATAATCCAAAGCGCGCCGAGTCCACCAACGGTCGCAAGCGTTGAGGCGAGCGTCATCCACCACATCAACCGCTTGTAGCGTTTCCATGCGAAAGCAGCATATTCAGGGTTTTCGAGTTGGCTTTGGGGAATGTTCATGCTTTTCCTTGAACCTTCGTCATAAATTCAGCAAGATGGGTTGATAATAGGAGGGCCGTGCAATGACAATAAAGGCAATTCTCCAATCACGTGTTCATGACGTGATTTCTGTAACGAGTGATGCAAGCGTTGCTGATGCGGTGGCGCTGCTTGCCGAACGCCGAATCGGTGCGCTTCCAGTGGTTGATGATGGTGAGGTGCGCGGTATTTTTTCCGAACGCGATGTGATTTATGGTCTGTCGCGCGAAGGCCCATCGATCTTGGCCAAGAAAGTTGCTGAGGTCATGATTACCCCTGCGATCACAGTTGGCCCCGATGAAGGGGCTATCGATTCGCTCTCGCTGATGACGATGCGGCGCATCCGTCATTTACCCGTGCTTGATGGGAGTAAGCTGATTGGGTTCGTTTCAATCGGTGATATCGTCAAATACCGGATCGATCGGATTGAGGCCGAAGCGGCGTCACTGCGTGAGTATATCCAGAGCAGTTGAGGGTGCTTTAGGCGACCACAATCTTGCGGCGGAACACCAAGTCAAAGATTTGCTCAAGCGTTTGTCGTGAGAATGTCCAGAGCAAACCTAGGTAGCAAAGCGCCCCAAACGCGACGAGAATCGCAAGCTCCGTGGCGGCGGGAAGGTCACCTGTATAATGCGAAGCTACATATACCATCGACGCCATCACCCCCGACGCGATGAGTGAGGGGACAAGTGCGGCCACCAATTTGCGCCAGTCAGCGCCGATTTCGGGGAGCGTCAGAAAGAGCGTCGTGATCAGCAACAACGGGGCGGCGACTTGCCATGCGTGTACCAGCCCTTGGGCGCCCCATTGCAGCCCGATGCTAAACGCAATCGGCATGATAATCGCGCCGCTGATGCTGCTGCGCAGATAGATGCGCGGTTTTCCGAGCGCGTTGGTGGCGGGCGAACAGAGAATTTGCAGTGCGAAGCAGGGCATCGCCAATGCCAACCCCGATACCAGCGGTGCCATCTCAAGCCATTTCTCGCCAAACAGCGTCGCCACCAAAGGCTCAGCGACAATTGCTAGGCCAAGGTAAAGGGGGAGGGCAACAAACATCGTCAGCCGTGCCGAGGTGATAAAGGCTGTGCCAATATGCCCACCTTCCTTCGCCAGATTGGCATAAGCGGGAAACGCGACTTCATTGAGCGGCGGGATGAATTTGCCGGTGAAAATCAGCGTCACAAACAACGCTTCAGCATAAAGGCCGAGATGATGCGGATCAAAAACGCGACCGGCGATGAAGATATCCGACTGGCTTTGGATGATCCACAGCATCTGACAGATCAGCAGCGCGCCGCCGAATCGGAACATATGGCTGGCACCCGCAAAATTGAAACTTGGCCAAACCAGCAGCCGCGCGGCATAAGTTAGCCCAATCGCGCGTACGCCAAACAAAGCAATTGGTGCATAGACTAGCGTCCATACCCCGTAGCCCAATGATGCGCAGGTGAGTGCAGTAACCGCCCCGGCAAGTGCCGCCGCCATATTCGCTGCGGCTTGCTTGCGGAAATCAAGCCCGCGCGCGAGCAATGCGGAAGGGAGCGAGATAAACGGCGTCGCCATATAAAGCAGTGCTTGGGTGCGCAGCATATCGGTGATGATCGGTTGGCGGAAGTAAGCGGCGGCCAGAGGTGCCGCCATAAACTGCGCAATCGCAAGAGTTCCATTTGACAGAATCAGCATCCCGAAGACTTGTGCGATTCGCTTCTTTTCGACCGATTCGGCCTGAATGAGCGAACTGGAGAAGCTGTCCCCGTTCAAAAAGTTAAAAAGAACAAGGATCACCTGCGTCATCGCGAACAAGCCATAGTCGCTTGGATCGAGCAAACGGACGACGATAATCGTCGCGCCCCACATCACCATTTGGGCGACGATCTGGCTCCCAGAACGCCAAAACACGGCGCTTCTGACGCGGGTTTTGAACTCTGCTTGGTCAGGTGGGCTCATAGGGGTCACAGGCAACGCTTACCGATACATAAAAAGGACATGAACACTCCCTAGCGATGAACCGTTGAAATAAAATTGCAAAATTGGTGTTGACGACTCAGAACAGCCCGTCTAGTGCCCCTCTTGTCGCGGCGATGAGGCCTTGTGTCTCTCACCGCTTCCGCAAACATCGCAGACGCCCGGTCTCCTCGGTTAAACGGGGGAGGACATGGCGTCGGCATTTTGCGCTCTTTGACATTGTGATTTTTTAGATGAAGGGACATGTGGGCGGCGGCTCCAGGTCTGGCAGTTTTAAGGTGCCAGCAACCTGTAGCAAATTAACCGTTCCTATATGTCCTATTCAC
>JANOXQ010000058.1:0-29485 GCA_031418495.1 Sphingomonadales bacterium
GAAACCGCCCCCGCCTATTTCGTTGCGGCGCGCGGGCATCATGCCGATATCGGCGGGATCACGCCGGGATCAATGCCGCCCAATAGCAAGAGTGTGGAGGAGGAAGGCGTTCTGATCGACAATGTCAAAATTGTTGACCAAGGCCGTTTTCTTGATGCCAAACTGCGGACGCTGCTCGGCTCGGGCCGTTGGCCATCGCGCAATGTTGATCAAAATATTGCCGATCTGAAAGCCCAAGTTGCCGCCTGCGCCAAGGGCGCGTCCGAGTTGCGCCGAATCTCGGCTGACTATGGCGTGCCCGTCGTCCAAGCCTATATGCGCCATGTTCAGGCCAATGCCGAAGAGACTGTCCGCCGCCTGATTGCCAAACTTTCGGATGGCCAGTTCCGCTATGCAATGGATAATGAGGCGGTGGTTGAGGTCAATGTTCGCGTTGATCGCGAAGCCCGCTCAGCTACCGTCGATTTCACGGGTACATCAGCGCAACTCGCTGGCAATTTCAATGCGCCTTTGCCCGTTGTCCGCGCCGCAGTGCTCTATGTCATTCGTACGCTGATCGACGACCCGATCCCAATGAACGAGGGCTGCCTGCGCCCGATCACCATCATCGTCCCCGAAGGGTGTATGCTCAATCCGCGCTATCCCGCCGCCGTAGTTGCGGGCAATGTCGAAACCAGCCAAGTGGTAACTGACGCGCTGTTCGGCGCACTTGGCGCGATGGCAGGGGCGCAAGGGACGATGAATAATTTCACCTTCGGCAATGACACGCACCAATATTATGAGACGATTGCGGGAGGGGCTGGCGCTGGCCCGACCTTTGATGGCGCATCGGTCATACAAACGCACATGACCAACAGCCGCCTGACCGATCCAGAAATATTGGAGATGCGCTTTCCCGTGCTGCTTGAAGAATTCTCGATCCGGCGCGGTTCGGGCGGAGGTGGCGCACACAATGGCGGAGACGGCGGCACACGTCGCATCCGTTTCCTTGAAGCTATGGAGGCGGGCATCCTGTCAAACCGGCGCAAGGTGCCTCCGTTCGGCCTTGGGGGCGGTGCGCCAGGCGCGCTTGGCGCAAACCGTGTGGAGCTGGTGGATGGCAGCACCGAACATCTCAGCGCAACTGCGGCTGTACAGATGCAGCCCGGCGATGTGTTCGTGATCGAAACGCCAGGCGGCGGCGGATTTGGGGGCATTGAATAATGGCTTTTGTTTCAAATCCGAACCGTCACCCTGAACTTGTTTCAGGGTCTATCTCTCAGCAGGGGAAAGCGGAGTTTGCGGAGAGATGGATGCTGAAACAAGTTCAGCATGACGAGTTTAAGGTCAAACTGACTACAACAATAATGGGTACTCACTAATGTGGACACTCGCCGGAATCGCGGTGATCGTTGCAGGCTTCATGCTGCGGTTCAATCCGCTGCTTGTGATCGTCGTATCGGCATTAGTGACTGGCCTTGCGGCGGGGCTTGATCTCCACGCGATCATTGCGGCCTTTGGCAAGGCGTTCAATGATTCGCGCTATGTCAGCGTCGTCTGGATCGTCCTTCCTGTGATCGGACTGCTTGAGGCGTTCGGTCTTCAGGAGCGCGCACGCGGGCTAATCGCTGGCCTCAAAGGCGCGACCGTCGGGCGGTTGCTGACCGGCTACCTGCTGATCAGGCAAGCGACCGCCGCGCTCGGCCTCACCTCAATCGCTGGCCACCCGCAGACAGTGCGTCCACTCGTTGCACCAATGGCCGAAGCGGCGGCGCAAAAGCAAAAGGGTACGCTAAGCGAAGATGAAAGCGAGACGGTCAAAGCCTATTCCGCCGCGACTGATAATGTCGGGCTATTCTTCGGCGAGGATATCTTCCTCGCGATTGGGTCAATCCTGCTGATGAAGGGCTTGCTTGAACAGTACGGCATCATCCTTGATCCGTTTGAGCTTTCAGTCTGGGCGATCCCAACCGCGATTGCGGCGTTCCTGATCCACGGCTTCCGGCTGTGGCGGCTTGACCGGAGGATCGCTGGCAAATGATCACGCTCACTTATGTTTATTGGCTCGCTGGGGCTGCCTTTGCCGCTTACGCTTTGCTTGGCCTGCGTAACCGACGCGCCGGCAACGCAGCCTTTTGGGGGTTGCTTGCGCTAAGCATGTTTGCGGGCGACAGGCTCGGTGATTTTGGCAATGGGTTGCTTGTACTTGGGCTGGTTGCGATTGCTGGATTTGGTGGCCTTAAACGAGCCGAGGGCGATGAAATCAGCCTGGTGGTCAAGCAGGAACGCGCCGCACGTCACGGCAACAGCCTGTTTGCCATCGCGCTCGTGATCCCGGCGGTGGCGCTGATCGGCACCTTGCTGTTCAAACGAATCCCCGAATGGATTGACCCCAAGCAAGTCACGCTGATCTCGCTTGCGCTCGGTGTCCTGCTTGCGCTCGCGGTAGGCTATGCCCGGCTGCGGCCTGCGCCAATGCTCCCACTCCAGCAAGGGAGCCGTTTGATCGATTCAGTCGGATGGGCGGCGATTCTGCCGCAAATGCTCGCGAGCCTTGGCGCCGTGTTTGCGCTGGCTGGCGTTGGCGATGTCGTTGGCGGGCTTACGGGGCAAGCGATCCCGCAGGGCAGCTTAATCGGCGCGGTGCTTGCCTACGGACTTGGCATGGCGCTCTTCACGATGGTGATGGGCAATGCCTTTGCCGCATTCCCAGTGATGATCGCTGCGATCGGGATGCCGCTCCTCATCAAGCAATATGGCGGTGATCCAGCAATTGTCTGTGCGATAGGAATGCTCGCTGGATTTTGCGGCACATTGATGACTCCGATGGCGGCCAATTTCAACCTCGTGCCCGCAGCACTGCTTGAACTCAAGGATAAGAACGGCGTGATCAAGGCGCAGATTGGCACTGCGCTGCCACTGCTCGCGGTCAACATCGCGCTGATTTATCTGCTGGCATTCCGGTGAGCGACCTCACTCCCGAAATCGCGGCGAAGTTTGCCCGTGCAACGCTTGGCCATCTCGGCCGCCAATATCCGTATAAGCTCGATCTTGTCCTGAACGGCCCCGAAGATGCCGTGCCGCCAATTGCGTTCCACCCTATTTTTCACGGCAGCTTTGATTGGCACAGTTGCGTTCACGGCTGGTGGCAAGTGATGCGGATCGCGCGCGAGTATCTTGATCTGCCCGAGGCGAGAGAAATCAGAACACGCGCCGATATGATGCTTGTACCTGAAAAGGTCGCAGGCGAACTCGCGTTCCTTTCGCGGCCACTGGCGGCGGGGTTTGAGCGGCCCTATGGTTGGGCATGGCTGCTCGCACTTCATGGCGAACTTGCGCAGCATGATGCGCCTTGGGCCGCAGCCCTTGAGCCGCTTGCACGCGCCTTTGCTGAGCGGTTTCACGCCTTCCTTCCAAAGCTGACTTACCCCTTACGCGTTGGCACCCATTTCAACATCGCCTTTGCGCTCATATTTGCAAGCGATTGGGCGGAGAGCCATGATCCTGCTCTTGCTATGCTGATCAACGAACGCGCGCGCGATTGGTTCGCGGGTGACCGTAACTGTCAGGCGTGGGAGCCCGGCGGTGATGAATTCCTCTCGCCAGCGCTGTGCGAAGCGCTGCTAATGAGCCGCGTGCTTGAGCGCAGTGCATTTGCCGATTGGTTTGACGCCTTCCTGCCCCGCCTCGCGAGTGGCGAACCCGTGACCCTCTTCACCCCAGCTACTGTGTCAGACCGAAGCGACGGCAAGATCGCACATCTTGATGGCCTCAACCTCAGCCGTGCCTGGTGCTGGCGCGGGATTGCGCGCGCGCTTGGGAAGGATCATCCTGTCGCCAGAGTCGCCGAAGACTCCGCCCAATCTCACCTAAACACCAGCCTACCCCATGTCACCGGAGACTATATGGGCGAACATTGGCTGGCGAGCTTCGCGCTGCTGGCGTTAGCCAGAAATTAGTTCTGATCAACAAAGACAAACCGTCGCGCTACGCTCAATCCATTAGGCAAATTGCGTTCGATGAACCAGACGCTTGTTATGATACCGATGTCGTAACTGACGGCGATTAGCACTCAGAAAGAATCCCCGCGTCCTTTAACGCAGCGTCATCGTGTTGCTTTTGGGCTATACCAGATTGGCGAACTATACGCGCGTTCTTGCGCCTTCATTTCAATTTCGGCAGGCAGTTTGAGTTTGTAGCGCACCGCATCATAAGCCACCCAGCGCGGCGTTGGGATTTCAACAACACGCACATAATAAAAAGCGCGCTGCGCTGGATTAAACTCTGGATCGCGCCACACTGTTTGCAGCTCCGCCGCGCCGATGCTATTTTTGTAATTAGCAGTGGCGAGATCAACCGTATCACCAACCGACGGCAGTTTACCACCAGAGAGTTTGCGCGTTTCAGGATCACTCCAAACAACATTATAAATACGCTCTTGAAGTCTGCCAGAAGCATCAGTCCAGCCTTTGATAATCTGTACTCGGTCAAGATTTGCGCCCATCGGATCCTTAAGTGCCGAAACGATAAAACTTGGTGTGCCTTTGGCTGCACTCAGCGCGCCGCCCATCGGCACGCCGCGCTTATAGCCAGCGGCGACCCAATTGCCCTTAAGATCATCGGCCTTAAAATCCCACCCGCCAAACAAACGCACCTGCATTCGTGGGCCAGTGGTCGCATAAACCTCACGCCGAACCATCGCATCAAAGATCGCCGCGCGCGTGTTTGCCTTTGCCCACACCCCGGCATAACCGCCCGCAAGATAATGCCAGCCAAAACGACCCTGACGAGTGCCCAAATTTTGCGTTTGAGTGACACGTTTTGGGTTAGGCTCATTGCCGCTATGTTTGCCAAAAAAGTTGTTTTCATCACCTGTTGCAAGCGCGGTATGGCTGTCAGTCGATCCAATCAAACCGAATTTATAAGGGTTGACACCTGTCCGTGCCTCAATTGCAAGCCCGCGTTTCAAAGCCTCACGAACATATTCGCCAGCAAACATTGTGTTTTGTTTTGGGATTGTCATCGGAAGATTGCCAAGCTCCCACCCCTTTACGCCAAAACCTGCAAATTCATCATTGGGGGAAAGAAACGGATGCGCCTCGCTATCGCCTTTGATCTGCGTGATCTCAACAAGAGGCTCACGTGATGCACGCCGCCGCGCATATTCTGCCGTCATCGGCCCGCCGTCAGGGCCAGTAAGTTCAAACATCAGACCGTTTGAAACATTGGAATTATGCGGGATCGCGAGCATTTTGCCGCCGGTCGTTTTTTCATAGGCATCCATATAATCCCAGAGCTGATCAACTTTGCCATTGTCTCCAAAAGCACCAAAAGGCAGCACTTTGTCCGCCCGGTCTTTGCCATCACGAAACATAACGACACGGTGGAGATTATCACCGCGCGGCATTAGCGTGTACTCAAAACCCATGAAGGCGGTGAATTTACCTGGTGTATTATAGCGATCAACAATGCCGGTATGGTCAGTCCAAATCTTGCGACTGCCCTCTTCATTCACCTTGGGATCACGCATTGCAGCGGGCAATGTCCCGCGCGAGGCACGATCAATAATTTCAGCCGTAACTCTTTGCGAACCTTCTGGCCCTTCCTGCATGGTATCATGCCAGCGGCGCAACTCTGGATCGCGGATCAACAGGCGCGGCGCTTCATACAGCCGCCGCGTTGCACCGAGTGCATCGCTATGATCAGCAATCACAAGAAAATCGAGCGGCCGATCGAGCTTTGCTTTGATTCCAGTTGTTGCCGTAACCTCATCACCCATCGCGAAACGAAGCGCTTCCTCCGGGCCAAGGCGAACGCCAAATCCGAACGCATCAATTGAATTGGAAGTATGGAGGTGCGTATCACCCCAATAGACTTTTTCTGGATAAGCCGTTTCGGTAACTTTGACCTCGCTCTTGCTGCCGCCAGATGGGCCTGCCTGCCCGCATCCGACAAGCACCAATGTGAGGATGCCAACCACTAATTGCTTCGTTTTCATCGCCCTGCCCCTTAAAGTTTTCTTTGAAGTTTGCGCGCGCAGGCGGCGGCTGGCAAGTGCTTGTTTTTTGCAGCCTACACTCTCGTGCAAATCACCTCGGGCACGCCGCATACATCAACACTGTAAACCAACAACGCGCCAGCCAATGGTTCTGCTTCAAGCTGCTCCGCGCTCAGATCAACCCGCGCGCTTGTGACCATCAGCAGATCAAGCGCTTCGCCGCCAAAGGCAACACAGCTTGGTTGGCTAACAGGAAGCGACAGGCGACGCTCAATGCTGCCATCAGGGCGATAACGAACGATTTCGCCGCCTCCCCACTGCGCATTCCAAAGATGATCTTCGCCGTCAATGCAACTGCCATCGGGGTGAATTCCAATAGGCGTCGTCGCGAAGATTTCTGGGTCGCCGACGGGGCCATTTTTTGGGTCAAATGCATAGCGCCAGATCAAGTTTCGCGGCGAGTCTGCAAAATACATCGTCGTGCCGTCAAGGCTCCAGCATAGGCTGTTAGGAATACGGATATCATGAATGAAACGCGTTGCTAGGTCACCACCGTCAAAGCGCCATAGCGAACCCAAAGGAACCCCTGCACACTCGGCCATGCTTCCCGCCCAAAAGGTTCCACTGCGATCAACGCGGCCATCATTCATTCGCAAATGGGGTTGATCGGCAGTGACAGCGCACAGCATTTCAAACGCACCATTTGCCGGGATAAAGCGAGCGAACCCCTCCTCAAATGCACCGATATAGCATCCGGGCACTTGAGTAAGCGCAATACTTCCCGGTCTTTGTGGCAATGCGAATGATTGAGGATCACTCTGGCCAATTGCCCAACGCCAAAATGCAGCGCCTTCGATATCGATCCATAGCGCAACGCCTTCGCGTGCATCCCAGAGTATGCCTTCACCGAGCTGGTTGGCAACATCAGCAATATGGCGCGGCCCACTCATTTGAAATGCATCCGGTACGCTGCGACTAAGCCCGCGATCACAGCGGCCTTGCCATCAATCTGGCGTGGGGTGATGCCATAAGCATCAAGCGCTGAAGCATAGAGCGCCATCAACGCAGGCGAGCCGATCAGCGTTACAGTTTTTGCAGTCGGATGAATCGCGAGGGCTGAACGCACCTCGGCACCAATGCAAAGGCCAGCAAGATAGGCATCGGCATCAACCGCCGTTAGCGTTCGCTTAATCTGTCGGCTACGGACGGTGAACAAGAGTGTTTCAAGCCCCGTCTGATTATGCTGGGTAACCGTAACACCTTCAAGAAACGCCCGCCCGACAACGGCCATCGGCGCACGGCGCGGGTTAAGCAAGATGCTGTGCCGTCCAATGATATCGAGCAATTCGCCCGTCATCGCGCCGTGAAACCCTGTTATCACCCCGTTTTCAACCTCAACCCATTTGGCATGGGTTCCAGGAAGACAAGCAAGTGTCGTTTCGCCGACAAGCGCACCAAAAATCTGCGTTTCTTCGCCGCGCATCACATCTGGCAAACCGTCCGCCCAAAGCGTTTCAACGCCCGGCAGAATAATAAAACTTACCCCACGCGCCACAAACGCAGTGGTTGCCATTTTGGCCATCGCAGCGGTCGCTGGCGTCATTAGATAAGGCGCAATACGCCACCCAATATTCGACCCGACAGCACCTGTCATGATCACCGGCAGCGTCGGATGAGTGCTGATCCAATCACCAATGGCTTCAAAACAGTTGGCTTCAATATGTTCTGCACCCGACAGTTTAGCGATACCAAGGCCGCTTGTTTCGGCCAATATTGCGCCTGTGTCATCAATCAGCATGAAACGGGCATTGGTATTGCCCCAGTCAACGCCAATGAATTCGGGTATCGCCATCGTTTCAAACGCGCCCAGCGTCGATAATAAACTGCTGCCCGGTGATTCGTGCGCTGCCCTCATCGGCGAGGAACAAGGCAAGGCTGGCAACATCGGGGGGCAGGATGCGCTCTTTAATCGCGACGAGCTCACTCCACTGCGCCTCAGCCTCGGGCGTCAGCCACTTATCAAGTTGTCGCTCGGTAACCACCCAACCGGGCAAAATCACGTTCACCCGGATATGATCACGACCATATTGACGAGCGAGTGCCTTGGTCATGCCAAGCAGGCCTGCCTTCGCACTCACATAGCCGGGCATATCCTCTGGCCCAAGCAAAGCATTGATTGAGCTGAAATTAATGATCGATCCGCCGCCTGCTGCCTTCATCTTTGGGATCGCCGCTTGAACGGCAAAAAAGGTCGCATCAAGGTTCACGGCCATGCATTTCCGCCAGAATTCGGGCGTAACGTCCGCAGGATCATGCCGCGTATCATTGGCGACATTGTTAATCAGCACATCGACTTTTTCCTGTGTCGCAATCACCCCTTGAAGCGCAGCAACATCGGTAACATCGACATGGCTATACCGTGCCAATGGGCCAAGTTCAGCCGCCAATGCTTCACCTGCCTCATCCTGAACATCAATAAAATGTACCTGAGCGCGCTGTGCAACAAAGGCGCGAACGAGTGCTTCACCAATGCCTGTCGCGCCGCCTGTGATAAACACTGAACGACCTGTAAGTGCTGGATATACCGCTCCACTCAACGGCTTAATTACCCCGGACAAAGCCATCGATAAGCGCAATCAGCGCATCGGGCTTATCCTCTTGCAGAAAATGCCCTGCATCAGTGATGATCGTATGCGGCTGACCAGCCGCTCCGGGGATGCGTTCGATAAATTGCCTCTCGCCACCGCCAGTCACAGGGTCTTTGTCACTGAAACAGGTCAGCACCGGGCGATCGAATGTTTTGAGCACCGCCCATGCGGCAAGGTTCTCAGCTATCGAAGCGTGCTCAGGCGTAACCGGCACCAGTGTTGGAAATTGCCGAGCACCCGCCTTGTAACGCTCGTCAGGAAACGGCGCATCATATGCAGCCATTTCAGCAGGCGTAAGATCGCGAACGCCGCCGCCATTCACAATAAAGCCGGTTGGGAAGGTCTCAACATTCTGGCTGAACGCGCGCCAATTCTCAAACCCTTCTGACCAACCGGTGCCAACTGGAAGCCCCGTATTCGCAATCACCAGCCGTGCGAAACGATCCGGGAAAGCAGCGACCAGCCGAAGCCCGATCAGCCCGCCCCAATCTTGGCAGAAAAGCGTGATGTCGGTCAGATCAACCAGCTTGAGCCACTCACTCATCCAAGCGACATGGCGTTCGTAAGTATAATCCTCGCGCTCGGTCGGCTTATCGGATTTGCCAAAGCCGATCAGGTCTGGCGCAACCACGCGGTGCCCCTTTTCAACCAGCGCAGGCACGAACTTGCGGTAGAGATATGACCATGTCGGCTCGCCGTGCATCAGCAAGATGGGGGCTGCATCGCGCGGCCCTTCATCAACATAATGAATGCGCAGCGCCGTACCATTGGCATCGCTGACACTCAGATAATTGGGCGCAAATGGATAGTCGGCGATGTCGGCAAACGCGTCATCAGGGGTTCGGAGTACCTGCATCGGGGATTCGCCTTCATTCTTTATATTGGTCACATGACGTGCGATGATAATTGCGCCGCGTCAACTTTGGCCATGCGCTTTTATGCGAGACAGCGGCAAATTCACACCTTATCGATTGGCATAAATGGGGCGGGGATAAAAAATGGGAACAGTCAAAAAATTCGGTTTGATGGCAGCAGGACTGCTTGCGCTGATGGGCGGTATCATCGGATATCGAACCGTGATGTTCAATCCAACAGGCGGCGACGCTGACATAGCGATCACGCTCGCGGCGGCACTGCCTTTTGATATGAATGCGGCCTCGGCAAATCTTGGCGCAGCGATCCAGTTTCAGACGATTTCGCATCAGGATAAGGCCGAGAATAAGATTGCCGAATGGGATCGCTTCCACCTCTGGCTGCAAAATACTTACCCCGCGATACACGGCAAAATGAAGCGCGAAATCGTTGGTGGCCACGCACTTGTTTATCACTGGGCGGGGTCTGACGCGTCGCTTAAGCCAATCATCCTGATGGCGCATCAGGATGTTGTGCCGGTGACTGAGGGCACCGAAAAGGACTGGAAATACCCACCCTTCTCAGGCCAAATCGCCGAGAATGCGGTGTGGGGACGCGGGTCTGTTGATGACAAGGGTTCGCTCATCGGCCTCTTCGAAGCCTTTGAGGCACTCGCCAAAAGCGGCTTTGCGCCAAAACGCAGCGTCTATCTCGTTTCAGGCCATGATGAGGAGGTTGGCGGCACCGGAGCCAAAGCTGCCGCTGATCTGCTCACACAGCGCGGCGTCAAAGCCTTGTTTACGCTTGATGAGGGGAGCGCAATCGTTCGCGATGCGCCCGTCGTCAACGGCCCGGCGATCATGATCGGTGTCGCCGAAAAAGGCTATGCAACGCTTCGCCTCACCGCAAAAGCACCCGGTGGACATTCCTCAACCCCGCCAAGCGAAACCGGCGTCGTCAATCTTGCCAAGGCGATTGTTGCGATCAACGAAAGCCCCTTCCCAGCCGAACTTAAAGGGCCAGGCGTTGAGATGATCAGCGCGCTCGCGGTGCGCGGCGATACGCTCACCAAAATGGCGGCGGCGAACCAATGGGCATTTGCTGGCGTCACGCTGCGCACCGTTGGCAAATCGCCATCGGGTGCGGCGATGTTTCACACCACGATTGCGCCGACGATGCTTCAGGGTAGCCCGAAAGAAAATGTCCTGCCGCAAACCGCAACTGCACTGATTAATTACCGAATCGCTCCGTGGAACACGTCGTCTGACGTCATGGCGCGCGCCAAGGCGGCGGTTGGCATGTTGCCCGTTACGCTCGACTGGGTGAACCCACCGCGTGAACCAACACCGGTCTCATCAACCAAATCGCAAGGCTGGGCGCTGATCGCATCGACGGCATCAGCACAAGCCCCCGGCGCACCTGTTGCACCCTATTTGGTTGTTGCGGGCACCGATAGCCGCAGCTTTTCCGGCGTTTCGGAGGATGTCTATCGCTTCATGCCAGCCCATTTCTCGATCAAAGAGACTGGCATGATCCACGGTACCAACGAACATATGACGATTGAGAATCTGTCACGGATGATAAAATTCTACACGCAAATAATTGCGACATCTGCGGGATAGACTTTGCGCGATAAGCCCGCTAAATGCGTCCATCTGGTTCGGGGAGTGGCGCAGCCTGGTAGCGCATCTGTTTTGGGAACAGAGGGTCGCAGGTTCGAATCCTGTCTCCCCGACCATTATATCGGTGACTAATAAGTCACTGATATAATTTATAAAAATAGACCATTTTTGACCTGTGTAGGAACTGTGTAGAATTTTTTTCGATTTGGTTGAAATTTGTGGTTGGTCTAGCGCTGTCATTATGACCGCCTCAGATTTGCCGAAGCAGTCTCTTCGTTTATTTTACCAGACATCACCAATCGGCAGACATCGCGCGGAGCCGTAAAGCCAGAAAGTCGATCCAAGCGCGGGTTTTGGCGGCAGGTCGGCGGGTCGGGTGTGAGACGGCGAATATTGCCCCGAGCTTCATCAAAGGTTGGTCTAGTTCAATCTCGACGAGCTGGCCATTAGCCACAGCATCTGCCGCCAAGAAGCGAGGGCCATAGACAAGGCCCAAGCCGTCGCTTGCGGCCTGCACCAGCACTGAGCCATTGTTTGCCCGAAATACGCCGTTCACCGCAACTTTGATGCTGCCTTCAACGCCAAATCCCCAATGGGCGTATCCCGAACGGGTTGAGAGCGTGTAACCAAGGCAGTCATGATCCTTGAGGTCATGCACCGATTGCGGCGTTCCTCTCGCGGACAGGTAAGCTGGTGAGGCGCAAATGCTTAGCCGAACGTCGGCGAGCTTGCGCGCGATAAGACTGCTATCTGCGAGTTGGCCGATCCTGATTGCCATATCCCAACGCTCTTCGAGCAAATCAACATAGCGGTCGTTCAGGCCCATCTCGACGACCACAGCCGGGTTGAGCCGGTGGAATTCGGCCACCAGCGGCGAGAGGTGAAGGACGCCAAAGGCAGCAGGCACGCTGACACGCAAAAGCCCTTCAATCATAACGGTGTGTGCAGACGCCTCCGCTTCGGCCTCACCAAGTTCCGCCAAGATGCGCTCGGCCTTGTCCAGAAAGACCTCGCCCGCCTCGGTCAGCGAGAAGCGGCGCGTCGTCCGGTTTGCCAATGTGGCACCAAGCCGTGTTTCGAGCGTCGCGAGATGCTTTGCTGCCATCGCCGGTGACATCCGCATCTCGCGCGCAGCCGCAGACAGGCTGCCGAGGCGCATCGCTCGCACGAAGACTTCGATACCCGTCAAACGGTCGGACATAATTTATTACTCTGGGTTGAAAGTGATTGTCATTTAGATGGTATTATAAAATCAGGCAACATGGCGCATATCGAGTCCAGAAAGGACCGATGATGATCGAGCAGCCAAGTTTCTTCATCCCGCACGGCGGCGGGCCTTGTTTCTTCATGCCTGATCCGACGGGTATCTGGAGCAACATGGCCGCATTCTTGCGCACGCTGCCGGAGCGGCTCCCCATCAAACCTACAGCCATTCTTGTCGCATCGGCGCATTGGGAGACGGAGGGTTTCGTGTTCACTGGCTCGGATACGCCGAGTTTGATTTACGACTATTACGGATTTCCCGAAACTACATACCAGTTGACATATAGCGCTCCGGGTTCACCTGCGATTGCCGATGAAGCTGCTCGATTGCTCGGTGAGGCTGGATTGTCTGCTCGGGTTGACCCCGAACGCGGACTTGATCATGGCGTCTTCATTCCGCTGAAAGTGGCTTTTCCGGATGCTCAAGTTCCGGTGATCGAGATGTCGCTTGATCAGGGCCTCGATCCAAGTCTTCATCTCGAAGCTGGGCGCGCGCTCGCGCCGCTGCGAGCGCAAGGGGTAGTGATAATTGGCTCAGGGATGAGCTTTCATAACATGCAAGGTTATGGCGATTCTCGCTTCACCGCGCCCTCCCAAATGTTCGATCAATGGTTGACCAAGGCCAATTCACTCGAACGCGGGCTGCGTGCTGACCGCCTAACCCAATGGGCATCCGCACCCGGTGCGCGACTCTCTCATCCACAGGAGGAACATTTGCTGCCGTTGATGGTCGCAGCCGGAGCGGCTGAGGAGTCGGGCAAGAGAATCTATACCGAGCAAGTGCTCAAAACCGCAATTTCTGGTTTTCAATTCAACTAACAGAGGAATTTCAAGTGACCGATCATCGACTGAGCGCACATGCTCCTAAAATCCTTGGCCTGCTTCGCATTATGAGCGGTCTTCTTTTCATGGCGCATGGGACGCAGAAATTTCTCAGTTTCCCCGCTGGCCAAATGGCAGGATCGGGTCTGGGCTTTTCGAACCTCGGAGCGTTTGCGGGTGTTATCGAGCTTACTGCAGGCCCGCTTATTGCGCTCGGTTTCTTCACCCGGCCCGCAGCCTTCTTGGCATCGGGGACAATGGCTTGTGCATATTTCCTCGCCCATGCCACGCAGGGTTTGTGGCCCGTGAACAATGGAGGCGACGCCGCGATCCTCTATTGCTTTGTCTTTTTATATCTGGTTTTCGCGGGTGCTGGCTCGTTCAGCTTGGATGGCCGTTCTGCAAAAGCGGAATAATCGGTCGATATACCGCTACTCAACTCGGGCAGTGCTGAATTCGGTCAATTCTCCTGCTGACCCACCAATTGCAAATTTGTAGCGTCCGGCTGGGACTACCCATTTTGTGCCGTCCCAGCGTCCGACGATACGAGGATCGACAGCAACAGTAATTGTTTTGCTTTCCCCGGGTTCGAGTGACAGTTTTTCGAATCCAGCCAGACGCTGAACCGCCCCGGTCGGGTTCTCGACAAGATAGAGCTGAGCCACTTCCAATCCGAAGCGCTGCCCTTTGTTAGTCACAGTAAACCGGGCGGAGATCGTTTTCCCCATCGAGACGCTCAAATCTTTGCGGGCAAACGTCGTATACGAAAGGCCGTGTCCGAATGCGAATAGCGGTTTAGCCTTCTTCCGGGCAAACCAGCGGTAGCCCACATCGGCCCCCTCGACATCATAATCGACTAAGAGCGTCTGGCCCGGCTGACCCTTGCCGATGAAGTCGGGCTCTACACTGTCGCTGCCAGGCAGCACCGGATGTGGCAATTGCGCGACACTGGCCGGGAAGGTTACTGGCAATCGGCCCGAAGGATTGGTGTCGCCATATAGGACCGAGGCGATCGCTTCGCCGCCACGTATTCCGGGATACCATGCCTGAACAACGGCAGCGGTCTTATTCAGCCAAGGCATCGTCACGGGTCCGCCAGTTTCGAGAACAACAATAGTCTTCGGGTTGGCTCTTGCGACTGCCGCGATCAGCGCATCTTGGCCGCTTGGAAGGCTAAGGTCAGCGACATCATAGCCTTCAGTCATCCATTGAGTCGCAAATATGATTGTGACATCTGCTTTCTTGGCCGCAGCAACTGCACTGGTAATATAGCGGCCATCATCAAAACTGAATTTGGTGTCCGGCGCTCGGGCGATGAGAGCTTGTAGCGGTGATGAGCGATGATAGGCCTGATTCACCATCGGGGCGAACGGTCCGTTGACAAACGGAAGGACGATGGCTGGGCCGTCCTGCCCTTGAACTTGTGATGAGCCGGTTCCAGACAAAACGCCAAAATCAGCGTAGCCGCCGATCACTGCAATACGCTTTGCCGATGCGGCCAGTGGCAATGCGCCGCCACGATTGCGTAGCAAAACAATGCCTTCTTTGGCGACATCTTCGGCAACAGCGGCGTTCGTTGCAAAATCAATATCGTTGCGTGGTGCCGACACGTCGGCCCCGGTGGCGTAGATAGATCGCAATATCCGGCGATTCATATCGCTAAGTCTGGCGGCGTATTTTGGATCAGTGGCGGCGGTATCGGCCAGAGGCTTGCCAAGAAATACCTGCGCGTCGAGCTGCGAGCCGGATTGCTGGTCCAAACCGTTAATAGCGGCTGCAAGACTGTGCACCGCACCCCAGTCCGACATAACAAAGCCTTTATAGCCCCAGTCACCCTTTAGCACTTTATTCAAAAGATATTCATTCTCGCAGCCATATTGGCCATTGATCTTGTTGTAGGAGCACATGACCGAACCCGGTTGTCCTCGTTCGATCGCAATTTCAAACGCGAGAAGGTCGCTTTCGCGCGCAGCGGCATCGCTGATCTTGACGTCAATGAACTGCCGTCCAGTTTCCTGATCGTTCAATGCAAAATGCTTGACGGTCGAAATGATGTTGTTCGATTGGATGCCCGTCACTTGCGCACCGCCCAAGATGCCTGATAGCAACGGATCTTCGCTGAAATATTCGAACGTGCGCCCACCGCGCGGGTCTCGCACGAGGTTGATGCCGCCTGCGAGCAAGACGTTGAAGCCTTTCGCCCGAGCTTCACCGCCAATCATCACGCCGCCGGTGCGGATCAATGCCGGGTTCCAAGTGGAGCCCATCGCCATGGCCGAAGGTAGCGCAGTTGCCCCATCCTTCCGTAGGCCAAGAGCATAGGCAACGCCAAGGCCGGCATCGGTTTCGCGAAGCGAAGGTACGTTAAGCCTTGGAATTCCGGCGACATAACCGCCGCTTATAATCGCATCTGCGGGCAATGGCGGCATGGGCGGACCGATGGGTAAGGCCATGATTCCCTGCGTCAGGACCGTTTTTTCTTCGGCCGTCATCGCTGCTTCGGTTGCGGCAGCTCGCGCATCTGGATCATCCGGCGCAGCCAAAGCTAGGTTCGGGAGAGCGAATAGAGTGCCGAGGACAGTGCAGGTTAAGCTAAGCGCCCATTTGCTTGAAGCTAACATGATTAGGAGTCTCCGATATCGGTAGATGGCCGAGCTTTCATGCCAGCAACCCATTTAGCGAGGGCGATAAGGCCGCCAAAAAACAAACCACCTCCTGCGGTCGACAGACAAAGCTCGATCCAATCGATCTTGAGCTGAACCAAAGGCGCGGCAGCGACAATGGAGAAGAGCATGGTCGCGCCGTTCACGAACAGCGGGGCCAGCTTCACAATGTCGAGATAAATCGCGACGATCAGTAACGACAAGCCCACGGCGAGACCGAGAGGCCCGTGTTGGGTCAAGCCGTAGAACATGCCCCATGCCAACCCAATGCCAACAAGCGCTCCAGCGATCGAAGGCAGCAATCGCGGCAAGGACAGTCGTTCAAAATTGGCCCAGTACCAGAGCATCAATAATCCGCCGAACAGCGATGCCTCAGTTAAAAATGACCCGGCCAAGGCAAACCAGGCCGCAATGGCCGCGACCAAACCAGCCGCGACTCCCACCCCTGCCAATGGCGGGGGTGGGGGTAAAGCAGACGACGCGCGTGTATCACTTAGTTTAGCCATTGGTTCGCCCTTACCTAGGATATGGGCTGCCGCCCCGGTCAAAACCGCTTGGTCACGGACAGGCCGTAGGTTGCACGTTCTTTGCCGAAGATCGTGCGGACACCGCCGGTTTCTTCGCCACCAACCTGCACAACCGTTGCGACCTGCTGGCTAAGGAGGTTGCGGGCATAAAGCAGGAAGTCGAGGCCGCTGCTTTCAGAGCCAACGCGCAGCGACAGGTTCAAATTGTCATAGCCTTTGATGCCGTCGATTGTTGTGTTGTAGATGCGCGCAAAGCTGGAGGCCTGCTTGTAGTAATCGGCCCGCAGTGTTGCCCGCCAGTTGGTCCCGATGTCGGTTCCATATTCACCGCCGAACGCCAGTGTCCATTTCGGTGCATTGGGAAGCTCTTTGCCGCTCAGTTGAACGGGAATCCCTGCTGAGGCACCCGGAAAGGCGAACGGCCCGGTGCACAGGGTCGCCATCGCTTGTGGTGGCGGCCCCCCCGGCGAGTTGATCGCACCCTGCAATCCTGCCGCGACCGCAAGCGGAACGACGCAAGAGACGCCGAAGCTGCCCGCATCAATGCTCCGCACCGTTACCAACGTCGCATCGCCTTGTGTCCGGTCGAACGAGTCAATTGATGTGCCGTTACCGATCTTGGTATCGAGATAGCCGATCTGCGTATCGAAGCGCAGACCCTCGACGGGCTCGAAAGCTGCCTCCAGTTCGAAACCCTTGACCTTTGCGTCGACGTTTTCGGTCGAGATCGTCTGGTTGGCGAACTTCGAGATTTGGTAGCCCTTATAGTCGTAATAAAAACCCGTGAGATTAAGCGTTACGCGGCCATCGGCGAATTTGTTCTTTGTCCCGATCTCAAAAGCATTGACGAATTCAGGTGCGAAAGCAGGCTTGATGCCGCTTAAAACGGTCGCGCCGGGGTTAAAGCCGCCGCCCTTGTATCCGCGTGATGCCGACGCATACACTAGATTGTTGTCGGTTGGTTTCCAGTCGACAGTGAACCGGCCTGTCACCTCTTCAAACTTCACCCGCTGCGGTGTCACAGCAGGGAAGCCCCTACCGGGCGTTAGGAGGAGAACAGGATAAGTCGTCTGCTCTTTACGGTCATTGGTATAGCGCACGCCCAAAGTCGCCTTCAGCGTGTCGGTGGCCTGAAAATAGACTTCGCCAAATAATGCCGCCGATTTCAAACGATAAGGGCTGCTGTTGTTATAATAGTTATGACCAGTTCCATCGGGCTCCGCGAGTGGGTCGATATAGATACCGGCGTTGCTGCCTCCCAACGACACGGGCAAGTTCTGCACAATGGCAAACTGCGTAGTCGTGTTACCGACCAAAATGACTTCGTTCGAGGCCTTATAGTCAAGATAGATACCGCCGAGATTGAAGTTCAGTTTTCCGTCAAAATCGGATTGGAGACGCAGTTCCTGACTGAACTGCTTACCGGTCGTGCGGACCAGCGTGGCGTTTTCAAACCGGTCCGACGATCCCATCTGCGGATCGACAAACACGCCGCCCGGTGTAAGCGGCGTGACGTTGAACGGCTGCGTTGCGATGCCACCAAAATTGGGCGTGTAAGAACGGAACTTGTCCTTGCTGTAAGCGCTAAGCGAAGTCAGCGTCATACTATCGCCCAAGCCCAGCTGAAGTTCGAGCGAGAACAGGTCGTTCTTCGCGCGCTGATAAGGATCGAACGATGATTCAATCGTATGCAGATTGCGGCTCAGCACTTTGCCGTCAAAGGCATTGAACGGCGTTGTGCCGATCAAGACGCCGAACAGCCCGGGCAGCGTTTTCGATATAGCGGGCAATCCGGTGTTGCGTGGATCATCGACTGCTGTTGGAAGGCAGCCCGTTGAAAGCACAGACTGCGTGAATGGATTAGTCGGGACACCGCCAATTGTGGTCGGTCCAGGATTGGGAGCGCAAATCAGTTTGGCGTTGGCGCCTGTTGTGTCGTCCTGATCATAATGCTCCCACATCGCGCGCACCCGGAACTTGTCCGAAGGCTCCCACTGTGCCGACAGACGAGTGCTCCAAAGATCACGCGAATCGACCATATTGCCGGTGCCGGTATTCAGGATATTGCCATCACGTTTGATTAACGTTCCTGCGGCGCGAATGGCAAAGGTGTCACCGAGCGGGACATTGATGTATCCGCCCAATTTTATCCGGTCGAAACGTCCATATTCCGCGGACACTTCACCTGAGAATTCGTTCTTAGGCGTTGCGGTAATTGTGTTGACCACGCCGCCCGTGGCATTACGCCCATAAAGCGTTCCTTGCGGACCACGCAAAACTTCAACGCGTTCAATGTCATAAAATTCGGCTTGTGCGAGGCGATTGACCGTCAACGGAATGTTGTTTTGGTGAATGCCAACACCGGTATCGGCAGATGCTCCTTGAATCTGGGCGCCAATACCGCGAATCTGGAAATTGTAGCGGCCGAAGCCAGTCGCGCCGAACGTGACATTCGGAATGGCGATCTGCAAATCGGCACCGCCATTCAGGCCGCGTTCTTCCAAGCTATCCTGCGAAAAAGCAGAAACTGCGATTGGCACATCCTGAAGATTTTCAGCCCGCTTTTGCGCTGTTACGATGATTTCATTGGTATCGACCGTCTCTTCAGCCGCTTCTTGCGCAAAGGCCGACGCACTGACCAGTGACAGCGCCGATGCCGAAATCCGTAATAGTGTTTTGTTTCCCGTTTTCATGATGTTCTCTCCCACTTCATTTTTGTTGTTGGTAAGTCAGCGCCCCTTTTCTGGCGTGAAGGTGACTGGCATTCTGATGATGGCGTTGAACCAGACCGAGCGAAGCCATTCGGGATCGCCGATGGGTCGGATGTCCGGCAGCCTGTTGACGATTTCCTTAAGCAACGCGCGCAATTGCATCTTCGCCAGCCGCGCCCCGACGCAAATGTGCGGGCCTGCACCAAAAGCCAAATGTCGCTTGGCATTGGCTCGCGTGATGTCAAAATGATGGGGGTCTTCGAATACCGCCGGATCGCGGTTGGCGGCAGCATAGGAAAGGTAGAGTTTCTCGCCCTTTCGGACCTCGGCGCCGCCGATCTTGGTATCGGCCATTGCGGTGCGGGTGAAGTTTGTAGTGGTCGACGTGAACCGCAGCACCTCGTCAATTGCATTGTCGATATGCGCGTCAAAATCGCTCCGCAGCAGCGCATATTGATCAGGATAAAGGTTCATCAGGTTGATGAAATGCGCAGCCGTAGAGCGCGTCGTTTCATGCCCTGCCATCGCGAACACAAGAACGAACTGGTTGATCGCCATCGGATCAAGGTTGAGCGTGGTGTCATTGACCATCGCGCTGAGCAGTCGCCCATCGGGGTTGCGACGCTTCTCCTCGGCAAGCTGCTGCGCGAGGGTGAAGAGACCAATCGCCGGATCAAGCGAGTGTTCGGTCCGGCTTTCGACATCGGCAAGCGCATTTCCGTAATCCGCGACCTGATCGCGATATTGCGGCGGGATACCCATGAGCTCGCAGAAAGTGACAATCGGCAAACGCGAAGCAACTTCGAAGACAAACTCGCATTGGCCCTTTTCGGCGACGCCGTCCACGATCTCGGCTGCCAGCCGGTCGATTTCGGGTGCGATTTCGGCCAATGCACGCGGCATGAACGGCGGCATGATGACCTTCTTCACCGCATTGTGATCGGCGGGTTTCATCGACATGAAATTGGCGCGCTGGCGTTGCAGCTCATCGCCTTCAAAATCCCAAACAACGATGCCGCCTTCGTGCGAGCTGAAAAGCTCTTGGTTCATCGAGACGTCAAATACATCCTTGTAGCGGGTCAACACCCAAAATCCGCTGACCCCGGACGAGCCAGGCATTGTATTTTCATAGTCAGGATTGGGCGGATTCCAGTGGACGGGATCGCTGGCACGCCACGCATCGAACAGGTAATGCGGCGGCCCCTGTTCGGTGGGGAACAGGCCGGGATCAAGTAGATTCTCTGCACGTTCTGCAACTGGCATCGCTTCTTTCCTCCCTCTCCGTCTCAGATCAAGTCTTTGCTTGCTGTTCCTGCGCCTTCCACCAGTCGCCGCCGAGCGCTACGCGCGTTACGGCATCGGTATTGGTCGGGCCGTGTCCGACCTGATGTGCGGGTGCGGGAATTTCCTGCACAGCGTTGGTCAAGCGGCCAACGCCGGTCACTTCAACTTCGACCACATCGCCAAGGTTCATCGGACGGCTGTTGGCAGGGGTTCCCGAGAGAATCAGGTCGCCCGGCAGCAGCGTGATGTGACGGCACAGGTCCGCGAGTATGTAAGGGATGTCGAAGGTCATCTCCGCCAGAGCACCTTCCTGCACGACATTGCCGTTGATGTAAGTCCGTAGCTTGGACTCGCGGATGTCGACGCCGCGAACGATGCCAGGGCCAATCGGGCAAAACCCATCCATGCCTTTAACGCGCAACATTGAACCTGCGTCCGTGTCGCGAAAATCCTGAGCGCCCACGTCATTGACCGGCGCGAACCCGGCAATGTGATCCCAAACCTCGTCGCGTCCGACATTACGCATCGGCTTGCCAACAATGACGCCAACCTCGCCTTCATAGTTGAGATATTGGCAATCTGCGGGTCGTGAGAGCTTCCCCCGATGTGAGTTGAGAGTGGTCAACGGTTTTTGGAAATAGGTCGGGGTGACAAGCTCTGGCGCACGAAACTCGACACGGCGCGAGTCGTAGTTCAAGTGAATGCAGATGATCTTGGACGGTTCGCACGGTGGCAGATAAAGCGCATCTACCTCGGCAACGGCTCGCCCGTCACCAAGCCGAAGCACTTCGCCTTCGGGACGCACCCATTGCGGTGTTCCTTCGAGCAAAATCCGCCGCCATTCTTCGCGCGGGCCATCGAGCACTGACATAATTCTCTCCCAAATTTGTGAGTCTAGTCGCGGTCACGCCGGGACCATGAAGCCCTTCATATTGTCCATCACCGGCGCATGGCCGAACGAGTCTTTCTGGTAATATTCCGATTGCCCTGTAGGTGACCGGCCACCCCAGCCGATTTCGTTCATGAAGCCCGAAGGATTCTTGAAGTAGAAGGAATACATCTGGTCGTTGGCGTGGCTGCCGGGCTCTATGACAACAGGAATGCCCGCCTGCGAAACAAGATCATAGGCCAGCCCGACATCTTCCATCCGCTCGACTTCGAACATCAAATGATTGATGCGTTTTTCGGCTGGCGGGCCAAACGCAAGCGTGTGCTGGCGCTGATTGCAATGCAGGAACATCAATTCGACAGGGCCGGGCAGCCCCGGAATCGGAATCTTATACTCGACCCCGCCGCGCAGGCCGAGCAACGTATAGAATGCGTGAATCTCGTTAAACTCCACCCTGCGGTTGAGCATCATATGGCCAAAGCCGCCACCGACTGTCTTGAAGCCGCCGTGCATCCGACGTCCGGGATGGAACGGCTTGTCATATTGCACCAGCGGACCGTGGAACAGCTCGATCGGATAGCCATTTGGGTCTTCGAGAAACATGATTTCGAGAACCTGCCGCGCATCGGCTTCGGCTGGTGAGCCGACACGGGCTACCACTCCTGCTACCTCAAGCCGGGCAGCCATAGCGCGAAACTCCAGCACGCCCGCAACACGTAAGCCAATTGTCAGCAGATCGTCGCTCGCATCTTCGACCAGTTTGATCCGGTGATGCCAGTAATCCATCCGCAGATAGCTGGACTTGTCATCCTCGCCTTGGCTGACTTCGACGCCGAGATTGTGCGCCGCAAACTGACTCCACGCCGCCAAATCGCTGACGCCAATGGAGACATAGCCAAGCTCTGTGACTTGGGCTTCAACTACGGTCATCTCAAGCTCCCCCTGCCGCGAATGACCCCTTGCGGACCGCGATGTTCTTAATGTCGCAGTAGAAGTCGAAGCTGTGCGTCCCGCCCTCGCGGCCAATGCCTGAAATCCGGCTGCCGCCGAACGGCGCGGCCAAATCGCGAACGTAATAGCAATTGACCCACAGCGTGCCTGCGACAACCTGCGACGCGATCTGCATGGCGCGATCTTCATTGCCGCAGAACAGAGTTCCGGCGAGGCCGTATTTCGTGCCGTTTGCGATGGCGATAACTTCCTCGTCAGACGAGAATGTCTGCCATGTCAGCACCGGCCCAAAAATTTCGCTTTGCGCAATCTCGTCCTGCGGACGGACGCCCGCAAACATCGTCGGCTGGAAATAGAGCGCGCCGACATCGGACTGCCCGCCGCCCCAAAGAAGCTCGGCCCCTGAAGCCTTGGCACGCTCGACAAAACCAGAAACTCGCGCAAAATGCTCTGGGTGAATCAGCGGCCCGACGCGGGTCGTCGCCTCCCTCGGGTCGCCAACGGTCATATGACTGACCGCAACTCGCACCTTTTCGAGGAACTGTTCTTCGATCGAAGCCTCAACCAAAATACGGGTGCCAGCAAGGCAGACCTGTCCGGCATTGATATACTGCCCAGCAACTGTCTGCGCCGCAGCATCAAGATCGGCGTCTGCACAGATGATAAAGGGTGATTTCCCCCCAAGTTCCGAACTCATCGGTGTGATCGACCGTGCGGCGGCCTGCCCGATGATAATCGCGGTATCGGTCGACCCGGTGAAGCTGATACGCGCAAGATCGGGATTGTTGACTAGCGCATCGCCCGCATCCTCGCCTATACCCTGCAACACATTCAGCACGCCTGCGGGCAGCCCCGCTTCATGCGCGATTTCCGCCATAAGAGAGCAAGTCAGCGGCGCCCACTCTGGCGGTTTGACCACGATGGTGTTGCCCGCCGCTAAGGCCGGGCCGACCTTCCATGTGGTCAGCATCATCGGGGCATTCCACGGCGTAATCAGCGCCGCGACCCCTGACGGATCGTAGCGGACATTGTTTACCACTTCCTCATGATCGATGACGTGATCGTTGAGGGTGAGCGCCCATTCGGCAAAGAACGAGATGTTCTGCGCGGCACGCGGTACCATGCGGTGCAGATTCCCAGCGAGCAGAGAACCATTGTCGGTAGACTCGACTGCCGCAATGTCCTTGCCGCGCGCAAGCATCGCATCGGCAAATTTCTTGAGGATGGGTAGGCGCCCTTGGGGACCAAGTGCGGCCCAATCTGGATAAGCTGTTTTCGCGGCATCAACCGCCATATCGGCTTCCCGCTGACCACCCGCCGCGACGGCGCCAAGATCGCTGCCGTCGATTGGTGACGCGTTGCCAAACCGATCAGCAGACGCGACGCGTTCGCCGCCAATCCAATGATCGAGCGATACGGTAACCCCCGCAACCACTGTGGTGCCGTTAGTCATTCAACCTCTCCCGCCACAAAATAATAATTGCTACGACTCACAAACCGATTGCAATCATTTCTGACTACAGTCATATTATGCGCTAGGAGGGTTTCGTCAAGCGGCTTTTTCGCATTGCCTTTTTTGACTGAAACGTGCCTGTTTCGAACAAGCGATCAAGTAGGAGCGTCCGGAATGGAGAGTTTGGAAGTCAGAGAACGGGTCACCTCAGACCAACCCAAGCCTGGGCGCAGAGAGCGTAACAAGCTCGAAAAGCAGGCCCGCATAGTTGATGCCACCCGCGAACTGTTCCAGCGCCAAGGCTTCTCTGAAACCACGACACTACAGATTGCTGACGCTGCCGATATCGGAACTGGTACCTTGTTCCTTTATGCAAGCTCGAAAGAAGACTTGCTTGTCATGGTCTTCAAAGATGAGATGCTGGAATCAGCGCGTGACATATTTGCCCAATTACCGGAGCGAGCTTCCGCAGTCGATCAAATGATGACCGTGTTCGAAAAAATGGTCGTGTATCATTCGCGCGACATCGAACTATCGCGTATTCTCCTTCGTGAACTTGTTATGCCCAGTTCGTCTGGACGTCATGGCGATATCGCGGAATTGATGGACGCCATTTATGGCGGGCTGACCGACATCGTTAGGCGTAACGTGGCTAATGGCAGTTGCGATCCGGAAGTAACTGCCCGTTCGGCGTTCGCACTTTACTATTTTGCGTTAATAACCTGGCTCGGTCGCGGCTTTGATCCGGAACTAGCGATGGCCCAACTTCGCAAGCAACTTTTCGGGCTTTTACGCGTGGAGGTCAGCCTATGATCGAACCCTTAAAACTTCGCTGGCAGCGCGACGAAGTCACGCTTGGCGCTTGGTGCATGATCCCGAGCAGCCTGACCGCCGAAATTCTTGCAAAGGGCGGTTTCGACTGGGTGCTGGTCGATATGCAGCATGGCTGCATGGATTATCAAACCGCCGTCGATATGATCCGTGCGATAGATTTGGCCGGAATAACGCCTATCGTTCGAGTGCCGTGGAACGAACCCGGCATTGTCGGCAGAATGCTAGATGCGGGCGCAATGGGAATCGTCGCGCCGATGATCCAAAGCGCGGCCGAAGCAGAACAGCTTGTGGCCGCCTGTCGTTATCCCCCGCTCGGGCGTCGCAGCTTAGGCCCGGTGCGGGTCGGTGCGCGCGATGGCATGGGCTATGTGTCAAGTGCCAACGACCGAGTTAGCGTAATCCCTATGATCGAAACCGTCGAGGCGCTTGCTTGCGTCGAGGATATTGCAGCGGTTCCCGGTGTCGATGCGCTGTTTGTCGGGCCGTTTGACCTTTCATTCTCGCTTGGCCTGCCGCCTGGCGACAATGACGGAAAGCCGGCATTCGACGATGCCATAGCGCGCGTAAACACGGCGGCGAAAGCTCGGGGCATTGCTACCGCCGTGCTGTCCACCGCAGCACTCGCGCCATTGCGGGTAAAACAAGGTTTCAGGATGATTTCCGTCATCACGGACAGTGTTTCATTGGGAATGGCAGCACATACCAGTCTTGCAACGGCAAGGGCCGGAATTTCGGAAGGGAGAGAGAATGCTTGATGCCGCAACCCGCAGCCAGATCGTGGCCGACCTCATCGCAGCATATCAAACGCGCAAGGCCTTGCCACTACTGACTCAGACGTACCCCGAAATCCGAATGGAGGACGCCTATGCAATCCAGAAGGATTTTGTGGCGCGCACTGTCGCGCAAGGACGGCAAGTGCGCGGTTACAAAGTGGGCCTGACCTCAAAAGCAATGCAGGAAATGTCGGGATCGACCGAACCCGATTTCAGTGCAATGACCGATGATCTATTCCTGCCGGAAGATACGCCCATCGACCATGCGCGCTTTTTCCGTCCGCTAATCGAAATCGAAATCGCCTTTGTGATGAAAAGCGCGCTCAAAGGCCCCGGTATTCTTCCTGTCGACGTTTTGCGGGCGACCGATTTTGTCCTGCCGTCAATTGAGATTGTCGATTTTCGTGTCGGTCCAGCGCCAGGAATGACCGTTGTCGATACCGTAGCAGATCTTGCCGCATGTGGTGCAGCGATACTGGGCGCAAATCCCTGCCGCCTTGAAAATATCGACTTGCGACGTGTGCATGGCCAAATGATCATTAACGGCAAGGTAGAGCAAGAGGGCTATGCGTCTGCTGTGCTGGGCAATCCGGTAACATCGGTTGCTTGGCTCGCCAACAAGCTAGGCGAATTCGGGATTACGTTCGAGGCCGGTCAGACAATCCTGACAGGTTCTTTCGTGCGCGCGATGCCTGTCAAGGCCGGCGACGAAGTGGTTGCGCGATTTGATTCGGGATTGGGTGACGTAATCACCTCGTTCACCTGAGCGGATGACCATTAAACGCATCTGGCAACGCCCTAACCTCGATCCGGTCGATCTGACCCGTTTGGAAGGGCAATCGCTCGCCGATCATCTGGGTATTGTGATCACAGAAATTGGCGATGATTTTGTGCGCGCCACTATGCCTGTCGATCGGCGCACCGTGCAACCGCATGGGCGTCTTCACGGTGGGGCGTCCGTTGCTTTGGCAGAAACAGTCGGCTCGCTTGCAGCCAATCTAACGCTTGATCCAGCTCAACAAATTGCGGTGGGCCTTGAAATTAACGCCAATCACGTCCGCCCGGTAAAACAGGGCTTGGTACATGCCACTGCCAAGCCCGAAGCACTGGGTCGGACGACGCAAGTCTGGAGCATCCGCATCGTTGATGACCAAGATCGGCTTGTGTGCATCTCGCGTCTTACGATGGCCATCATTCCGGTCGAGCGCAAATGATCGGCGCACAGATCATGCAAATCAATCTGACCGTTTCCGCGCCATTGGAAATGGGCATGGTCGGCGGTCGGAACCGGCGCTGTATCCCCATTACTGGAGGGAACGTGTCGGGCAGTTATCAAGGTGTTGTCGAAAATGGGGGCGCTGACTGGCAGACCGTCTTGCCCGATGGCTCGCTCGACATTGATGCGCGTTATATATTGCGTTTGACAGAAGGTATGGTCGAGGTGGAATCGCGCGGCTTACGCACCGGCCTGCCCGAGGTACTTGCCCGGCTTGGCGCGGGAGAGACGGTCGATCCATCACTTTACTATTTCCGCACCGCGATGCGGTTCCGCACGGCGGCTCCTTCGCTCGCACGGCTCAACCACATTTTGGCGATTTCCGTCGGTGAACGGCTACCCGAAGCCGTGCGGCTCACCGTTTACGAGGTCGCCTGAGCATGAATAGGGATATCGATATTGCTATCGTCGGCGGCGGGATCGTGGGCCTGACTGCTGCCCTCAGCCTGCACGCTGCCGGATTTCGACCAACGGTTTATGAAGCTGTCAGCAATCCTGCGCCACTTGGCGTCGGGATTAACCTACTTCCCCATGCCGTGCGCGAATTGACCGAGTTGGGATTGCTAGACGAATTGCTCGAACTTGGCGTTGCCATTCAAGACCTCAACTATTTGACGTCCGACGGACAACTGGTCTGGCACGAGCCACGCGGCGTAGCTGCGGGCTATAACTGGCCGCAAATCGCCATTCATCGCGGTCAGTTCCAGATGTTCCTGCTGGCCAAAGTTCGCGATCGGCTTGGCCCGCAGGCAATTCGGATGGGACAGGAATTAACCGGCGTAGAAACAATCGGAAACCGCGCTTACGCCCGTTTTGTTAATCGCGCGACAAGCGCCATCTCTGCTGTAGAAGCTGATTTGCTGATCGGCGCAGACGGTATTCATTCAGCCGTTCGACGACAATTCTATCCTGATGAAGGCGCACCCCTTTGGAACGGGATCAACTTGTGGCGCTCGACGTCTCCGGTGGTTGCACCGATGGGCGGCAGAGCGATGATCTGGGCGGGCTACTCTGCGCAGAAATTTGTCGCCTATCCAATCGGCAAAGACCCGGAGACGGGCTTGGAGCGCCTGAACTGGATTTGCGACCTCAACGTCTCTGGCGTTGATACCCCAGCCCCGCGTGATTGGAGCCGCCCAGGTAATCGCGACGATTTCCTTCCCCGGTTCGCCGAATGGCGCTGGTCCGATGTCGATGTTGCCGAAATCGTCGGCGCGTCAGGCCCAATCTACGAATTTCCGATGGTTGATCGCGACCCTCTTCCACAATGGCGTTTTGGCAGAGTAACTCTGATGGGCGATGCCGCACATCCAATGTATCCGATCGGCTCGAACGGAGCGACCCAAGGCATCATCGACGCACGCGTCTTTGCATGGCATCTGGCAAAGTCGAACACAGCAGAGGACGCTATGCGACACTATGAAGCCGAACGACGTTTAGCGACGGCAAATATTGTCATGATGAACCGGCAGCAGGGTCCGGACAAAGTGCTCGATCTTGCGAAAGAACGGCTGGAACAGCGCGCTGGCTCACTTGATGTCGTTTTGCCATTGGCGGAGCGCACAGACATAGCTCAATCCTACAAACAAACAGCAGGCTTTAGCGCTGCGGACATCAATGCGCGAGCGAGCTATTCGGTCTTCTGATGGCAGAACGCTCATGCGAACGCGCCGCGAAGTTTTACAACTTTGGTAGCCTTTGGGCGACCGTCACAGATTGGATAATGGACGTCTCGGTAGACGCACACGAGCCGAAACGATCAACTACTTCCTCAAGTGCTTGCATATCACAAACGATCAATTTCACTTGAAGACATTCTTTTCCGGTAATGTGAAAAGACTCTACAATCTCGGGCGTGTCCTTAACCATCTCTACCATTTTGCTCATATGTCCAGGCAATGCGTTCATTCGGACGTAAGCTGCGACATTGAGGCCGAAAGCACCGGGATCGACTACAACAGTGTATCCCATGATCGCGCCGGCATCTTTGAGTTTGTCAATACGAGCCGTAATGCTCGGGCTCGCCATATCAAGTAGTTCCGCAACGTCCTTGATGGTTCTGCGGCCATCTTCGTAAAGTGCGGCGATAATTGCTCGATCAATATGATCAAGGCGCCTGTTTAAATAAAGGCTTCGGTTCATGGTCTACCCCTAGCTGGATGACGCCAGCGGGGCCTTGTGATTGCGAAGGCAAATGTTCGATTTTGCCTTATTTGTGTGAACTTTCCGCAAGTATCTGTTGATCACGAACCCACCCAGCAACGCGACGAGCATAGTCCGAAGGCTCAAGATTGAAGGTCAAAGGCCGCTATCGGTTTTGATTGTAGAGTCGAAAAGCCGGTAACGCCTTCGTGAAACCATAGCTGACTGGCTGCCTCGACAGCTATCGTTAGTTCAATCGTCAAATGGGACATTATTGAACGAAATCAGCAAGTCGGGAACAGTGCGATGATCTGCGGAGTGCAACCAAGATCAAATTCAGGACAGCGGCTGTAATGGCCTATTCTGCGACTGCCTTGCTTGCATTGGCGTCGCAATGCGCACCAAGTGTCGCACCTGAAACAGTGCTTGCCATCATCCAAACAGAAAGCAGCGGCGAGCCATTCGCCCTCAATGTCAACGGCGGGAAGCAACCCGCTCGCCAAAGCAACGCCGCCGATGCCGCTGCAACTGCCCGGCGGTATGTGACAGCAGGATATTCCGTCGATCTGGGGCTTGGTCAAATCAACTCGCGCAACATGCGCTGGCTTGGCCTGACCTGGGACACGGTGTTCGACCCCTGCACCAATGTCGCTGCTCTGGCCCGTGTTCTGACGACGAACTACAATTCGGTAAAAGCCGGTCGTGATCCGCAAACCGCCCTTCGGGTCGCACTCTCGATGTATAACACGGGAAGCCAGACGCGCGGATTTCGGAACGGCTATGTTGCCAAGGTGGTTG
>JANOXQ010000059.1:0-10905 GCA_031418495.1 Sphingomonadales bacterium
ACGTGCTACAACCGGTTCGTGAGATGGCGACGCGTGAGGTATGGATCAGTTAATAGACGCGATCACAGCGGCTTATGACGGGGACATACAGATGATCGACAGCACTTCCATCCGGGCGCACCAGCAGGCTGCGACCGCAAAGGTGAGCCTTGCCTTCAAGGCCCGTGGCGTTGAAGGAGCCACAATGTAGGTAGTATGCGCCATCAGGCCAGCGAAGCGCCTCTATCTGCTTGTGGCCGTTGGTTTCATTGACGAAGTGGAGGGAAGTGGAGGGAAGTGGAGGGCTGTAAAGTCTGTGCGTCATTATCCAGCTAACAGTCTCTTGCTTTGTCAGTATACAATTTCCGATTTAGGCCTCCCAAATCAACACCGGGTTTAAAGCGCCACACAATGACCGCTTATCGGTATTTGGTAATCTCGGTTCGCGTCCTACAATGGAGTGATGATAGCACCTGCGTGCTGCGCAATGTCGATCTTGCGGACGAACCGCAGACCCTTTTGGCCAGCATTGCCAATCGCCACATTTTCGGGTTGGATGCATCAATAAAGGGGAGAGATGATTCGCACATGCTTGGAGCGCCAATTTCTAATAGTGACGCCGCCGCCCTCGTTAATCCTGTTCTGACGCGTGACGACTGGAACGCGATGCGGTCTGCGGTTCTCGCTGACCCCGGCGCATTTCATGGCGATATCGCTGCACGCACGGTTCACTGGTTCGTTGCCGATATCGGCGGATCGGGCGCTTGGCTGGGCCGCGATGGCGACGGAGGTTGG
Organism: Sphingomonadales bacterium; assembly: GCA_031418495.1. Lineage (GTDB taxonomy): Bacteria > Pseudomonadota > Alphaproteobacteria > Sphingomonadales > Sphingomonadaceae > Aquisediminimonas. Next base: position 775 of record JANOXQ010000059.1, read on the forward strand.
TCTGGTTGGGACGTGGCGACTGGCGACGCGCTGACCGCTGACGTTCCTTCCGATTTTGCGCCGTGGACGACCGCATTTGATGCCTCTGAGCCACCACATTGGCGGTGGTTTGTCGGCGGACGGACGAACGCCTGCTTCAATGAAGTCGACCGGCATGTCCTAAACGGACACGGCGACGAGGCGGCACTGATCTTTGAAGGTGACCGTTGGGACATGGCGGCGGACGGCGGGCGCGGCGCGCCGGTCGATTGCTTTACCGTCTCGCGAAAGCGGCTGCTGCTCGAAACTGCCAAATGCGCAGTGGCACTCGAAGCACTTGGGCTGAAGGCGGGCGACCGTATTGCGCTCAATATGCCGAGCATCGTGCCGCAGATTTACTGGACCGAGGCCGCAAAGCGGTTGGGGATCGTCTATACAGCAGTATTCGGCGGGTTCAGTGACAAGACCCTGTCCGACCGTATCGCCGACGCTGGAGCACGCGTTATTGTGACCTCGGACGGCAGCTATCGCAATGCGCAGGTCGCGGCGTTTAAGACCGCCTACACCGATCCGGCACTTGACAATTATGTTCCGGTGGCAACCACACTTGCCATCCTCGCGGCGACCGATCTTGGCCTTCAAGACGCTGATTCTGCCCTCATTCATGCAACCGTTGCCGAAACGCTGGCAGACGAAATTACTGTCGAGCGGTCAGACGTAATGCGTGGGGTCGGGCGCGCGCTACTCGCGCTCGGCAAAGAGGGGCGCATCGGCGCGAGTGACGCTGCCCGCGTCCGCCTTGCGATCGCTTCAAGCCTCGTCACGCTGCCGCCCCGCGTCGATACCGTTATCGTTGTACAGCATACCGCCCAGCCCGACATAGTCTGGCGCGGCGAGCGTGACCGCTGGAGCCATGAGCTGACCGATACGGCGCTGATCAAGATACTCGCCAATGCCCGCGCGGCTTGTTTTGACGTCGATAGCGAGGATGCGCTTCTCGCCTTGCCCGACCGCGATTTCGTCCGCGCGCTATGGGCGTCGTCGCGGCCGCTTCCCGTCGATGCCGATTTCCCAATGTTCTTCATCTATACCTCGGGATCGACCGGTAAGCCCAAAGGCATCGTCCACGTCCACGGCGGTTATACGGCGGGCATTGCACATACAATGGTAGTCGCTTTCGATGCGCGACCGGGCGACACGATCTATGTTGTTGCCGATCCGGGCTGGATCACCGGGCAAAGCTATCTGATCTCGGCGGCACTGACCACGCGGGTGACGTCGGTTATTTCCGAAGGCTCACCCGTGTTCCCGCACGCGGGGCGGTTCGCCTCGATGATTGAGCGGCACAAAGTAACGATCTTCAAGGCGGGGGTTACATTTCTTAAGTCGGTCATGTCCGATCCGTCGAACCTCGCTGATCTTAAGCGTTACGACATGTCGTCGCTGCGTGTTGCGACATTCTGTGCCGAACCGACCTCGCCCTCGGTACAGGCATTTGGCATGGCGAATGTGACGCCGCACTATATCAACAGCTACTGGGCAACAGAACATGGCGGTATCGCTTGGACGCATTTTTACGGCAGCAGTGATTTTCCACTGCGCCCCGATGCCCATGCCTATCCACTGCCATGGATCGTTGGCGATGTTTGGGTGGAAGATTCTGACGCGGCTCAGTGTGACGCGCCTTTCGCGCGCGCGGACGATAGTGGCGTGCCGTGGCGGCGCGCTGAGGGCGGCGAGAAGGGCGAGATTGTCATTACCGCGCCTTACCCCTATCTGGCGCGCACGATCTGGGGCGACGTCGCCAATTTTCGTGTCGAGCAAGGCAGCGTGGTTGGCGGCTGGTACGGCGACGCGGCGCGCTGGGAATCCGGATATTGGACGCGCTGGCGCGGCGCATGGGGCTATACGCAAGGCGATTTCGCGATTCGTCACGACGATGGTTCCTATTCGCTTCACGGACGGAGCGATGACGTTATCAACGTCTCTGGCCACCGGATGGGAACCGAGGAGATCGAAGGCGCGGTGCTGCGCGATAAGACGCTCGATCCCGATTCGCCGGTTGGCAACGTGCTGGTGGTTGGCGCGCCGCACCGCGAAAAGGGGTTGACCCCGCTTGCCTTCGTCGTGCCAGTCGCCGGGCGCAAGCTCAGCCATGAGGATCGACGGCGGCTGTTCGATCTTGTCCGCACCGAAAAGGGCGCGGTCGCCGTGCCTGCCGACTTCATCGAAGTCTCCCAATTTCCAGAAACGCGCAGTGGAAAATATATGCGCCGGATGGTGCGGGCGTTGGTCGAGGGCAGCGATATCGGCGACGTGACCACGCTCCGCAATCCCGAAAGCCTGACCGAATTTAAGGCTGCCATCGACGACTGGCAGCGTAAGCAGCGATTGTCCGAAGAGCAATCGCTGTTTGAACGTTATCGCTATTTCCTGATCCAATATAATGTCGTTGCGCTAGGCAAGCGCGTCGCCACGGTCACGGTCACCAATGCGCCTGTCAATGCATTGAACGAACGCGCTATTGATGAGTTGGTCGTTGTCGTCGAGCATCTAGCGCGCAAGGATGATGTTGTCGCCGTCGTGTTCACAGGCGAAGGTACGGCATCATTCGTTGCTGGTGCCGACATTCGCCAAATGCTTGAGGAAGTGCACACGCGCGACGAAGCGATGGTGCTGCCGAACAATGCCCAACTCGCCTTCCGCAAGATTGAGATGATGGGCAAGCCGTGCATCGCGGCCGTGCAGGGCGTCGCGCTTGGCGGCGGCATGGAGTTTGCACTTGCCTGCCATTACCGCATTGCCGAACCAACAGCACGCTTTGGTCAGCCCGAGATCCGGCTGCGCTTGCTGCCGGGCTATGGCGGCACGCAGCGTCTGCCGCGGCTGCTGGCCTACAAACGCGGAGCGCAGGGCGTACGTGACGCACTCGACATGATCCTCGGTGGTCGTAGCATTGACGCAACTGCCGCACAGTCGATTGGCCTGATCGACGTGTTGGTTGAGGGCGCTACCGATGCGCTGGCGCAGGCACATGCCGCTGTGCGCGCCTATGTTGCAAACGGCGTGGACAGTACGCTTGGTGCCGCCTTTGTTGCACGCGAGGCCGCAACGACGAGGTGGGAAGCACCCGCTACAGTCGAACTCGATCCGATACTCGACGATGCCTTCCTCCAGCGTATCTTGCGCCAACTCGCCTGGGCGGGACGAGGCAAGGCGGGCGAACGTGCGATCGAAGCGGTGCGGACTGGCCTTGAACAGGGGATGAGTGCTGGCCTCGCGCGCGAGGCGGCGCTGTTTGCCGATGCGATCATTGACCCCCAAGGCGGCAAGACCGGCATTCGCCAGTTCATGGACAAGGTGAGCCCGCCCCTTCCGGTGCGGCGCGACGGCATCTGGATCGATAGCGAGCACGAAGCGCGCGCTAAGGCGCTTGAGGCGGCGGACGAATTACTTCCGGTTGGCGCGCCTTTTTATCCCGGCGTCAGCGCAATTCCGGCATGGCAATATGCATTCGGCATCGCTCGTGATCCAGATACTGGCGCGCCTCGTTTTGGCCCACCTGCCAGCCATGAGCGCGAACTGATCGTCAAGGTGCCCGAACCCGCGCCCAATGAAGCATTGCTCTACATGCTGACCAGCGAAGTGAACTTCAACGACATTTGGGCGCTGACCGGGATTCCAGTTTCCCCGTTCGACGGGCATGAAGAAGATGTTCAGATCACCGGATCGGGCGGTATAGCGCTGGTCGCAGCACTTGGCAGCGAGACGCGCGCAGATGGACGCGTAAAGGTCGGCGATCTCGTTACCGTATATTCAGGAACAAACGACCTGCTCAGCCCGCAGGTCGGCAATGATCCTATGTTTGCGGGCTTCGCGATCCAGGGATATGAAACAAAAACTGGCAGCCACGCTCAATTTTTGACCGTTCAAGCGCCGCAAATGCACACCATACCGCCTGATCTGACGCTTGAACAAGCAGGCAGCTACGTGTTGAATTTGGGCACGATCACACGCTGTCTGTTCACCACGTTGCAGATCGCGCCGGGGCGAACATTGTTTGTTGAGGGTGCCGCGACTGGCACCGGGTTTGACGCACTGCGCAGTTCGGTGCGCACAGGGCTTCAGGTAACAGGGCTCGTGTCGAGCCGTGAGCGCGCGGCGTTCATCACCGGTCAACAAGGCGCAGTCGGGGCCATCGATCGCAAGGATCCGCGCTTTGCTGACCTGTTCACAACTGTGCCAGAAAATGCCGAGGCTGCACGCAATTGGGAAGCGGCAGGCGGTGTGCTGACTGCCGAATATGAAGCGCTGAACGGAGGCAAACGCGCCGACTATGTCGTCAGCCATGCCGGAGAGACCGCATTTCCCCGCAGCTTTCAATTGCTGGCGGAGGGTGGGACGCTCGCTTTTTACGGCGCATCGTCGGGTTATCATTTCAGCTTTATGGGCAAGCACGGTGCGGCGAGCCCCGAGGAAATGTTGCGCAAGGCATCACTGCGCGGCGGTGAAGCCGTGTTGATCTATTACGGCCCGCGCTCAGCCGAGCTGCTCGACGATATGGGGCTTGAGATCATCGAGGCAACGCGGCGCTTCAATGCGCGCAGTGTGGTTGTGACCACCACTGACGGTCAGCGCGAGTTTTTGCAATCATTGGGGCTTGAAGACGCCATTGAGGGTGTCGTTAGCCTCGAAAGCATTCGCCGACGCGAGGGTGAGAATTTCGACTGGCCCGATACGATGCCGCGCCTGCCCGACGCGAAGGCCGATATCGAGGTTTTCAAGGCGGCGGTGCGCGATTATCAAGACCGGGTGATGAAGCCGTTCGGCTCAGCCGTGGGAAAGATCCTGCGTTCATCCGATAATCCGCGCGGCGCACCCGATCTGGTTTTTGAGCGCACAGGCCAAGACACGCTTGGCGTCTCAACCTCGCTGGTAAAGCCGTTTACCGGGCGGGTGGTGTTTGCCGAGGATATGTCGGGCCAGCGCTTTACCTTTTATGCGCCGCAAGTTTGGACGCGACAACGCAAGATATTGATGCCGACCGCGTCGATACTCGGCACGCATCTTTGTAATAGCTATGAGGTCGCGCGGATGAATGACATGATCGCCGCCGGTTTGCTTGAGGTGACTGAGCCACAGGTTGTGGCGTGGGACGGCTTGCCGGAGGCGCATCAGGCGATGTGGGAAAACCGCCATTCGGGCGCAACTTATGTAGTAAATCACGCCTTGCCCGAACTGGGTCTGCGCAGCCGCGACGCGCTGCTCGAAGCATGGGCGACGCAAAACGATTAACCAAGGCGGGAGAAACATGATGGCAAAGGCAAAGACGATGGCAAAACCTGCGGCAGTCCACGCAGCAGGGAGACTTGCAGGCAAGATCGCCGTCGTCAGCGGAGCTGCAGGCAATCTCGGCGGCTATATCGTGCGTCATTATCTGCGCGAAGGGGCTACGGTTATTATGACCGGGCGCACCGTGACCCGCCTGGAGGCTGCGGCTGACGCGATCCGCAGTGAAACCGGCGTCGACGCCACGCGCCTCGCCACTGTGGTTCTCGACGGAGCTGACGCGCAGTCGGTGCGTGACGGTATCGCCGATGTCGTCGCGCGCTTTGGTCGCATTGATGTTCTCGTCAACAATGCCGGTTCAGCGGGTCCAAAGCAGCCGATTGAGCAACTGCCGCTGGGCGCAGACGAACTGGTTGCGCAGCAAGTGTTGGGATCGACCGATACCGAAACCGTAGGCGATGCCATGCGCAACATCTTGGGCGTCGCATTAAATCTCGCGCGTGCGGCGGCGGCGGCGATGGTTGAGGGCGGTTCGATCATCAACATCTCAACGATCTTTTCGCGCACATCCTATTATGCGCGTGCCGCCTATGTCGTGCCAAAGGCGGCGATGAACGCGTGGTCGCGGGAGTTGTCGCTTGAGCTTGGGCCGCGCGGCATCCGCGTGAATCTCGTTTTCCCCGGGCCAATCGAAAGCGAGCGCATCCGTTCAGTGTTTGCGACGATGGACAAGTTGCGCGGCGATGATGCAGGCACGACAGCGAACCAGTTCTTCGACATGATGTCGCTTGAACGCAGCACTGGCGGCAAGACAAAGGCCAAGACTTTCCCGGTGCCTGACGATATCGCGGCCACTTGCGTATTCCTCGGCAGCGACGAATCGGCTTCGTATAACGGCCATGATTTCGAAGTTACGCACGGGATGACCGTGCGCAAAGAGGCGCGTTCGACCTATCTTTCGCGCCCGACGATGCGGTCAATGGACGGGGCTGGTCTCGCTGTGTTGATTGCTGCTGGCGACGATTGGGAAGAGGCGTTGGAAATCGCGCAGATCCAGATCGCGTGTGGGGCAAATGCGCTGCTCGGTCTATCGCGTCAGGCCGATGTTGCGATTGCACAGGCGCGCGCAAAGGCCGAGTCCGTCGGCGATGCTCTGACCATCGTACGGTTCAACCGCACCGAAGCCGTCGCAATGGAAGCCGCCCTCGCCACCTATAGCGAAACAAACGCACCAATTACCGGCGCGATCTTCATGCCCACGCACGCGGCGGGCGAATTTGTTGGCAACCTTGTCGATGCGACTGATGATGAGATCGAAGCCTTCATGGATGTCGAACTCGTTGGTGCTATTGCGCTCGCGCGGACGCTCAGCCGCTATTGGAAACAGCACGACACGCTGTTGCAAGCGCCGCGCTTTGTTTTCATGTCAAACGCGACCGACGGTAAAGGCGATGTTTATGCCAACGTGTTGCGTGCAGCCATCGAACAGCTCGTGCGTATCTGGCGTGACGAATCCGAAATTGACGTGGCGCATGGACGGCGTCGGCAAGCCGAATGGGGAAACCAGATCGTTCGTTTCTTCAATGCCGAACCGGAAAATACGCGATTTGCCGCAGGCCATGCCGCGCGCATCTTAATAAAAGAAAGCACGATCGGCGAGGTCACGCTCTATGTGCCGCAAAGCATCGGCGAAGCAACCGGCGCACGCAAAGCCATGCCGGGCTTCAGCGAGAACATCACTGGTCTTCATCTTGGCAAAGTCGCGCTGATTACTGGCGGGTCAGCAGGGATCGGCGGCCAAGTCGCGCGTCTGCTCGCGCTCGCTGGGGCGAAGGTTATGATCGTGGCCCGCCGCGAAAGCGAGCTTGCGGTGGCGCGCGCGCGCATCGTTAGCGAACTAGAGGATATCGGTTTTGCCGGGGTCGAACGACGCGTGCAGACGTTGGCGGGGCTCGACGTCAGCAATCTCGATTCTTTGAAGGGCGCAGTCGATGCAACGCTCAAAGCATTTGGGCGGATCGACTATCTCATCAACAATGCCGGGGTTGCCGGGGCCGAAGACATGGTCGTGGATATGAGCCTCGACACTTGGAACTATACGCTTGATGCCAATCTCGTGTCGAATTTCGTCCTGATGCACCATGTGGTGCCGATCATGAAGGCGCAGGGGTCGGGCTATGTCCTCAACGTCTCGTCCTATTTCGGTGGTGAGAAATATCTTGCCGTCGCTTATCCGAACCGCGCTGATTATGCCGTTTCGAAATCGGGACAGCGCGCGATGGTCGAATCGATGGCACGCTATCTGGGTCCTGAGGTTCAGTTCAATGCAATTGCGCCCGGCCCGGTTGATGGTGATCGGCTTGCGGGCACCGGCGGCAAGCCGGGGCTGTTCGAACGGCGGGGCAAGCTGATCCTTGAGAATAAGCGCCTCAACGCGGTTCATGCCGCCGTCGTGAAATCACTGCGGCGCGGCGTTCGGGTCGAAGCGCTGCTGACCCGGCTCGCCCGCAACGACACCGTTCGGATGTCACACGACACCAACAATCCGCGCGAGATCCGCGATTTGGCCTTGTCGTGCGCGCGCGAAGGCGACGGTGTGTGCAGTTGGGATCGCTTCCTGATGACGCCAGCCATCGCGGCCCGGCTCGTTGCGCGGTTGCGGAACGGGGGCTATTTCCTCGATTCGCCCGGCTGGTCAGATCGTCCCGATACCGAAGAGGCGAATGGCAACTGGTTGCTCAAAGCACCGCCTGGCGATGTTCCGTTCTTGCCCGCCGACCGGATAGCGACCGAAGCCGGAAAGGTCGGTGGCGGTGTTCTGAAGCAGCTTTTTCTCGGCAAAATGCCAACCGAGACCGACGTTGCGCAGGCTACTGTGTTCTTTCTTGCTGACCGTGCCGTTAGCGGCGAAACATTCATGCCGTCGGGTGGCCTCAGCGTCGAACGATCCACTACCGAGCGTGAGCTGTTCGGCAGCCCGAAGCAGGAACGTCTCGATCAGATGCGGGGGCGAACGGTTTGGATCATCGGCGAGCATCTGACTGATTATCTTGCCGAAACCGCACGCCAGTTCATCACTGACTGTCATGTCGCGCGGATTATTCTCTTGACCAAAAGCGAAGCGGGGTTTGCGGCACTGCGCGACGCGCTGTCTGACATTGCCGACGCGCCGCTGGAATCGATCCTCCTTGATGATGGGGTTGACGCGGCGATGGATGCAGCGCTGCGGCGCTGGGGAGCACCGACAACCATCGTCTCTACTCCGCTCGAAGCGTTGCCGACCCATCTTTTCGAATCGGGCGCGCTGCTTCTTCCCGAAGAATTCCGCACCGTCGTCGCGAACAATCTTACAAACCATTTCCGCGTCGCGCGCAAAGCCTCACTTTACGACGATTGCCAGTTGGTACTGGTTTCGCCCGATGTGCCGATGGGTGACAAAAGCCCAGCGTTCGCGCTTGCCAATTTCATCAAGACGACACTGCATTCGTTCACCGCGACGCTTGCGGTTGAGAACGAACGGCTGGTTCATGATGTGCCGGTGAACCAGATCAACCTGACGCGCCGTGTGCGGTCTGAGGAACCGCGCGACCTTGATGAGCATCTTGAAGAAGTGAAGCGGTTTGCCCGTGCGGTATTGCTCGTCGGCACGCCGCTTCCCGATGCCGAAGACTCGCGGTATCGCTCCCGAATCTACCGTGGCATGTCGATGACGGTTTGATGCAGTATCTTTCGTTTGAAAAACCGGTCGAGGCGCTGGCGGCAAGTGCGGCGGCGTTGCGTGAAGCTGGCGGACGCGAGGGCGATGCCGCGATGCTTGATGAGCGGGCGCAACGTCAGCTTGTCGATCTCTATGCGCGGTTGACGCCGTGGCAGCGCACGCTGGTGGCACGCCATCCAGAACGGCCGCACTTCCGCCACTTCGTCGATGGGTTGTTCGACGATTTCATACCGTTGGCGGGTGACCGTGCGTTTGCCGATGATCAGGCGATCCTCGGCGGCTTTGCCCGTTTCGAAGGACGGCCAGTCGTCGTTATCGGCCATGCGAAGGGAGAGGACACGGCGGCGCGCCTCCGCCACAATTTCGGGATGGCAAAGCCTGAAGGTTACCGTAAAGCGATCCGCCTTATTGACCTTGCCGACCGGTTTGGGCTGCCAGTAATCACACTCGTCGATACACCGGGGGCGTTCCCAGGAATTGAAGCTGAAGCGCGCGGTCAGGCTGAAGCCATTGCACGCTGCACAGAAAAATGCCTAGCACTCGGTGTGCCGATGATCGCGGTTATCGTTGGGGAGGGTGGCTCGGGCGGTGCAGTCGCGCTTTCGGCGGCAAACCGGGTTCTCATGCTCGAACATGCAATTTATTCGGTGATTTCGCCCGAAGGATGTGCGTCTATTTTATGGAGAGGCGCTGATCGGGCCTCCGATGCCGCCGAAGCGATGAAGATCACTGCCGCAGATCTGCTTCGTCTCGGCGTCATCCACCGGATCATCTATGAACCGCCCGGCGGCGCGCACCGCAACCATAGCGAAACAATCAAACGCCTGTCGCTCGCGCTCCGCGCCGAACTTGATGGCTTGACATGCCTGACGCGCAACGCTCTTCGAAGCGAGCGAAGAAGCTTCTTCTTAGGAATCGGTGCTGCATGATTTTCTGATGCAAGTCTCACCAGAGAAATAGAATAGCCGTATTTTTCTTATCTTTATATCCGATTTGCCTCACGCCATTTTGGACTAAAATAGCCATTATATTAAATTCATATAGGTAGATATAAGTCCTTTTATGCACATAAGTTCATTTTGGACAAAGAAGTTGCTGTAAACCAATATATCTCATAGTCTGTTACCAACTCGCGGTTAAAAGCC
>JANOXQ010000060.1:0-32045 GCA_031418495.1 Sphingomonadales bacterium
AGGGATTGGCACGAAGCTGTCTTAGGGTGCTCGCGGGAATAGTTTGACATCTTGACATTGCACAGAGAATTGTGCAATGATTCTAAGTATGGAGATCGTCAGCTATTCTGAAACCCGCGCCAATCTGAAGGCGATCCTGGATCGTGTGGTCAATGACTGCACGCCAATTGCAATCACGCGCCAGCGTGGCAAGCCTGTTGTGATGATCAGCATGGATGATTGGACGGCGATGCAGGAGACGCGCTATCTGTTGTCAAACCCCAACAATGCCAAAAAGCTGATGGAGTCTATCGCACAAATAGAAGCGGGCAACGTGATCGAGGTAGATCCAAAAACAATGAAGCCTATCACGCGGTGATCGCGTGAAACTGGTTTTTAGTCCGTTGGGCTGGGAGCAATATCTCGCTTTGCGCGACGCAGAGCCAAAGGCGCATAAGAAGCTAGATGGCCTTATTCAGGAGTGTCTCCGCCACCCGTTTAGCGGAACCGGCAAGCCAGAGCCATTAAAGGATAATTTGAAGGGCTTTTGGTCACGACGCATCACGCAAGAGCACAGGCTGGTCTATAGCGTTTCGGGTAGCGGACAGGAGCAGATACTCGAAATCGCCCAATGCCAATACCATTATTGAGCTAGCCATGCACATCAAAGAAGACGATCTTTCTGGCCCCGAAATCCGCGCGCTGCTTGAGACGCATTTCGCGCATATGCTCGCCAATTCGCCCAAGGATAGTTGCCATTTTCTTGATTTTGAGGGGCTGAAGGCACCGGGCGTTACATTCTGGTCAATCTGGGACGGTGATGCGCTTGCGGGATGTGGCGCGTTGCGTGAACTTGACGGTACCCATGGCGAGATCAAATCAATGCGCACCCACGGCGATCATTTGCGCAAGGGGGCCGCTGCGGCGATGCTCCACCATATCATCAAGACTGCGCGGGCAAAAGGATATAGTCGCGTGAGCCTTGAAACCGGATCGGGCGCTACGTTTGAACCGGCCACCGCGCTTTATCTGCGTTATGGTTTCGCGCCGTGCCCGCCCTTTGGGGATTACCGCGAAGATCCGTTCAGCCGCTTTATGACACTTGCTCTTTAGGAGGATCGTATGAAAGCCTTGTTCCTTGCCGCTGCGCTTGTTTGCTTTTCAGGAACAGTCTCGGCGCAGACGCCACCGCTTGCACCTGCTTTGGCGACCCCGGCACCGCCCAAGACTTACGCCACTGTCCGTGTGGTTCTCACCACCAGCCTTGGCCCGATCACCGTTGCGCTGGAAAAGGAGCGCGCGCCAATCACCTCGGCCAATTTCCTGCGCTATGTTGATCAGAAGCGCTTTGACGGGATCAGCTTCTTTAGGCGATCACAAGCGCCGGGGGAGCCGACAAAGGGATTTGTTCAGGCCGGAACGACCGATCCAAAGCGCGTCCTGCCGCCAATTGCGCATGAACCGACGAGCAAGACAGGCCTTAGCCACAGCGACGGCGCGCTCTCAGCACCAAGGTTTGCCCCCGGTACCGCGCGGGGTGATTTCACAATCATCGTCGGCGGCGCACCGTGGATGGATGCCGACCCCAAGGCATCCGGCGATAATCTAGGCTTTGCGGTCTTCGGGCGGGTGGTTGAGGGGATGGACGTCGTCGCCAAAATCCTTGCCGCACCGACTTCAACCACTAAGGGTGACGGCGTGTTCAAAGGCGAAGTCCTTGAACCGCCGGTGCGGATAATAAGCGCGCGGCGGGCGAAATAATAATGCGTCAATCTAGTCGTTTTGACTAGGTTTCTAATCGAAACGACTAGAGACAGCATAGTTAGACTGTATAATGTTGTATTCATAATTCAGGAGTCGCTCTATTATGAACCTTATCAGCCAGCTTTCATCAGGCGCAGCAAATGCGCTTAATCCGGGTCTTTTTGGCGCTGCATCATCGGCTGGGCTGGCACGCGGTCTGCTTGACGCTGTGCCAGCACGTGAGATGATGAACTGGGTCGGGGCGCCTTCGCCCGTCCCGTCGTTCCTGCGCGCTGGCAGCAATGCCGCAATAGTTGGTGGCACCAATGTTAACCGCAACACGCTCGCACTGATGGCGAACGATGTTTACAATGCAAAGGCCGTTCCGCCACCGGGCTTTCGTGAGGCAACAGCGAGTGATTTGAGTGCGCTGAGGCTGACGCCGACCGATCTCACTTCGGCAAATAGTACATTTATGGCTAGGGTTTATGTCAGCGGAACGGGCGCTGACGCCAAATATGTTGTCGCATTCCGGGGGACGCAAGGTAACTCTGATTGGCTTAGCAATGCCAAGCAAGCCTTTGGGGTAAGTTCGGATCATTATCAAAAGGCGCTTACAATAGGTGATGCCATTGCTCGCAGTGGAAATCAGAATGTTACGCTCACCGGGCACTCACTTGGTGGTGGTCTTGCTTCTGCATCGGCAATTGCTTCAGGCCAAGATGCCATAACGTTTAACGCGGCCGGCCTTAGTGATGCGACAATCAGAAATGCCAATCAAATTCGCACAGACGCAGGCGTTGCCAATGCTGGAAAGGTTGATGCTTATTTCATTCGTGGTGAGGTGCTTTCAGGGCTTCAGGATGGCGGTGACCGTGCGGTTGGTGCGTTGCTTGGGGGCATAATCGGCGCAGCGGTTGTTGATGCGCCCGAAGCTTATGGCAATCGCATCGGGCTTGATGGAAACCGGCCAAGCGATGTCAGATGGTATCAGGATAACCCCGTATCGCGCCACGGCATGAATTGGGTGATCAACAGCCTTCCCAAATAATGGATCTAGCCAAAATAGCCTTAGTTGCTAAGCTACGTGCATGATGCGTATTTTGCCAATCGTGTTAGCGCTTGCGCTTGGGGGGTGTTCGGTTGTGAGAGCGATGTTGGCAGATAGTCCCTGTTTTACACTTCGTGATGTTGTGGTGCCCAGGCCTGAGCTTGTTCTTCCCAATGTAAGCAACGGTCAGGCTGGCCGCGATATTGCAGCGGCGGTGTTTGAGGGCAGGGTTGATGATGTAACCGCCATGATCAAGCGCGACAGTCGTTTGCTGACCACGACGACGGGTTATGATAAAACCAAGAATTCAGAGCGACCTACGGGCCAATATGGCGACCTGCTGACCTTTGCCGTCTCGCGTTGTGATTTGGCGATGGAAAAGCATCTGCTTGACCTAGGAATGCCTGTGAATGGGGCTGATATTGGCGGGTCGCTCACGCTTGCGTTGTTGGCTGATACGCCTGAGATGGCAGAGCTTTTGCTGCAACGTGGCGCTTCACCTGATCCGCAGAAGTTGGGTGGGCAAAACGCGATGAACGATATTACTGCATTTCAGCAGGTTGGCGGGGTCATGATGCTTCTGCGTCACGGCCTTGATCTCAATTGGGAAGATCAATTCGGTGATAATCATTTGCAACGAGCACTGGGTATGCAGCAGTATCGGATAGCAGAGCTTCTTATCGAAAAAGGCTCCAATATGTGGCGCATCGGCGGTGGGGGAGCGCTTCCGGCACAATATTTTGCTCGCCCTCTCATCCTTGATAACCCTTTAGAGAATGAGGCCCGTATGCGCCTGTTCGCAAAAGCAAAGGCAGAAGCAGAAATGAAGGGTTTCCCTTGGCCACCGCCTGACCTTAAAACTGTCCGCAAAATGGTACTCCTTGGTAAATGGCCGACCAAGGAAATGCTAGCCGCTGGTGTCCCACCTGTTTCACCACTTGTGATGGCTGACATGCGTGAACGGTTTAGCAAAGAAATAGAGCAATAATCGCTATTTGAGCGCTTCATCCAAAAGCTGTGCTAGCCTCAACCCAGCCTTGATAATTTGACCGCGCACCGCAGGCACTAGTGCGTCTATCTTGGCATTGCTGATCGCGGCGCGTGGCGGCACTGGCCCGCATGGATCGCCGCCGAGCGCCACTGCATAAACTGTATCGCGCGCAAAGGCCCAATTTTCGCGGCTCCAATCCTCGGTTGATCCTGCCGCGAGCTGCGCGCGCTCGCCTGCATTCAATCCCGCCACAAGCGCTTTTGGCCCGGCAGGCGGTGTTGTGATCGCGCGTTCGGCAAGTGGGCCATCCCACAGCAAGTGCAGGTTCACCCGCCCGGCGACGATGCCGTATGCCGCCTTGACATCATTGCCGCCGCGATCCCCCCGGTCGCCGGCATGAAGCGGCATGTGCAAATCGCCAACAAAGTGCGTGAGGAAGGCAAGCGCCATCAACCGCTCATGCGGCGGTACCTTCTTATCTTTGAGCAGCTTCACCGCGCGGTCAATCTGGCGCGAGACGCAGTGGCCGTCCTTGCACGGCGTCACGAGATCAAACGGCTTACAGATATCGACATTTTGGTAGTGCCACGAAAAGGCATAGTCGAACCGCGCGCCGAGCCCCTTGATGCAGTCAGGCCAATAGCTTGCATCCTCTAGGCTTTTTAGCGGGCAGGTCGGCGTTGCGACGCTACGTTCATGGCGCAGCAGCGTGCGAATTGCCGCGCGGGTTTTGGGGGTGACTTGATCGAACGCAATGGTCGCAACAGTCTTGTGGCCAAAATCCCACCACGCCAGCGCTGGGCTTGGCGCGAACAACAGTAGCATCGCGATCAGCAGCCTAGTCATCGCCGTAGACCGCAACCTCGGCGACGCCGCCAGCGCAAAGCCGGGCGCGAAACATGCCTGGCGTGGTAAAGCTCCAACAGGCCTCACCGTCTGGCGCGACAACGATCACCCCGCCATTGCCGCCAAGCGCCTTGACCGCGCCCATCACCGTGTCGGCGGCGGACTGCACCGTGTCGCCCGCTAGGCGCACGCGCGCGCAAATCTGATGCGCGACGCCTTCGCGGATGAAAAATTCGCCCGCCCCGGTGGCCGAAACAGCGCAAGCCCGGTCATCAGCATAGGTGCCCGCGCCGATCAGTGGGGAATCACCGATCCGTCCCCACCGCTTGCCAGTGATCCCGCCGGTTGAGGTAGCGGCGGCGACATGGCCGTGCCCGTCAACCGCGACCGCACCGACGGTGCCGTATTTAAGATCAACATCATAACCGTCGCTGCCCGCTGCCTTAAGCTCTTCGAGATCGGCAAGGCGCTGCGGCGTGGCGAACCACGCAGGGTCAACTTGTTCAAGCCCGTGTTCGACTGAGAATTGATCGGCCCCAACGCCCGAGAGCATCACATGATGGCTTTGCTCCATGACGGCGCGGGCCAGCGACACCGGGTTGCGCGTCCGCGTGCTGCCAGCCACCGCGCCTGCCGCGAGGGTGGCCCCGTCCATGATCGCTGCATCAAGCTCATTGCGGCCTTCATAGGTAAAAACCGCGCCGCGCCCTGAATTGAAATTGGGATCATCCTCAAGCACACGCACGGCGGCCTCAACCGCATCGACAGCGGAGCCACCAGCCTCAAGAAGCGCGCCCCCTGCCGCCAGCGCGTGGCCAAGCGCCGCACGAATATCCGCATCCTGCTCAGGGGTGATCCGATCACGCATAATCTGGCCAGCGCCACCGTGGATGACGAGTGACCAGTTGGCAGGGCGGGCAGATGGCGCGTCAATGTTCATGCCCAAAGTCGTTATCAGGAACGATCCCCAAAACCTAGGCCTGTCCAACTAAACATACTTCAGTAGAGCCACGCGTTCGTTTGAAATCTATTTTCGACCGGCACCCACCCCTGCGCCGTTCGATTCTTTGACCAAGATTGGGAAGCTATCTAAGCCCGAAATAACTGAGCTACGCGAAGTGACAATATAAACCGGGGCAGTCGAACCCAAATTTGCCAGGTCCCGAAAATATACTGGGGAGCTACTTGCAGTTCCTAGAAACTTCCAATTGCTTTGGCTCAATGAATCTCGTCCGTAAATATCCATACCTGACGAGTTTGGAGGCAAACTGAACGCTATTCTGTCGCCCGCAGGAGGCAGGTTTGCTGAAGTCACTGGAGCGCTCGAAGCAAAAAAACCAATGATATTTGGCTGTGACGCATTGGCGGCGAATACAACTTTAAAATCTAGGACTATCCCAGGCGTATTGATCGCTGCGTCGTTGACCAGCTCACGGAACACATTGATCGCACGGTTAACCAGCGGAGAAATGACCGTCTCATTACCATAATAGCGCAGACCGTTGGCAAAATCGGACAGTGAGAACAGTGACTTCATGTTAATGAATGACAGTTGGTTGTTCGCTTCGGCTTTGATCGCGTCGCGAAGAAGACTGTTGGCACCCGCAATTGTGAGGACGAAATCCCCGACAAAGCCAAGCAGGCCGTTGCAACCGGTACTGACATTGTTAACCGCGAAATCGGCCTTGGCGTTGCTCACGTCACCGGTGATGAAGTTATAGTCGCCCGACACCATGATGTTATCGAGCGAGAACGACACATTTGCCGAGGTGCAAAACAGGGGAATGCCAACATCCTTGCGCGCCGAGATGCTCGCCGAAACCGTGCCAAGTTGCCCCGTGACCGAATTGGTCTTCTGCGCGAGGCGCAGATTGAGGGCGTTGGCATTGATTATCAACGAGTTGACACGGATGCTTGAATCAGAATTTTGGATGGCGGTTGTCAGTGACGGCGCCAAATTGGCCCGGAATCGCGCAAAATCGCCGAAAACCTTGTTCGCCCTGTCGCGCGTAAAATTCTGCCCGAACGCGCCGGGTGCAACCGCGCGAAGTACGCCGTCAACCTGTGCCGTCGAAAGACTCTCGGTCGAGGTATTACCCGCAAGACTATTGGTCGAAGTGATGTTCCCGACGGTGCCGACAATGATCGTAGTTTCTTGCGCATGAAGCGAAGACACGGAAAAAAATGACAGTGTCAAAAGACCAACAGCTGCAAACAATCTACACATAGCAAATCCTCAATAGTGTCGCAATTATACAAAGATATGCTGTCGCGGTTTACGGCACAATCGGAAATTGCCTGTTAAATTTGATAGGATTTCACCGCAACTTCGCAATTTTCAGCCCATCGGCCTTCGCGCGGTCTTTTACCGATTCCTCGCTTCGCGTCAGCGCTTTGGCCATTTGTTTGAGCGGCATGCCTTTCTTCGCCAGCAAATGCAGTTTCTGGATTTCATCACTTGTCCACGGCTGGCGGTGGCGTTCGAAGCGACCTTCGGCCATTATGCGCGCTCCTTGGTGGCGGAAAAGCGCACTGCTGGATTGCGCCCGGTGACATAGTTTAAGTCCCAGCTATCCTTGGCCATGAACACTGGTGCGCCGTCACGGTCGCTGGCGAGTTGGCTGCGGTGGGTGTCGGTGAAGGTCTTGAGATCAGCGGGTGTGCCTGATACCCAGCGCGCGGTATCCCACGGCGACGGTTCAAGTGCGGCATCAACCTTATATTCGGCTTCAAGCCGTGAGATCAGAACCTCAAGCTGCAACTGCCCGACAACGCCGACGATTTGTTGCGCGCCGATTTGAGGGTGGAAGACTTGGGTGACGCCCTCTTCGGCGAGGTCATCAAGCGCCTTCCTTAATTGCTTGGTTTTGGTTGGATCTTTGAGCACGATCCGCCGCAGGATTTCGGGCGCGAAATTGTGCAGGCCGGTGATCGAAATATCAGGCCCATCGGTGAGCGTATCGCCGACCCGAAGCGTGCCGTGGTTGGGGATGCCAATGATGTCGCCGGGGAAAGCCTCATCGGCGAGTTCACGGTCACGCGCGAAAAATAGGATTGGGCTGTGGACGGCGATGGATTTGCCAGTGCCGACTTGGTTGAGCTTCATGCCGCGTTTGAATTTGCCCGAACAGAGCCGCATGAACGCGATCCGATCACGGTGCATCGGGTTCATATTCGCCTGAACCTTGAAGATGAAGCCGGTCACCGCGCCGTCGTCGGGCGATACGGGCGCGGGTTCGGCTGGCTGCGCGCGCGGGGACGGGGCGAAGCGGGCAAGCGCATCGATCAGTTCGTCAACGCCGAAATCCTTGAGTGCTGAACCAAAATAGACCGGTGTGAGATCGCCGCCGCGATAAGCGTCAGCGTCGAAATCAGCATAGCCCGCCGTGGCGAGTTCGGCCTCTTCGCGAAAAGCGGCCAAGCCTCGGGCCGATAGCAGCGCATCCAGTTTGGGGTCATCAAGCCCGCTGGTCTGGCTGATATCGCCTTCAAACGTCCGCATGTTATTATCTTGCGCAGGCCGCCGGAGCGTGCCGCTTTCAAGGTTGAACACCCCTTCAAACTGGCCGCCCATGCCGACGGGCCAATTCATGGGGCAGACGTCAAGCTGCAACTGATCAGCGACCTCATCGAGCAGCGAGAAGCCGTCGCGGCCTTCGCGGTCAACCTTATTGATGAAGGTGATGATCGGTACGGAGCGCAGGCGGCAGACCTCAAACAGCTTGCGCGTCTGCGCCTCAATCCCGCGCGCGGCGTCGATCACCATCACCGCACTGTCGACGGCGGTAAGCGTGCGATAGGTATCTTCGGAAAAATCCTCATGCCCAGGCGTATCGAGCAGATTGAAGGTGAGGCCGTCTCGCTCAAATGTCATCACCGAGGACGTCACCGAAATCCCGCGCTGTTGCTCAATCTTCATCCAGTCGGAGCGGGCACGCCGATTAACGCCGCGCGCCTTAACCTCACCTGCGGCATGAATTGCCCCGCCGAACAAAAGCAATTTTTCTGTGAGCGTCGTTTTCCCGGCATCAGGATGCGAAATGATGGCAAAGGTGCGCCTATCGGGGCGGTTGGTTGGTCGAAGTGTCATAGCTGACGCGCGTTAGAGGCTGATCGACCAAGTGAGAAGCCTTTTCGATGGGCGCGCGCAGGCTTTGTTCACTGCCACTTGCTTGATAGGTATAAATTCGACATCATCTTTTGCATCAAACGTCACATAGGGGAGCATTGTGTGCAGGTCAGCGAAACCTATCTGACACGGATCACGCAAAGTTTCGGCTGCACCGAAGATGTCGCGCGTACCGTTGCTGCAATAGCGACCGCACGATATTTTCCAGCGCACAGCGTCATGATCCGTGCAGGTGACGCTGATCCTGATGCTTGGTTGATCCTGAGCGGCGAAGCACAGGCAATCGCTTATTCTGCGGGCGGACAATACATCCTCATTCACAGTTTTGTTGCAGGCGATATATTTGGTGAAGCCGCTGGGCTTTCGGTGTCAACATCGGGTGCTGAGGTGACAGCGGTGATAGGCGTTGATGCCGGTCAAATTGGCGTTGGCGCATTCGTTGGCCTGATGGAGCGTTATAATTGCATCGCGCTTTCAGTCGCACACGCGCTTACGCTACGATTGACGCAAACGACACGGCGGATGGTAGAAGGTGCCACGCTCTCTGCGCCTGGGCGGATTCATGCGGAATTGCTGCGTCAGGCGCGCGCTGGTGAGGCGATGACGATCCGGCGTATGCCAATCCTCTCTACCTTTGCGCTCCATGTCCAGACATCGCGTGAAACCGTTTCACGCACGATCAGCGCGCTTGAAAAACGCGGGATTATCAAACGTGATGCCGATACACTCACCGTCGTCGCACCGCACCGGCTTGAGGAACTCATTTTTTAGAGCTTATGGCCGGTGCGATCGCGCTTGGTTGTGAGGTAATTGATATTGTGTGGATTGGGTGGAAGCTGATGCGGCACGCGTTCCTCAACGGTGATCCCAGCCGCCTCTAACCGCGCGACCTTTTGCGGGTTATTGGTGAGCAAGCGAATGCGCGGCTGACCAATCAGTTTGAGCATCCGCGCGGCAATCCCGAAATCACGCGCCTCAACCGGAAAGCCAAGCCGGAGGTTTGCGTCAACCGTATCAAAGCCCTGATCCTGAAGCTCATAAGCGCGCAGCTTGTTGATCAAGCCAATACCGCGCCCTTCTTGCCGTAGGTAAAGCAATATCCCCCAGCCAGCCTCAGCCATCAGATGAAGCGCTGCGTCTAGCTGCGGCCCGCAATCGCATTTGAGACTGCCGAAAATGTCGCCAGTAAGGCATTCGCTGTGAAGCCGGACGAGTGGTGGCGATCCATTGGGCTGGCCAATGATCAGCGCGACATGTTCGCCAGCTTGATCGGGCGAACGGAACGCGACGATTTCGCTATGTTCAAATGCAGCAACCGGCAGGCGTGCGCGCGCCGCAATCGCGAGGCTATCGGGCGCTTCCCATCCGGCGACTTCAAGTGACGTAACCGCATCAGCGCCGGCCAGTGCATGATCATCAACAAAAAAGGCCGGGAGCAACCCGGCATGGCGCGCAAGATCAAGCGCGGCCTGTGCTGCCTCAGGGTGCACGACATCAAGTGCAGCAAATGGGCCCTTGAATGGGTGGCTCAGGTCGGTTGCCGGATCAGCAAGCGCGACGGCGGCGGGGAGATCAAGCCACGGCGCGCGGGCAATCATCACCACGCCAACCTCGCTTGCCGCCGCGCGCTGGTTGGTGAGCTTGAGTGTTGCTGCGCGCGACGCTGAGATGAGGATGTTGGCTTGGGCATCAACCTCAAACGCAGCAAGACGGTGCTGGTCTGCGCTTTCAATCGCGAGGATCGTTATCGCACCGTCAATCACAACTGGCCATCCTCGGCGCAGGGCATCAATCGCCCTTGGCGCAGCGCGTTGATCAGGGCGATCTGTCATATTTAGAACGCGAACTCAGTCACAAGCGGGACATGGTCGGACGGCTTGCCCCAATCGCGGCAGACGCGGTGCACCTGATGCGAAACTGCCATCTTGGCGACCTCGGGCGATGCCCACATATGGTCAAGCCGCCGCCCGCGATCCGACGCTGCCCAGTCCTTGGCGCGGTAGCTCCACCAAGTATAAAGCCGCTCGGGCGGGGGGATGAAGTGACGGCCAAGATCAACCCAATCGTGGCTCGCTTGAAGCATCCCAAGCGTTTCCACTTCAATCGGGGTATGGCTGACCACGTTCAGCAATTCCTTGTGACCCCAGACATCACATTCAAGCGGCGCAACGTTGAAATCGCCGACAATGATGGTCGGTTCGCGCAACGCCTCTGACCAGCGCGTCATCCGCCCGAGAAAATCGAGTTTCTGCCCAAATTTTGGGTTTTCATCACGGTCAGGAATATCGCCGCCCGCCGGAATATAGACATTCTCAAGCCGTACCCCATTGGCCAAGCGCACCCCGATGTGGCGCGCCTCGCCATTATCCTGCCAGTCATTACGGGTATCTTCGGTGAGTGGGATGCGACTGATGATCGCAACGCCGTGGTGCATTTTCTGGCCGTTGAGGATCAGCGTATCATAGCCAAGCGCGCGGAAGGCGGCGGCGGGGAATATCCCATTCTCAACCTTGATTTCCTGAAGGCAGAGAATGTCGGGCGCCATTTCGGTAAGGAAGCGTTCGACGATATCAAGCCGCGCGCGCACGCTGTTGATGTTCCATGAGGCGATCTTGATCAATTGAGTCATAGCACAGCGTCTAGCTTCGCGCCCGAGACCCCGCAACCGCAAACGGCCTATATGGAAAGACCCTCGCTCCGGGGGCATGGAGCGAGGGTCGACCGAGCGTTCGTCACGCTGGCGTGTACCGGCTATTCATTAGAACCTGCGAGCAACAGGGGGGAATCTCGCAAGTTTCAATGCCAGTACAGCGATGCTAAATATAGCCGAGTTTCCTGTCGCCAATATGAATGAACCGCCTAACGGGCCCTTCCGGCAGGGCGTGGATCGCGCCATTTGAACGACTCGTCGGATACACCAACGTTAAACCGTTGGTCGCTGAGACGAACCGAGGTGCGGTTGCCCTGACTGTCAAGCGTCACCCATCCCTGAAGCATCAATCCTCCAGGTGCCGATTCGTCACGGAGGAAGGCTAACGTCGTTATGCCATATTCGGGGTGACGTGGATCACGCGCCTCAGCCAGCAAGATACGCGGGCTTGTGTTTGGTACGATCTTGGCAAAGCGCGAGAGGTCTTTGTTGGCGTCAAGCAACACGCCAAGAGGCGAATTGCCAATCGGCCAGCGCTGGACTTGCTTGACCGAATAATCGACGAAAGTGAGCGCCTTGCCATCGCCGACAATCAAAAACGGCACGCCCTTTTCATATTGAAAGCGGATTTTGCCGGGTCGTTTGAGCGTCACCACCCCGCCAAGCGCCTTGCCCGCGCGGTCAGTCTGGACGAAATCGGCGGTCATCGTTGTGACCGCCTTCAAATGCGCCGAGACAAGCGAGAGATCGCCGGTTTGGGCTGCGGCAGGCGTCACGGCAAGCAGCGCTATTGCCGCAAATGAGCGAATGAACATCAGGGTTCCGTTCAGAAAAAGTTATGAAGTCAGCCGATGCCAAGCGCGGCTTGAATGCCGCCTGAATTATATCGCATGTCCCTCAGTATCGATCAGCACATCCCTGCGTCCAACATGGTCAGGGCGGCTGACGAGGCCGTCGCTTTCCATCCGCTCAATCAGGCGTGCGGCGCTGTTATAGCCAACACGGAGCTGACGCTGGACATAGCTTGTCGAGGCCTTCTGGCTTTCGGCGACGATCTGCACTGCCTTGCGGTACAACTGATCCTCGGCGCTATCCTCGCCTGTTGGCGCGCCTTCCATCATCCAGCCGCCCTCTTCGGGCTCTTCGGTGACCGATTGAATATATTCGGGCTGCCCCTGACCGCGCCAATGATCGGCAACTGCGCGCACTTCATCATCACTAACGAACGGCCCGTGGACGCGCGCAATCTGCTTGCCGCCGGGCATATAGAGCATGTCACCCTTGCCGAGCAGTTGTTCGGCGCCCTGTTCGCCAAGGATTGTCCGGCTGTCTATCTTCGACGTCACCTGAAAGCTGATCCGGGTTGGCAGGTTGGCCTTGATGACACCAGTAATCACGTCAACCGAGGGGCGCTGTGTTGCCATGATCAAGTGGATGCCCGCCGCACGCGCCTTTTGCGCAAGCCGCTGGATCAGGAACTCCACTTCCTTGCCCGCCGTCATCATCAGGTCGGCAAGCTCATCAACGATCACCACAATCTGGGGCAAGACGTCATATTCGAGCAATTCTTCTTCATAAATCGGCTGGCCCGTGTCGGCGTCATAGCCCGTCTGCACTCGTCGTCCGAGCTTTTGACCCTTGATCTTGGCCGCGCGCACCTTGTCATTAAAGCCAGCAAGCCCGCGCACCCCGACTGAGGCCATCATCCGGTAACGTTCCTCCATTTGCTCCACCGCCCACTTAAGCGCGCGGATCGCTTTGGCTGGCTCAGTCACAACCGGCGAAAGCAGATGCGGGATATCATCATAAATGCTGAGTTCGAGCATCTTGGGATCGATCATGATCATCCGGCACTGATCAGGCGTCAACCGGTAGAGCAGCGAAACGATCATCGCATTGAGCCCAACCGATTTGCCCGAGCCGGTTGTACCCGCAACCAGCAAATGCGGCATCGGCGCCAAATCAGCGATCACTGGATCACCAGCGATATTCTTACCCAAGATGATTGGCAGTTGCGCGGTTTGATCCTCAAACGCTTGGCTCGACACCAGTTCATGCAGAACAACGGGTTCACGCCGCGCGTTGGGAAGCTCAATCCCGATCACCGTCCGCCCCGGAATCGTCGCCACACGCGCCGAGAGCGCGGACATATTGCGCGCAATATCATCGGCAAGCTGGATCACCCGGCTCGCCTTGATCCCAGACGCAGGCTCAAGCTCATACATAGTGACGACGGGGCCGGGGCGCACCTCGGTGATTGTGCCCTTCACATGGAAATCATCAAGCACGGTTTCGAGCAGGCGGGCATTTCGCTCAAGCGCTGCCTTATCGATCACATTGCCCGATGACGGCGGAGCAGGGGTGAGCAAATCAAGCGGGGGCAGGACGTAGCGATCTTTGAGATCAAAGGAGGATTGTTTTGGCGCAGGCGGTTTGGCGGGTTTTGCCGCCGCCGACATCCGATAACTAATCACCGGGCGTGGCTTATTATCTTGCGGGGCGACAATGCGCGGGGCTGGTTCGGCGATCCTAACCGAAGGGCGTTCAAGCGGCACGGCGTCTTCGCTTTGATCATCATCCACGCGGTTGCGGCCGAACAACCAGTTGCGTTCATCCGCGTCAATGCCAAGGCTTTTCGCCCATAGGATGACGCCAAGGATCGCGAACAGCGCAATCGCTCCGTATCGCACCCATGCCTGCATTTGCTCTGCCGGAATGAAGCCAGCACCCCAACGGACGATATTTGCACCTGCAAGCCCAATCACCCCGCCAACGCCGCCGGGAAGCCCAGTCACCGCGCCGTCACGGAATAGTGACAAAGCGATGTTGACGAGGATAATCCCGCCAACCACACCGACCAAACGGCGACCGATCCCACCCGTTGGGTTTGCGCGCCAAAGCCGGACGGTGGCGACGATGAACAGCGGAATGACCAGCGCCACCGCTGGCCCTAGCAAGGTCAGCAGCCCATCGGCGATCCATGCGCCGGGCGTTCCAAGCAAATTGCGCGCGGGGCCAGCGGCGGCGGTGTTCATCGAAGGATCGCTCGGCGTATAGCTGCCAAGCATCAACGCAAACAGCAAAATGCCAATCGCCAGCGCAACCGACGTCGCAAGCGCGCCGGTGCGGATCGCCCCGCGCTTTACCACATCGCGAAAGGCCGGTGCCCGTGTTGCCATGACGCCTATCTCCCTCTCACGCGCCCCAAACCACGGGCGCGATATGTTCCCGAAGGCCCTAATGCGCCTTTCGACGACTCGCCGTCAAGAGTCCTGGGGATTTGGGGGGGACACCATAACGAAAACCCCGCCAACACGAGTGCTGACGGGGCTTTGAACGAATTTCAATGCGGAATGATTACCGCGAACGAAGTGTAGATAGCATCGATAATCTTAAAATTCAACTTAAATGGGGCGAATTCTGCTCATAAGTGAATTGCTAGGGGACTGAGCCCCAATCCGGCCAGCGCACACGCTCTCACAGATTTATAGTCCGCCTTCGAAAGCGCAGCACGTCGGTGTTTACCGTCAAAAAAGAGGCGGTCTAAGCGATCTCTGCTCACAGCCTGAAGCATATCACCTTTTAGCCAACTGTCCTTGGTGAAAAAAGGATATCGCCCAAATGGAATGCTGTGATGATACGGTTTCAATGGATACGGTTCAATCGTGCTAAATGGTGCAATGATTGCGAGTCCAGCGGACGGTGTTGAGATGACTACCACATGCCGCCGCTTTATCATTTCTGGCGGCACAGAAATGGGGCCGCTCAGCAGCGGGTAAGTACTGGCGTCACGCGGATCAGGGCCAAATTCACAGAGAAGGACATCGCCGCCGCTGATTGCGATGGGATAGCGAGGGCGAATCATGAATTAGCCTTTTTGGATTGATCAGCGGCGCACGACTCCAAGCATTTTACCATCCAAGCGTTGAGCGATTGATCGTTGGCCTTTGCACGCGCCGCCAAACGATCACGCAGACTTTCAGGCAAACGTAGTGTGAATTTGATTTCGCCTGAACCCGCCTCAGGCATTTCACCAAAGAGCCGTTCAATCACTTCAGGTTCGTCACTCGCGTTTTCTTCGAGCCATTGGCGAGCCTCGTCTGGGGTATAAGGAACAATTGTTTCATGATCACCTTGACCGTGAAATTCAAAATAGTGAAACAGGAAAAATGCGCCAAACCTTGTCTGGAAAAGATAATCACCTTTCTCAAAACTGCCCTCCTCTTCACTCCAGCCGTGAATTTGAGTGGCCGTCTCAGTGTTGTATGTTTTGCCGTCGATTATGCGTTTGCACTTGAATGTCATCATTCACACCTCAGTTGCCGTCATGTGATGAATGGCGCACATGCCGTCACCTGTCAATAGGTGACGGCACCTATTTTTTGGTTAGTCTCAAGCTCTCAACCTCCAGTTGACGCCGCGCAAGATCGGTTTATCTTGTCCATTGGGGGTGCGTAACTGAATTGGAACCGGATCATGCAGATCAAGCATTCATTATGGCTCGCCCTAAGCGGCATCGCACTTACAACAGGCGCGGCTAAGGCTGAGTCAGTCCCCGCGCCGATTGTGCCAACGGGCGATATCATCGCCACTACCGAGGATGATGCCCTGCGGATGACGGTGCCGGTTATGGTCAATGGTCAGGGGCCGTTTCAGTTTGTGATTGATACCGGCGCTGATCGCACCGTGATTTCGAGCGAGCTTGCCGAACGGCTAGGGCTTCAGGATGCTGGCAAAGCGCGGCTTCACGCGATGGGCGGCGAGCGCGATGTGCGGATCGTCGCGATTGATAGCGTTCAGGTTTCAACCAACACCGTGCGTGATGTTCGCGCAGCAGCACTTCCGGCGCGAAATCTCGGTGCGGACGGCCTGCTTGGCATCGACAGCCTTAAAGGCCAGCGCATCATCATGGATTTCAAGGCGCAAACGATGACGGTTGTGCCCTCATCCAAAAATGATCGTACCCCAGTTGAGGATGAGGGCATGATTGTTGTCACCGCCAAAACGCGGCTTGGCCAGTTGGTGATGGTTGATGCTGATGCTAATGGCCAAAAAGTCTGGGTGGTGGTTGATACTGGCGCTGAAAATTCGGTTGGCAACTCACGCCTCAAACGGCTGATGATCAAGCGCAATTCAAAGCTCCCGGTCAAGGTCGTTGAAATGTCCGACGTACTCGGCAAGCGTACCCCGGCAGACTATATCGTGGTCGACAATATGCGCGTCGGCAATATCGCGATGAAAAATTCGCCGATTGCCTTTGCTGATGCGCACCCGTTCAAGCTATTTGATCTGGTGAGTAAGCCAGCGATGCTACTCGGCATGGAAGGGTTGCGCAGTTTTCAAAGGGTGTCGGTTGATTTTTCCAGCCGCAAGATCAAGTTTTTGCTGCCGCAGGCACAGGTCGACTGAGCGCTTATTTAACCTCGCCAACCCACGTCGCGATTTCGGTCGCGATTGTATTGGCAGCTAGGTTGAGCGCTTCGCCAACTGGCTTGGCTGTGATCGTTGCGGCTTTACTGCGCGCCTCAAACCGGCGGGTCATCACTGTTTTGCCAGCATCGCGCGTTAGCACAGCATCGTAGACAATCACTGCATCGCTGCTCGCCTCATCAACCCCGAACCGGAGGAGTTGTCCGCTCAATTGCATTGCGGGGACGAGCGCGGTTTGCTTTGGATCAAGCACCGTTTTTCCGGTTTTGGTGGTGATGGTTTCACTGAGCAACCGCTGGAACAGCCGTGCAGGCGCCTCAACCCAGATTGCATTTTCCACATAGGCAATCGCGGTGGCATTGACCGACACCGGAACGCGCGTTGTCGCAATCGCTTGGGGTACCGTCGGCACACCAATCGAGATCGCTTGGTTGGCATTTACTATGATCCCGCTATTCGCGGTGGGTGCAGCGGCCGATGTCAGCGTTAGCAGCGATGGCGGCGGTTTCGCGCCAAAGCTAATACAGGCTGAAAGCGGAAGTGCCGCCGTGATAATCAAATAGCGCTTCACATACGGTATCATTGTGGGCGTCTCCCCGGTTTATAGTCAGGCAGCGTCGGCGCGCCGATCAGCGAAGCCGCCCCGCCCTGATCAAGTTTATTGGCAACCGAGCCAAGCGATTCAGACATTGTCCGTAAATCGCGGATCAAGAGGTTGATCTCAGGCATTGTCTGGGTTGAAAGCGCACGTAAGCCCGGGCGGGCATCGTTGATCGCGGCATCAAGGCTTTCCATGCTCTTTTGCGCTTGGGCCACAGTTTTGCGGAGATCGGTAATCACCGGCCGCCCTTCGGCATTGACCAGCTCCTCGGTCGTCCCAGCTAGCTTGCCAAGCGATGCTACCGCGATGCCCGCTTGCTTGATCGTGTTGCGCGTTTCGGCAATTGAGGCCTGAAGATCAGGGCCGCTATCGGCGAGCGTGCCGGTCAAACGGTCAGTATTGGCGAGGATATTGCCAAGCCGCTTTTGATTCTCATCACTCATGATTTCGGTCAGCCGCTCGGTCAGTGTTGAAAGGCGCTCAACCAACTGCGGCGCGTTGTTGAGCAGCGCACCGAGCCCTGCGTTTCGCGTCGGGATCACCGGAACACCCGCTGGGCCAATCTCTTCAATCGCTGGCGCGCCTTTAACGGCGCCATCAAGCTGGATTTGCGATGGCCCGGTAAAGCTCACCGCTTGAATTGATGCAGTTGTGCCGACAAGGATCGGCACTTCGCTATTGACCGAAATGCGAACGCGGACAAACTCAGGATTTTGTTTCCAAAGTTCAATCTTTTCGACGCTGCCCGAAGGAACGCCTGAGAAGCTGACCCCTGCGCCCTTGGCAATACCCTGAACCGATTGGCGGAAGAAAATATCATATTCCTTCTTGGTACCGCTACCAAAACCGGCCAGCCAGATGGCAAAGCCAGCGAGTGCCGCAAGCAGCGCCAGAACAACGCCACCGACAAGAATATGGTTCGATCTCGTTTCCATGCGCCGACTATGCCCCCATTTTCACGTTGCGATCAACCGCCGCCGTCGCTGCCCGACCGCGCGGGCCGTTGAAATATTCCTGGATCCACGGATGATCAAGCGCAAGCAGCTCATCAATTGTGCCAACCGCAATCACTTTTTTGTCGGCAAGTACTGCCACACGGTCGCAAATCGCGTACAGCGTATCAAGATCATGCGTAATCAAAAATACGGTCAGCCCAAGCGTTTTTTTGAGGCTGAGCGTGAGTTCATCGAATGCCGCCGCCCCAATTGGATCAAGCCCAGCAGTCGGTTCATCAAGGAACAGCAGCACCGGATCGAGCGCCAGCGCGCGCGCCAGCCCAGCACGTTTTTTCATGCCGCCCGAAAGTTCAGACGGATATTTGGGGCCAGCATCGGCGGGAAGCCCGGCGATGACGACCTTATATGCGGCGATCTCATCGAGCAGTTCTTGATCAAGTTCAGGATAAAATTCACGCAAAGGCACTTGAACATTTTCAGCAACGGTGAGGGTGGAGAAGAGCGCGCCGCCTTGGAACAAGACGCCCCACCGTTTGCGGATCGCGAGCGACGCGCCCTCATCAAGCCCGGCCATCGGCTCGCCAAAAATCTCAACCTCGCCAGCATTTGGAGTTTTGAGGCCAATGATAGAGCGCATCAGCACCGATTTTCCAGTGCCCGATCCACCGACCACGCCCAAGATTTCGCCGTTGCGGACGTCAAGATCGATGCCGTCATGCACCACCTGATCGCCAAAGCGATTGACGATCCCGCGTACACGGATCGCGATTGGGTCATTGAGGTTCATACCCAGCCAACCCAAGTGAAAAAGACTGCAAAAAAGGCATCAAGGACGATCACAAGAAAAATCGCCTGAACCACTGCAGCCGTGGTTTTGAGGCCAACCTCTTCAGCATTATTTTCAACTAGCATCCCCTGGAAGCAGCCGGTAATGGCGATGATCGCGCCGAATACGGGGGCTTTGGTCAAACCAACCGCAAGGTCAGTCATCGGAATGACTTCGCGCAACAACTGAACATAAGTGATTGGCGGAATCTCGAGCGACAGCCAGCAAAATACGCCGCCGCCAAGCATTGAAACAATCATCGCATAAAAGGCGAGCAGCGGCATCATCAGGATCGCGGCAAGCAGACGCGGCAGCACCAGCGCATCAATCGGCGAAACCCCGATCGTGCGCATCGCATCAATTTCTTCATTGAGTTTCATCGTGCCAATCTGCGCGGCAAAGGCCGAACCAGAACGCCCCGCCACCATGATCGCAGTCATCAACACGCCGAGTTCACGCGTCGTAATCCGCCCGATCAGATTGACCGTGAGCGATTCAGCGCCGAATTGCGAAAGCTGGACAGCGCCTTGTTGCGCAATAACTATGCCGATCAGAAAGCTCATCAGCCCAACGATGCCAAGCGCCTTAACCCCGACAAGTTCGAACCGGTGGACGATTGAATGAAAGCGAAACCGCGATGGGTGCCGCATCATTCCAGCAATCGCGATCAGGATTGCGCCGAAAAAGCCGAGCAGACCGTAGAGTGTCCGTCCGGCCTGGGCTGTTGCATCGCCAACTTCATCAAGCACGCGCACAAATGGGTTAAGCGGTTCGGGGCGCATTTTGACTGGCTCATCAGCCTTGGCGACCTGAGCAATCAAATGGCGGGTGTCATCACTTGCGCCGCAGATGATTGCGTTCTGATCTTTACCAAGCCGGTAGATCAGCCACGCGCCAACGGTATCAACCCGGTCAACCTCGCTCAGATCGATCTGATTTACGTCACCTTCAACGGCAAGCAGCCGTTTTGGCAAATCGCCCATTCGTGCCAGTGTTAAACCACCCGAAAAGCTCAGCCTACGGTTCTTGCCGTCGTTTGTATCTGTGAAATTCGCAAACTCGGTCATACTGATCAACACACTGGTTCATTCTTGACAGATCGGCAAGCTGCAACAGCGTTGTGGCAAGATCAAGGCAGATGGAGTAGCTTAGGCTTATGCCTTTTCAAGCGTGCATTGCAGCGGGTGCTGATTCTCGCGCGCGAAATCCATTACTTGTGTGACTTTGGTTTCGGCAACTTCGTAGGAAAACACACCGCACACGCCGACACCCTTTTGGTGGACATGAAGCATCACGCGAGTCGCATCATCCATGCTCATCCGGAAAAACCGCTGTAGGCAGAGCACGACAAATTCCATCGGTGTATAATCATCATTGAGCATCAACACCTTATACGGCGTTGGCTTTTTCGTCCGCGTACGGGTGCGCGTCGCAACGCCGAGGCCAGTGCCTTCGTCGCCGTCTTTGCGGTCTGCCATTGTTGTGGGTGGTAAAATGCTCATTGCTTGGTCAGAATATGGCAACTGATACCTCAAGAGCAAGATGCAACTGCATAAAAACAAAGGGCCGCACCGAAAAATTCCGGAACGGCCCTTGGCTTTAAGGCTTTAATCGAGGCTTATGCAGCCAAGCGGGTCTTCACCATTTCAGCCGCAACCGAATAACGGTTTGAAATCGGCTGGAACATTTCGCCCATAAGCTTGAGCGTGAATTCGCTCGACTTCGACATTTCAGCAACGGCTGCTTCGAACTGGCTCTTAGCGAAATCGCCCTGAATCTTGAGCATTTCGGTTGGCGACTTTACAGCAGCCACTGTCTTGAGCATTGAAGTTGTCGCTTCGAAATTCTTGCGGGTAAAGTCAGCAGCGGTCTGCGCAGCCGTCTGAACGCCCTTAACAGCGATCTTGCCTGATTCTACGACGGCTTCAAGGTTATCCTTGTTAAATTCAGTGACATCCTTGACCATTTCGCCGCTCTTTGCGAACGCGGTCTTAGCGCGGGCTGAAACGTCCTTGAACATTTCGGTGGCTTTTTCGCCGGCTTCAGCGGTCATATTCTTTACGGTATCGGTC
The DNA here is from genome assembly GCA_031418495.1 of Sphingomonadales bacterium. GTDB lineage: Bacteria > Pseudomonadota > Alphaproteobacteria > Sphingomonadales > Sphingomonadaceae > Aquisediminimonas. The sequence goes on from JANOXQ010000060.1 coordinate 21,275, forward strand.
ATGGTTTTTCCTTTGGTGCTGGCGGCAGCCTTCACTGGGGCAGCCTTAGTTTTAAGAACAACGGACTTAGGTGCAGCCACCATTTTAACGGCGGCTTTCTTAACGGGCTTTGCAGCAGGCGTTGGCTTTGCCGAAACAACAGGCGTTGCAGCAACGATTGCAGCTGGCTTAACATTAGCAACTTGCGCAGCAGCAACCGGCTGTGCTTGTGCAACAGGAGCAGCAACAGCCTTAACGACAGGTGCTGAATTTACGTTTGTTGTTGCAGCAGCAACACTTTCTACATTCTTTGCCTTTTCGGCAGGTACACTCGCCACGATTGGCCTCCATCACTGTTATGTTGCAGTGCACAATATAGAAGGCTTTGGGAAATTTCAAGCGCTTTTTGTGCGCTGCACAAAAATAATTTTTCTTAGCCGGTTTCAGCGCTCAATTCGGTAGAGTATGCTTGCCCCATTGCGCCAGGCAGGTGTCAGCTCCTTGTAATCAACGCCGCGATCTTCTGGCGAACCAATCACCCATATATAGTCAAACGCACTTCGCGGAATCGCGCCCATCGCTTGGCGGAAAGATCGCCAATCATCGCGCAGGCAAGCATCACCTGTCATAAACTGGGAAGGATCGCGATCAAAGGGTACTGCGGCCTTATACCGGATTTGTAATAACTGTGCTCCGCCCAACACAAACTGGTCATTGATGAATGCTTGCCGCCGCGCCAGCACAATTGATGGGATATGACTTCGACGATCAAGCATCCAGCTCGCATCGCATCCACGAGAGATCAAAGCAACGACGCGCGCGCCGCGCGGGATATGGCTGATCGCGCCGAGTTCAGATGTGATAGCCGAATCATAGCTACGAAAGCTCGCTGTCATCGCAGCAGTTCTCACTCCAAAAAAAAGAAGACCCGCCGCCATCAAGGCACTTTTGAATTTGCTACTTGCATCGGAATTGGTCTCAATCGCCAATAATCCAAGCGCAAGCATATAAGGAGCAAGACGCATATCGGCATAAGCCGAACCAATCAGAATTCGCGGCATGATCAAAAACGCAGCGAATAAAAATACGGCCGCGAGTGCAAGGGTGCGATTGAAGCGAAGGCCTGACAAAATCACCGAAGCTGCGATAATCAACAGCAAAATCATCACCGAAGCAATGTCAAACCCCTGCCAACGATCACTCAGCGCCATCATGACCCATTGGTATTTGGTGATCCAGTGAAACCAGTCACCAGTGCCGCCTTCAGCACCGCTGCCACGGCTGATCAACATTATCACCAATGGCAGTACGAGAGGCACACAGTGGAGCCCGCCTTTAATGATTGCCAGAATCCAGCGGTTACCGGCATCACGCAGACGGATGCACTCAGCCGCAAAAGCAAATAGCCCAAACGCACCCCAACCACTAATATGCGCAAGCCAAATGATGAAGCTGATTGGCACGAACAACAAAAGCCTAAATCGTATCTGTCCAGACGCACCAAGCCTGATCCAAAGCGCAAACGCCAGAAACGCGAGCGCCATCGACAAGCAGTAATTGACGAAGCCAAATTGAAATGGAAAGCTATATGCAAGCGGCAACGCAAAGAAAGCCGCCACGCCAATCCGCCCATGCACCTGATGCGATAGCAGCAGAAACCCGCTGGTAGTGATCGCAACAATCGCGATCACGATCAGCTTAACCGCAGGTTCAAGGCCAATCAGCGGGGCAATCACCTGCACCAGCAGATCAACCCCCAAATTCCCGATTAGCGCCCATTCAAAGCCATAGTAGCGCTGCAAAACCGGGTCACTCGCAAGATCAAGCTGCACCCGGTAACGGCCCATATGTCCCAGTAAATCAGTAAGCGGCGGGATCGAGGGGCTGAGCAGCGGCACCGTGCTGAGTAAGGCCAGCAGCAGAATGACGAGGCGCGGACGATCACGAACAAAATCTGAAAACATCGCCGCGTCCTAGCAATGGCGCGCAAAATAAGCGAAGGGATAGTGCAACGCAATCACGCCCACGGAGTTAGAGCTTGGCCGCACTTTTGTCCAAACGCTTACCATTGCTCTTCTGCCTCGCCGTCGTAATCACTGTTGCGCTTTGGTTTCGTATTAACGGCCTTACGGCAAACCCGTTCTGGCTTGACGAGGCCTATAGCGCTTATGCCGCCGATAAGGGCTTTGACTTTATCTTCAATGTCTTGCCAAGCTATGAAACGCATCCGCCATTTTATTCGGCTATCTTGAGTGCATGGACGGGAGTTGCTGGCAACTCGCTTACCGGCTTTCGGTCGCTCGGGTTGTTGGCAGGGGTGGCGCTGTTGCCGCTGTGTTGGCTCGCGGGCAGTGAAATTGCGCGCGCCCTTAAAGTTGACCCTCGCCTTTATGCGCTTGCCGCACTCGCCCTGCTCGCGGTGTCACCGCCGATGGTTTATATCACGCAGCTAGTGAGGCCTTACGCGCTGATGGCGCTTGCCTATCTGCTTGGTATCTGGTGCGTCTTCGGGTTGGCGCGGCACTACCGCGAGACGGGACGTCTGCAAACCAGGTTATGGTTGGGTTATCTCGCGAGCCTTACGCTATCGATATGGCTCCATAATCTGGGTGTCCTTTATGCCGCCGCCCTTGGGCTTTCGCTGTTGATCTTGATCGGCCCTGTGCGATTGATCCGCGAACAGCCCCATGCTTTTTTCATCGGCCACTTCACTGTTGCGCTTGTCGTTCTACCCGCATTTTTGATTCTGCTTGATCAGGCCCCGACATGGCAGAAATCGACTTGGTTGCGATTCCACTGGGATGGGATCGATCAGGCGCTCTACACCATCTACGGCCTGTCGGGATTTGTCGCATTTGTGATCGCGGCACTCATTGTAGGAAGTGCGATTTTCAAGTCTGAGAAAGACGGGCTGCCGATATGGCTCGCGTTGATTACGCTGACGTTTGTTCCGATTGCGCTTTCGCTGTTGATTACTTTGACGATTGCACCAGTGTTTTTAGCGCGTACGCTTGCGCCGCTCGCCATTGGCTTTGTTCTGCTTGTAGCGGCGGGCACGGCAGTACCATCACTTGTCAGTCGCGCTGGCTTTGTAGTGCTGCTCCTGCTGACGAGCGTTCACATGGTCGCGCTTCAGCAATTACCGCCAACCGAAAACTGGTACGGCGCGGTGGCTTGGCTCAAGGCGCGCGTTGCTCCGGGGGATGAGATTTACGCCTATCCCAACGAAGGCGCACTGCCGCTCTCCTATGCGCTGCGTGATAAGGGGATCGCTCTGCCGATCCGGCCAATCCCAGGCGCTGTGCCCGCGAATGATCCGACCGGATGGCATCCAACCGGAAGTCGCGGGGTGGTATCGTTGCCACAGCACCGGCTTGAGGCGATTGCTGCCGATGCGCATAGCCGCAAGGTGAAGACGATTTGGCTGCTTCGCCTCGGTGCGCCAACTTATGACAAGCGTGATGGTTTCTTAAAAGCGTTGTCGCGCACCCGGCAGCCTATCGGAAGCTGGTATCAAGACCCAATCGACATCATCGGCCTGCGCCAATCACCCGAGATCGCGCCGCGCGAGCAGCCGAAGCCTTAGCGCATTCAACCGGATGAAACCCGCTGCGTCCTTTTGATCATAGGCACCGGCATCATCTTCGAATGTCACATGGCGTTCTGAATACAGGCTGTTCGCCGATTTGCGACCAACGACGCTGGCAAGCCCCTTGTAGAGCTTCAACCGCACCGTGCCACTGACCTTCGCCTGACTATGGTCAATCGCGGCCTGAAGCATTTCGCGTTCGGGGCTGAACCAAAAGCCGTTGTAGATCAGCTCGGCATATTTGGGCATGAGCTCATCCTTCAGATGCGCAGCACCCCGATCAAGCGTGATCGATTCAATGCCCCGGTGTGCGCGCGCGTAAATCTCACCGCCCGGCGTTTCATACATGCCGCGCGATTTCATCCCGACGAAGCGGTTCTCAACCAGATCAAGCCGGCCAATGCCGTGCCTGCGACCCAACTCATTAAGCGCGGTTAGGAGCGTCGCGGGCGACATCGCTTCGCCGTTGAGCGCAACCCCGTCGCCCCGTTCAAAATCGATGGTAATATATTCGGGAGCATCGGGCGCATCCTCGGGATTGACCGTGCGCGAATAAACATAGTCGGGGGTTTCATCCCACGGGTCTTCCAGCACCTTGCCCTCAGACGAAGTGTGGAGGAGGTTGGCATCGGTGGAGAAGGGGCTTTCGCCGCGCTTGTCCTTGGGCACGGGGATCTGATGCGCCTCAGCCCAGGCGATGAGCGCGGTACGGCTCGTCAAATCCCATTCGCGCCACGGCGCAATCACCTTGATATCGGGCGCGAGTGCGGCAACGCCGAGTTCAAAGCGCACCTGATCATTGCCTTTGCCCGTCGCGCCGTGCGCGACGGCATCAGCGCCAGTTTCGCGCGCGATTTCGACCAAGCGTTTGGAAATCAGCGGGCGGGCGATGCTGGTGCCGAGCAGATAATCGCCCTCATACCGCGCATTGCCGCGCATCATCGGGAAGACGAAATCGCGGACGAATTCTTCGCGAACATCGTCGATATAGATATGCTCAGGCCGCACCCCCATCATCACCGCCTTGGCGCGCGCGGGCTCAAGCTCCCCCTCCTGCCCCAAATCGGCGGTAAAGGTGACGACCTCACAGCCATAAGTCACCTGAAGCCATTTCAGGATGACGCTGGTATCAAGCCCGCCCGAATAAGCGAGGACGACGCGTTTGATCGTATCTGTCATGCAGGCGCGGTTAGCCTCGCCTGACGAGGGTTGCAAGTATCGCGGTTATTCCGACAATGCGAAATCCACGCGCACCTGCGCGGTGCTGGTGTTGAGGCCAGCGCGGATCGGCGGGGCCGCCTGCTCAGGGGCCACAGTCTGGACGACTGCCATCGCATCCATTGCATAAGGCATTGGCGCGCCCATCGCGCTGCCATCGGTGATCGAAAGGATCCGCACCACTTTCAACCCGGCTGCCTTGGCATAGGCATCGGCGCGCGCGCGGGCGGCTTTATAGGCTGCGGCATAGGCCGAAAGACTCGCCGCCTCACGGTCATCAACGGTGAGCTGCGGGCCGGAGAGAATGTTGGCACCCGCCCCGGTTGCGGCGGCAATCACTTCGCCCGCGCTGTCGATCTTGCGGATTTTGACGCTGACGCTGTTGGTCGCCTCATATTGCCCGCGATTGCGGCCATAATCGATCCGGTTGACCGAAAGGCTCTGTGTTTGGGTGTCATCGCGTTTGACGCCAAGCGCCTCGACTGCCGCCATCACCTTGTTCATCTTGACATTATTCGCCTGCGTCGCCGCCTGTGATGAGGCGCCAAGGCTTGAAACCCCGGCGCTAAATGTCGCCAAATCGGGCCGCGTCTCGGCATCTCCCGTCGCACTGACGCGCAGCAGTACCTCGTCATGATCAACGCCGCGCGGATCATGACCAGCACGCCCGCACCCGGTGAGCAGCAGTGACGAAAGGGTGAGCATAACCAGTAGACGCATAGCAAATGCTCCTTACATTATATGATATCTTATTACATCACCCGCTTATTGCAAGCTGTTTAACGCAAACGGATTTGACCGACACTGTGGCCATGCTAAATATTCGTCACATTGCAGGGGAGTGTGCGATGGCCACGAATAAAACTGTTGCAACCAGTACGGACGTAACCGCCTTTATTGAACGCGTGACGGACGAACAGCAGCGCGCCGATGCGCATGTGATTGCGGCGATGATGGCGCGCCTTTCGGGCGCGCAGCCCAAAATGTGGGGCCCAAGCATCATCGGCTTTGGCCGCTACCATTATAAATATGACAGCGGCCGCGAAGGCACATCGCTCCGTATCGGCTTTTCGCCGCGCAAGGGGCAAACGGTCATTTATCTGATTGATGGCTATAGCAACCGTGCCGAACAGCTTGCCCGCCTCGGCAAGCATAAGCTCGGCAAATCCTGCCTCTATATCAAACGGCTGAGCGATGTGGACATCGCCGTACTTGAGGAGATGGTCGTTGGTACGCTGGCCTATATGGCGAAGACCTATCCCAACTAACTCAGGGCCATCGCCCGATCAGCGTGCCCTTGATCCCGGCGATATAGCACCATTCTACCATCGGCCAATCGCGTTTCCACTGTTTGGCCACAAGCCGCTCACCGGGGCGCGCCGCATCATCAAGCACAACGACCCCGCCTGCTGCCATCCGGTCAAACAGACACTGTGCCTTGCCGCGAACCTGCGCATCAATCGCCCACGGCGGGCCATCGATCAGAAGGAGGTCGATTGTGTCCGGCACAGCGTCCAAATCATACCACAGGTCAGACCAGCGGCCTGACGGGGAGGCAATCGGGGCGTGCCGAATGTCCGCAGTCGCATCATTATCCGATAGCCATGCAGCCGTCGCGGCAACAAAATCGGCATGTTGATCATAGCTCACCAGCCGTCCGCCATAGCCAGCGCACTTCATCGCGCGCGCCGCCACCAGCGTTGATGCACCCGCACCCAACTCAACCACAGTCTTTGGCTGATGTTCAAAAATCAGATCAACGATGAGTGTGAGCAGCCCGGTATCGGCTTTCCAGCTCCCCAAATTGGGCAACGCATCGGGGGCAAGGCCAAGCCGCGCGAGCAGCGCCGCCTTGTCCCGCTTGCGCCCGCCATAAAGGCTTTTGAGCAACCACGGCCACTGGATGGCGCCAAAGCCAATGAGCCGTGCCCAATCCGCCGCCTCGCGCTCGACACGCGCATCCCACCGACGCGCCAACGCGGACGTGGTTTCACGCGATGTCATTTTGCTACCGACGCAACAGTCATAATTCCGGTTAGCCGCCAAATGTGACGGTTTCACGATTGTCGCCAAGATGAACATCCGTTCAGAAAGTCACACTAAGGTCTCACCTAAACCCTATTTGCAAGTCCCTTGCGCCAGTTGAAAAATAAGGTGTAACGACACACTAAGAAGAACAAACAGGGATAAATGCGTCACTCACAATCAGAACATATTATAAACATTAGCGATAGGAAAGGATTTTGTTTAGCTTGGTTGGGAGAGACGAATGATCGGGCGCATTAGCGCACATCATCCCTGAGTCGCTCAATCTGGTGCATCCGCTCATGCGTCTTGGCGGGCCTCATTACGGGCGATGATGTCATCTGCGGACAATGCTGCATAACTGTCGTCTGGTGCGGCGAATGCAACGCCGAGTTCGGCCCTCAGACGCGTGAACGCGTCACGCTCGACCCGCTCCTTATCCTTTCTGATAAGGTCACGGACATATTCGCTGACATTCTCATACATGCCCGCATCGCCGACATTGCCAGCCACAAAATCACCAAGCGGGCCATTGATGCGCACATTGAGGGTCATGCTTTTCGACATTGTGAGACTCCTGTTGTGTTGTCCACAATATGAGGGATAATCGTTACAACGTCAATTGCCCACCAGATCGGCGTCTCCACCGCCACCCTGCGCAACTGGGAACAAGGCCGCCGCCAACCCGAAGGCCCAGCCCGCGTCCTCCTCTCAATGCTCGCGCGCGATCCGGGGATCGTGGTGCGGGTGTTGAGTGGGTTGGGTTGAAAACAAAATTTGTGGGAGCATCAATTTGAGGACATTTAACTGATTTTCAATGAGGTTTTATAATAGCATCGTGATCCAAGTTATCAGGCGGTTCCATAGCTTGGGAGAGGGTTCCAATATTTCTCCGTGATTTTCATACGTTCAGCATTAGCAATTTCTGTCCAAATGTCTCTCGACGAAAATGTGATGTGCCTCAAAGGTGCTAGCGCGTCAGTTACAGAGTTTGCTCGTCCGAGCATGTAAATTAGTTCGCCAATATCTAGCCAAAACACATCGATCATATAGCTGTGGAGATCAATAGAATTGTCTTTCTGCTCGGTAAACTCATTGATATGAAACAATATTTCTCGGGCGATGTCCGAAAGCTCCGTAAGTTTTTTTTCGTTATCTGGGTTCGGATTAACCGGAAGCAGTTTCGTTTGAGATAGCGAGCCAACAATACCGTTAGCAAGCATCCGATCACCAACGGGGCCGTAGCTAAGAGGCGAAACAGCTACCTTAGTAACCCGGAAATTTTTTGGCGAATTAACAGTCAGTGGCGACATGTCAACGCCTGCTCTAAAATGACGTTCATCCCGCACGAGTTGCTTCAAAAGGGATAGATAACTGTCGGCGTAGTCAGTCAGAAATGCAATCGTGTCACCCGATCGGGCAGGCTTGGTAAGAGATTTTGCTTTAACTTCGAAAAAACTCACGTGCTCGTTGGACATGACTGCTAGATCGATTTGATAGCCAGTTTTACCCACGGTATATTTAATGTCCGGAAAGACACTTGTTGCTTTAGAGGCACACGCAAGTTCGATAACGCGCTCAAAGACCGCGCCAACAACAACTCTAGCCCGCTTGTTTTCGAGGCGCTTCCAAATTAGCCCAAACAGAAAATTGCACGCTGCCGCCGCTGCAAGTGCCCTTGGCAACATCAAAACTTTGTTGCCGTCGCATTCAAACAGAAGTCGATCCTCATGACTCAGTGCATTCGGATCAAAGGGGTTAGAAAATCGCTTCTGAGCAGAAACTTGCATAGATTCAGACCATAAAATGGGCCAGGCACGCATAGCATCTGATTGTAGCATGAGTGAAATACTTTTCTCTGGGCAGTAGGCGACAAGGGATTTTAATTCAGCAGATAAACCAACAATATCTACCTTAAGACATCCCCTGTCAGCAGCACTTAGTTTTTCGTTAAGCGCGCGAGTGATGAGGTAGAGTGCGTCTTTAGGCACTTGCTTTAGCATAAATAATTGTTGCCAACCTGCGGAACGGGCAAAAAGCAAACCTAGATCGCCGGACTGTAAGTCGATACCTTCAAACTGATTATAACGTTCAAAGTTGCAACACGCTGCAAAGTGTGTCGCCAGATCTGTCAGGTTTTTCCATGCGACATCAGGCTTTCGTGCAGAGCTTTTCTTTGAGAGGTTTTGCAAGGCCAGACGGGCAAGCCAAGCATATGGCAAGGTTGGAGTTTTGCAACCAACAGCACTGGGAACTCGATCACCAAACAACCAAAATCCGTCATGATATCTTTCTTGTTCCTGTAAGATACGAAAGAGTTCAATAAAGCACTGTTCCCCACCAACTATCCTAACGAGTGTATCGATTCTGCACGTAATTCTTCTTGTCGTGTCCTCGTCAATTTGACAGCCGAACGCATCAATTTTTACTGGATATCCTCTATTTCTGAGGAAACGGCAGGCATTTCCTACATTCCCCTCTCTGCCCATGCTCGCCGATGAGTAGCCGCTAACACTGTCCGTTTTGATAGATTTCAATGCGAGACGAATGGCAGCCGTCCAATTATCGGTTGAAGAAAGTTCAATATAGCGATCAAGCATGGCTTTCCGCCGTATATAATCAGCGACATCTGCAACCGACGACTCAATGTCTCCTGCAACCGCCGCAATCTGTAGGGACTGACAAAGACAAAAGAAGTCCGCGCGAGTGAGACCACCTGTTTCGCATCCGAGGCATTCCTGAATCGACAGATCAGCGGCGACACTGCTCTCCTCTGCTTCGACTTCCTTCAGCATGTAGACAAAGCGGCTGAGATCGCTACTTTTTAGCAACAGTTATCTCCTCAGAATGCTCCTCTGTAACTCAGAAATTTCTTGGTGTTACCCCTCAATCCAAAAACGGATCCCTTACCAAAATCGTATCCTCCCGCTCAGGACTCGTGCTGACCAGCGCCACGGGGCAGCCGATCAGCTCCTCCACCCGCTTCACATATTTAATCGCCTGCGCGGGCAGATCGGCCCAGCTTCGCGCGCCTGCGGTGGTTTCGCTCCAGCCTTCGATTTCCTCATAGATTGGCACGGCGCGGGCTTGGTCGGCGGCGTGGGGGGGGAGGTAGTCGTAAGTTTTTTCGCCGATGGTGTAGCCGGTGCAGATTTTGAGCGTCTCAAATCCGTCAAGCACGTCAAGCTTGGTGAGCGCGATGCCCGTGATGCCGCTAACCGCGACCGATTGGCGGACGAGGACGGCGTCGAACCAGCCGCAGCGCCGTTTGCGCCCGGTGACGGTGCCGAATTCATGGCCGCGCTCGCCAAGTCGCTGCCCGGTTTCGTCCTCAAGCTCGGTCGGGAATGGCCCTGCGCCAACGCGCGTGGTGTAGGCTTTGACGATGCCAAGGACGAAGCCAACTGATGAGGGGCCGAGGCCTGATCCGCCTGAGGCTGTGCCTGCAATCGTGTTTGAACTCGTGACAAACGGATAGGTGCCATGATCAACGTCAAGCAGCATCCCCTGCGCGCCTTCAAACAGGATGCGGTCGCCGCGTTTTTTGGCTTCGTTGAGCTCATGCCAGACGGGCTTGGCGAAGGGCAGGATGAACGCCGCGATATCCCATAGATCATCAAGCAAGCGCTTGCGATGAATCCCTTCAAGGCCAAATCCGGTGCGCAGCGCATCATGGTGCGCGCAGAGCCGGTCAATCTGCGGCTCGATATCATCAAGATGCGCGAGATCGCAGACGCGGATCGCGCGCCTGCCGACCTTATCCTCATAGGCCGGGCCGATGCCGCGCCTTGTGGTGCCGATTTTGAACTCGCTCGCATCCTCTCGCAGGCCGTCAAGATCACGGTGGAAGGGCAGGATCAGCGCGCAGGTTTCAGCGATGTGGAGGTTTTGCGGATTGATATCGACGCCCTGGGCCTTGAGCTTGGCAACCTCATCACGGAAATGCCACGGATCAAGCAC
>JANOXQ010000061.1:0-12505 GCA_031418495.1 Sphingomonadales bacterium
AGCAACCGATTTAGCATGACTTTAAATTTGATATTAATCTTTTTTTATGGTGCCCGGGCGAGGGCGGGTCGTTGCGAGACCAGGTAAGCAACCGACCCGCCACTCTGAAGCGTAAAACGCTCGGGGGGAACACAGATAATAATGCAGCACCCGTGCCAGTTTTCACGAATGGCAGAAATCCGGGGATAGTTATAGTTAGCAGAAATTAACCTGACATGGCGGTTGTCAAAATTTCCGACGATTTAGAAGGTTTTGGCCGATTACCGTCGCAATAATCTATTGCCATTTTCGCATATTAGCCAACCAATTCTCGCACATCACTCAATCGCCCAGTCACCGCCGCCGCTGCCGCCATTGCTGGACTGACGAGATGTGTTCGGCTCCCCGGTCCTTGCCTGCCGACGAAGTTGCGGTTGCTGGTTGACGCGCAGCGTTCACCCGCTGGAACCTTGTCGGGGTTCATACCGAGACAGGCTGAACAGCCGGGTTCTCGCCATTCAAGGCCAGCATCGATGAAGATGCGGTCTAGCCCTTCGGCTTCGGCTTGCGCCTTGACCAAACCTGACCCCGGCACGACGATGGCCCATTTGACGTTCGCGGCCTTGGTGCGGCCTTTGAGCACGGCGGCTGCAGCACGCAGGTCTTCGATGCGACTGTTGGTGCAGCTGCCGATGAAGATGTTCTGCACCTCAATATCCACCATCCGCGTACCCGGCGACAGCCCCATATAATCAAGCGATTTTTGCGCAGCGACTTGTTTGGATGGGTCGGCAAAGCTCATTGGATCAGGTACAATACCAGTGATCGGCAGGACATCCTCAGGGCTGGTGCCCCATGTCACGCTCGGCGCGATGTCAGCGGCGTTGATGATGATTTGCTTGTCATAAGTCGCCCCGGAATCAGTCGTGAGTGCGCGCCAGTAAGCGACTGCTGCGTCCCAATCCGTGCCCTTGGGGGCCATTGGGCGGCCTTGCAAATAGGCGAAGGTCGTTTCATCGGCAGCAATAAGCCCAGCACGCGCACCGCCTTCAATCGCCATATTACTAACCGTCAAGCGTCCTTCGATTGAAAGCGCACGGATCGCATCGCCGGTATATTCGATAACATGGCCTGTGCCGCCTGCCGCACCAATGACGCCGGTAATATGGAGGATGATGTCTTTGGCCGTGACGCCCGGCCCGACGTCGCCCTCAACGCACACTTCCATCGTTTTTGACTGGGCGAGCAGAAGCGTCTGCGTGGCAAGAACATGTTCAACTTCGCTAGTACCAATCCCGAAGGCAAGCGCGCCAAGGCCACCGTGACAGGCGGTGTGGCTATCGCCGCAGACGATAGTGGTGCCGGGTAGCGAAAAACCTTGTTCTGGCCCGACAACATGGACGATGCCCTGCTCAGCGTCAGTCGCGCCGATATAGCGAATGCCAAATTCAGGCGCATTGCGCTCAAGCGCGGCAAGCTGGGCTGCGCTTTCGGTATCAGCGATTGGCAGCCGCTTTCCTAAGGCGTCAACCCGCGCGGTCGTCGGCAGATTATGATCGGGCACGGCGAGCGTTAGATCGGGCCGCCGCACCCGCCGCCCGCTCATCCGCAGCGCCTCAAACGCTTGCGGGCTAGTCACCTCATGAACAAGATGGCGGTCGATATAAATCAGGCAAGTGCCGTCTGCGCGCCGGTCAACGACATGCGCATCCCAGATTTTTTCATAGAGTGTGCGGGGTTTTGAAGCCATAGCGGCGCTTCTAATCACAAAACGGCCCCTAAGAAAGGGGTAAGCAAGCACCGTATTCCCCTTTGCAGGATAAACTGATACTCGGGTGCCAATGTCTTTCTCCGATCCCTTGCCCGCACCGATGACGCGTTTTGCCAAGCCTGAGCCAAATCAGGGCATAATTGGGCTTGGGCTGGCGACGCTCATTCTCGGTTGCTGGGCTGGCCTCCATATTTATTCGGTTGCGTTTTTTGAAATTAACAGCGTAACGGCACCACTGGTGCCAATCCTGTTTGGCCTGCTCTGCTGGCTATCGGTTGGCATGTTCATCGTCGCGCATGATGCAATGCACGGATCGCTGATTCCCGGATGGTCGCGATTAAGCGGGTTTGTCGGCGGGCTGATGCTATTCGTCTATGCTGGCTTTGGCTGGCGCAAGATGCGTGATGCGCACATGGATCATCACAAATATTCTGGCACTGCGCGCGATCCTGATTTTGACGCTGATCATCCGACCGCATTTTGGCCGTGGTATTTCACATTCCTGAAGCGCTATTTCGGGATAGTGCCAATCATTTATGTGTTTGCGGTGACTTGGGTCTATATGCTGCTGTTCAAGTTTGACCCGGTTAACGTCGTTATTCTCTACGGCGGCCCAGCGATTATTTCATCATTCCAGCTCTTTTATTTTGGTACTTATCGCCCACACCGACATGAAGCGGGCGGAGATTTTCCTGATCGGCACAATGCGCGGACGGCACCTTATGGTACTTTGACTTCGCTCTTCACCTGTTTCCATTTCGGCTATCATCATGAGCATCACCTCTCACCCTATGTGCCTTGGTGGGGGCTGCCAATCCGGTATCGGGCAGGCGTGGACAATATGTCTGCTGCTGAAACCCTATCCTACGAGCTGCGATAGTCAGCGATAATATCGCCGCACGCGGCCAGTTGTTCCTCATGGCCTATTTCGCGCCAGCTTTCTTTAAGCGCCTCGGCTTCCCATTGCTGCATGGCGGGGTGAGCGATAATATGATCAACCCACGCCTGACCCTTGCCAACTTCAAGCGCGTAAGTGCGCACGCGGTACGCAACCGGCGCGAAGAAGGCGTCAACCGCGCTGAACGTCGCACCCGCAAGATACGGCCCGCCAAATCGGCTTAGCCCTTCCTCCCAAAGCGCAGTGATCCGCGCGATATTCGCTTTAAGCGCATCCGACATTGGCTTAGGGCGAACACGGACGCCGACATTCATCGTGCAACGTTCACGGAGCACAGAGAAACCGCTGTGCATTTCTGAAGCAGCACACATCGCCCACGCGCGCGCGGCTTCGTCTTTTGGCCAGACGCTGGGATGGCGCTCGGCGAGATTAAGCGCGATGCCCAGCGAGTCCCAAATCGCCCGATTACCATCAATCAAAACAGGGACTTGCCCGGTTGGAGAGAAACTGCGAAATTCTTGATAGTTGGAAGGCTTGGTGAACAGTTCAATCCGGTCAGTAAAACCTATTCCTAGCCCCTTCATCAACAACCACGGTCGCAGGCTCCAGCTAGAATAATTTCGGTTGGCGGTGATGAGGGTGTAGGTCATAAACTCTGTTCCTTGGGGGGAATATAAGAGGGGTCATGCGCGAAGGGCATTTGCGCCCCTTTGGCGAGCGCTAACAGAATTGCGGCAAAATCAGTCTCGGCGCGCCAGCCAAGCAACCGCTTAGCTTTGGCCGGATCATATATACGATCAATATAGTCGGGCAGTACCCAACCCTTGGTGGCGTAAAGGTGCGCCGCCTCTGGGTGATAATGCGCAATCACTCCGCGCGCGTCATCTATAAGAGCATTTGCATCGTTGCGTTCAAATGGCGGTGATGCTGAGAGAATGAAGGTTTCAAAACCGAGCGCAGGAGCCCGGTCTAAAGCCATAATATGCGCGCGGGCCGCATCCTCAACGGTCAGGCGTCGATTGAGAAACTCATTGGCTTTAAGGTTGGGGCCGCTTGGGGTGCTGTGCGTGTCATCATCTTCAGGAAAGAAGCGGCCGGTGCGCAGCACAATTGCCGCAATCCCGTGCTGGGCATGATAGAGCCTGCAAAGCTCTTCGGCTGCGCGTTTGGTGATGCCGTAAATGTTGCGCGGTACAAGTGGGCCAAAGTCTTCGTCTATCCAATAAGCCGATTTCGCACCCCCCTCTTTGCCAGCGCGCACATCATCACGCACCATCAGTGATGTGGTTGAGGTGAAAATGAAACGGTCATGCCCGGCACGCACTGCGGCTTCGAGCAGGTTGAGGGTTCCAGTGACATTGACATCAATAAAAGCCTGCGCGGGATAGCGGACAATGTCGGGCTTATGGAGCGCGCCTGCATGGATGACCGCTTCAATCGCATGATGAGCGAAGGTTTGATCAACCAAAGCGCTGTCGGCAACCGAGCCGATGATCTGCGTCTCGGCACCCGGCGCAACATCAAGCCCGATAACCTCATGACCCACCGCGCGCAGCATTGGCGCAAGAAAACGACCAAGCCAGCCCGATGATCCAGTGAGCAGGATGCGCATCTATAGCTTATGCAACGGGCACAGGCACCATTTTGCATAGTTCCGGTTGGTGTAAGTCATTCACCAGAACTTTCAGTCAGGTCTGAGCGCTGAAACAGGGGTCGCTCAATCTCGTCAATATGACGTTTAAGCGGCGGATAAATGCTCAGATTATAGGCGATCACATCAACCGGAACACTCAGCGCGCTATCATCGAATAGCGTCCAAAGCCTGTCAACATCGGCTTGAGACAGTGAACCATGAACGACCAAATCTATGTCAGAGTTCGCCCGAGCTAGTCCCGTTGCATGAGAGCCAAATAGAGTAAAACGTTCGATCTTCTGAGAATATTCGGACAGGATGGATTTTAGAATATCTAGGCTCGCCGTGTCTAAACTATCAATTTGTTCCATCGGAATTATCCAATGTTTTTATCAATAAAAAATCATATAGTTCATCAAATAATCCAAGATATCGTTTTTGAATATCGACAATCACTTCCTCAAAAACCTTGAAATTATGGGTATGAGATATTTTATTTCGAGCATCTAGGGCCGCCATCCAATCGCTGCCTCGGGTAATAATTTTTGCTGCGAAAGCAGCACGTATTACTGAGCGGGGTGTCGTTGTTTCGAGAACCACACCTTGAAAATCGAGATAGTCTTTAAGGGTTTTCCAAGCGAGTTCCCAAGTGTATTCAAAGCGTTGGATCAGGCCTTCTCGTTCAAGCTGAGATAATTCTCGCTCTTCAATAGTTTCAATACCGTCCCGCAACAAAATGAACGCTCTACCGAAATTGTCAAATCTATACTGCCAACGGGGCTTTTCTGGCGATTCAGGCATTTATCAAGAACTCCCTAGTGTCACTTGCATAACGCCCTGCAAGGCCTGGGGCTAGCCTAAAGCTCCGGCCACGCCCGCCATGTGCCAATTGCATAGGTCAGCCCGTAAATGAGGACAATTGCTGAACTCCATAGCCAGAAAGTTGTACTCTGTTCGGTGGGGGTAAGGAGCAACGGCACTACCGCTAGCGCGCGCAGCATGAAAATGCCCGAAATGAGAACAAGCGCTGTCCGCAACAACGGCAATCGCACGATCAGCCCGGCCCCTGAAAACGCGTAGGCGGCCCAAATCACAAGCATTGTCGCAATGCCAAGCGTGATCAGTGTTGGCATCATCCGCCCCTGCGCGGCGGCGCGCGCCATGCCCTCACCAGCGCCAAAAAAACGATACCAGTCAGGCCCACCGATGATGATGGCGATGTGCATAAGCGCCGCAATCGCGGTTAATATCCCGCCAAAGATCAGCCAGTAATTGAGCGGCGACTGGCTCACTGAATATAATGCGCGCTTGTCTTCGCCTTAAGCTCATCCGCAGTCACACCCGGAGCCATTTCAAGCAGCTTGAACGGGCTGGCGTGATCGGGCCGCTGAAATACCGCGAGATCGGTGATGATCATATCAACCACATTCTTACCCGTCAGCGGTAGCGTGCAGGCAGGGATGAACTTTGCGCCGCCATCCTTGCTGTTATGCTCCATCACGACGATGATCTTCTTAACGCCAGCGACCAAATCCATCGCGCCGCCCATGCCCTTGATCATTTTGCCGGGGATCATCCAATTGGCAATGTCGCCGTTCTCCGCCACTTCCATCGCGCCGAGCACGGTGAGATCAATATGACCGCCGCGTATCATCGCGAAGCTCGCTGCGCTGTCAAAATAAGCGGTCTGCGGCAATTCGCTGATCGTCTGCTTGCCGGCATTGATCAGGTCGGCATCTTCTTCGCCTGCATAGGGAAACGGCCCAATGCCAAGCATCCCATTCTCACTTTGCAGCGTGACGGTAACCCCCTCAGGGATGTGGTTCGCAACAAGCGTTGGGATGCCAATACCAAGGTTGACATAATAACCGTCTTGAAGCTCTTTCGCGGCGCGCGCGGCCATTTCATCTCGTGTCCAGGGCATTAAACAATTCTCCGTTTGGCGTGTTAGTCTACTATTTGATAAGGCCATAAGGGGTGTGAGTACAAAAAAGGCACTCCGTCACGAGACATGCTTTGTTTTGCGTGAATTCGAAACTTAGTTTCAACGGCGTGCTGATTTCTCATTCCTGTTGAGCATGAGATGAAGAGATCAGTAGGGAAAAACTGACCTGAAATTGCTCGGGCACGAATGCTTGAGCGCATCCCTCGCGGTTTATCGAGAAATGTCTCAATAATAATCTGTCTGTATTGCGACCATCTTTCAGTCATAAAACCAGTCCTTTAATATGAAACCGATCATTTCTCATTTTTGGGATACTACCACAAGCGCGTCACTCCAAATGTGTCAAAAGTCGCTTCGTTCGAAACCAATGTCATCTGCTCGATTTGTGCCTGAGCAATGAGCATCCGGTCAAACGGGTCGCGGTTGGGAATCGGCAATTCGCCTGCCAACCGCGCGTGCGCAGTTGTAAGCGGCAATTCGTTAAAGCCGCGATCAAAAAGCGCGCGGCCAAAATTGAGTGCCAACGTTTTCGCCTCGCTCAGTTTTCCGATGCGAAATTTATTGGCAATTTCGAATGCTGAAACCGAACTTACAAATACCTCGTTTTCGCCGTCTTCGATAAGGAGCCGCGATGCGGTGCCCAGCTTTTGCGGCGCATAGGTGACCCAGATCAGCGCGTGGGTGTCGAGGAGTAGAACTTGTCCCATTTCTCGTTGTTATCCCCCTCCCAAAGCGCCAAGTCTTCCTCCGGAAGAGGATCCCAAAACCCATCTTCCAGTGGATCTTTACCGGGCAACGATAGTTCGTGCGCAAGCCAGCCCAACTGACGCTTTGGTCTGACTATCGGCTCGATCGGCACCAGCTTAATCACCGGCAGCTTTCCTCGCGAGACAATTACCTCCTCACCCGCCAACACATCGTTAATGAGGCGAGAGAGGTGCGTTTTCGCTTCATGAACGGATACTGTAGCCATGACTAACTAGTTTAGTCTATTTTTTGTTCTGGTCAAGCTTTTAAGCTTTTGCACTGTCAGTTCAAACTTTCTGATTTTGCGATATTACCTGCCGCGTTGATCACGCCGCAGAGTTTGCCGGTTTTGGCGATTTGTTCCTTAAGCTCAACGATGCGGGCTTGCTGATCAACTTTGGCAGGGTTTACACCCGCTGCAGCACTGCCAATTTCACGCAAAACTTCAATGGCCGATTCTTTAAGAATTGCGCTGCTTGATTGCTCCACCACCGCGCCGATTTGATCCATGTAGCTGCCAAGGCGATTGCGGCCGATAGAGCCTTCGGCTGCGGCTTGTGCCAAGGTTTCGGCGGGCACAATCTGTCTAAAGGCGCTCAGCACATTGGTACGCCAGATCGGCAAATGCTTCGCCACCGATTTCTCAGACGCAATTGTATAGATTTTGCAGGTCGGCTCGATCCCAAGCAAAAAGGCGTGGATTGCCATTGAACGATCCTTGAACACGGCGTCGGCAAGCATCCCGCTCAATTGCTCTTTGGGTAGCGCGATTTTGGCAAGCGCGTCATCGGATGGCGTTTGCGCCGTAGCAGGGGAGGCGAGGGCAGCGGCAAGCGCGATCAGGGTCGCGCGCATCATGCCGCCTCCCGTTCACGCACAGTGCGGAACTCAATCTTCTTATCATAAGGGCTGCCGAGGATCATCCGCTGAACATAAACGCCGGGGAGGTGAATGCTGTCTGGCTCAAGGCTGCCGACGGGGACAATCTCTTCAACTTCAACCACGCAGATTTTGCCGCAGGTCGCGGCGGGCTGATTAAAATTACGCGCGGTTTTGCGGAAGATCAGATTGCCGCTTTCATCGGCTTTCCACGCTTTGACAATCGCAAGATCGGCAAAGATGCCCCGTTCAAGAATATATGCCTGACCATCAAAATCCTTGGCTTCTTTACCCTCGGCAACTTGCGTGCCGACGCCAGTTTTGGTGTAGAAACCGGGGATGCCCGCCCCGCCCGCGCGCATCCGCTCGGCAAGTGTGCCTTGCGGGCAAAATTCAACCTCAAGTTCACCCGCAAGATATTGCCGCTCAAATTCTTTATTCTCGCCAACATAGGAAGAGATCATTTTCTTGATCTGGCGGGTGCGGAGCAATTTGCCGAGCCCTTCGCCGTCGATTCCGGCATTGTTGGACGCAATCGTCAGGCCCGTAACGCCGCTTGCGACGATGGCATCGATAAACCTTTCAGGGATGCCGCACAGGCCAAACCCACCACTCGCGATCAGCATGTCATTGCGGAGGACGCCTTCAAGCGCTGCGGCTGCGTTGGGGTAGAGTTTTTTCATGAGCACAATGTCCTTAGCAGTCTCAGCTTATAGATTAGTCATAAGCCGCGCGCGCGCCAACTGCAATTCGTCTTGAGGCACATGCAATCACTGCAAGTGCCTATTGCAACTTTTCAAGCGTGAATTCCGTACCATACGGTTGACGCGCACGTTACGCCTGCCCAATGGGGCGCTATGCGTTTTTTCTCTGATAATGCCGCCTCGGTTCATCCTGCCGTGCTTGATGCTTTGGCCGCCGCCAATCATGTTGACACCGCCTATGATGGTGATGCGCTGAGCAAATCGCTTGATGCGGCATTTTCTGAGCTTTTTGAAACGCAAGTGAAAGCGCTTTGGATCGCAAGTGGCACTGCGGCCAACGCGCTGGCGCTGGCCAGCCTGTGCCCGCCGCATGGCAGCATCCTGTGCCACCGTGACGCGCATATCCAGAATGATGAATGCGGCGCACCCGAATTTTATACTCACGGCGCAAAGCTACTGCTTGGCGAGGGCGAGGGGGCGAAGCTGACGCCGACAACTGCGCTCGATGTGCTTAACGCGGTCGCCAATGATGTCCACCGGGTGCAGCCGCACGCGATCTCAATCACCAACGCTACAGAATATGGCTGCGTTTATACGCCTGATGAAGTCGCAGCGCTTGGCGCACTTGCCAAATCACGTGGGTTTGGTTTCCATATGGACGGCGCGCGCTTTGCCAATGCGGTTGCGCATCTTGGCTGTTCGCCGGCGGACGTAACATGGCGCGCGGGCGTTGATATCCTCTCATTCGGTTTCGTCAAAAATGGCGGGATGAGCGCCGAGGCGCTGATCTTCTTCAAGCCCGAACTGGTCGGCGCAACGCCGCAGCGGCGCAAGCGCGCGGGGCATCTTCTTTCCAAAGGGCGCTACCTCGCGACGCAGCTTTTGGCGCTGCTTGAGGATGACCGCTGGCTCGCCAATGCGCGCGCGGCGAACGTCAAAGCGCAAGTGCTCGCGGCAGCAGCGGGCACGCGCTTGCTCCATCCGGTGCAAGCCAATGAGTTGTTCCTGAGCATGACGCCCGACGAAGCGGCGAAGCTGCGCGCACAAGGCTTTGACTTTTACGACTGGGCTGAACGCGAAGTGCGCTTTGTCGTCAGTTGGGATCAGGACGACCGCGATATCGCCAAGTTTGCCGCTGCGATTGCGGCACTGTGAGTTCCACCCAAACACCAAATATGATGAGCCTCAAAATCCAGATCCCCTTCTGGACATGCACGCTCATCTGGGGAACGACATGGATCGTCATCCTTGGTCAGCTTGGCACGGTGCCGCCAAGCTGGTCAGTAACGTACCGCTTCCTCGTCGCGGGCGCGGTCATGTTCGCCTATGCTCTATTCAGCGGCGCGCCTTTAAGGATCGGTCGCGAGGGGCAGGTTTTCGCGGCGATCTTCGGCGTTGCCCAGTTCGTGCTCAATTTCAATTTTGTTTACAGGGCAGAGGCCTATGTGACATCAGGGCTGGTCGCGGTGATATTCGCGCTGCTGATCGTCCCCAACACGCTGTTTGCGCGGATGTTTTTAGGAACTAGGCCGAGCGGACGCTTCTATCTTGGCGCGGCAATCGCGATGGCGGGCATTGGCCTCCTGTTCCTCAAGGAATACCGCGAGGCGGCAAAGGGCAGTGACGCGGTGCTGTTCGGCATCGGCCTCACCATGATGGGCGTGCTTTCGGCCTCAGTCGCCAATGTGATGCAAGCGACCAAGCGCGCCGCCGCGCTCCCAATGGCGAGCTTGCTGGCTTGGGGGATGCTGTGGGGCACGCTCTTTGACGCGATCTTTGCGTGGGCCACGGTCGGCCCGCCGGTGATTGAGCCGACACTGCCTTATATCGGCGGCGTCGTTTATCTCGGCGTGGCGGCCTCGGCGATTGCTTTCATGGCCTATTTCAGCGTGATCCGAATGATCGGCCCCGGCCCTGCGGCTTACTCAAGCGTGATCATTCCAATCATTGCGATGGGCATTTCAACACTGTTTGAGGGCTATCGCTGGACGTTGCTAGCAGGCGCAGGCGGTGCGCTCGCGATGGCGGGATTGGTCATCGCCCTCACCGCGCGCAAGCCCTCAACGTAAGTCGGATAGCGCGGCGTCCAGCCGAGCAGGCGCTTTGCCTTGCCATTCGCAACTCGGCGATTTTCGGCATAAAAAGCAAGCGCCATTGGGGAAAGCCGCGCCGCCTCAAGCGATTGCAGCGGCGGCCAAGCGACCCCCGCCAAATCGCACGCCGCCTCAATCACGCGGTTCTGGCTGCACGGATAATCATCGGACAGATTATACGCCCCCGGCGGCCCCTCAAGTCCCGCGATCACGCCCGATACAATGTCATCAACATGCACCCGGCTGAAGACTTGGGCGGGCAGGTCAATCCGGTGCGCCTTGCCCTCGGCCACGCGCTCAAGCGCGGAACGACCGGGGCCGTAAATACCGGGCAGGCGGAACACGAGGCTGCCCAGCGCCAGCCAGTCAAGGTCAGCCTGCGTCCGGTTCCCCCGCCGCCCTTTAAGCGGCGCCGCCTCATCAACCCAAGCCCCGCCCGCGTCGCCATAAACCCCGGTGGACGAGAGATAGCCGATCCACCGCGCCGGGCTTTGTCGGATAAGGTCGCCGTAAGCATTGAGCACCGGATCACCGTCCGCAACCGGCGGCACCGAAGACAAGATATGCGTCGCCTGCGCCAGCGCGAGCCTTATTGATGCGGTATCGTCAAAGCGAACCGTGCCAGTGGAACCAGTGGACACGATATCCCACCCCTTCGCACCGAGTGCGGCGGCAATGCGGGTGGCAGTGTAACCAAGGCCGAAGATGAGAATATGGGGCATCATCGTTTATTGCCCTGAGTTACAGTACGTTTCAACCTTGGCGTGGTTCCGTAGCTTCACTGATATGCGTGAATTGAGATTGTTGACAAACGGGCCAGGCAGTTGATAGTAAAGTCGCAATTTGAGGTAATTTCTCATTTTTTGATTTATTAAGGCAGTATAAAATGCGATTTTTATTCGGAATAGTCCTTTTATTATCGGCAACACCACCAATCAGTGTACAGATTAAAGCCGATCCGATTGAAAATACTTCAAAATTGACGGTAGCTGACTATAAACAATGCTTAGATACCGATCATCTTAATCTGTTTAAATATGATCCGGATGATAAAGATTTATTTCCATTGTTACGTTTCAAAGACGAAGATATTTTTCCAATTAGAAAGACTGCATGTGCAATACAACGTGCTGCAATATTAAAATCTTCTATTGAGAAAGATATTATTAATTTTCAACTTAACTATTTTGAAGAAAAAATGGCGCTCGAATTGCCATTTATTATAGGACGTCAGCGCACCAACTTAAAAGAATTGGCTCTGATGATTCGTACTCCCGGCCCAAGAAAATCCATTGTTCGTCGTCAGGCATTTTTTGTTAGCGACGATTATCCCCCAGAGGCGGTTCGAAAGAAGGAGTCTGGTATCGTAGTCGCTACATTGTTAATCGGCAAAGATGGAAAGGTGACCCAATGTTCAGCAACTGGTGCATCAGATTTACTCAATTCACAAACCTGCGCTGTCATCACAAGGAGGGCACTTTACTTTCCTGCGCTTGGTGCCGACCAGAAGCCAGCTCAGGATATCCGAACGCAGAATGTGCGTTGGTTTGCTCCCTCCTGAAGAATAAGGGGTGCTGCTTGCGCAGGTTAATGTGACTGTTGCTCAAATCGTATTATTCCGCCACTATACCAATCAGCGCATGATCAACTGCCGTGCCTAGGCCGCTGCTCACGCTTGAATTCAAACCACCGTCGCTACTGGATTGCTTCGCTTCGCTCGCAATTGTCTGTTGGATTTGGGGTATTGAGGGTATGTTCTGAGTCGGAATGCACTGTGTCCGGCGGCCGCCGGACACAGTGCGCGGCCGGATCGACCGTCTCGCAATTGGGCTTTCGCCCGCCGTCATCATGGTCGT
>JANOXQ010000062.1:0-7685 GCA_031418495.1 Sphingomonadales bacterium
ACGACCATGATGACGGCGGGCGAAAGCCCAATTGCGAGACGGTCGATCCGGCCGCGCACTGTGTCCGGCGGCCGCCGGACACAGTGCATTCCGACTCAGAACATACCCTCAATACCCCAAATCCAACAGACAATTGCGAGCAAAGCGCGGCAATCCAGAGGGCGGACTGGATTGCTTCGCTGCGCTCGCAATGACGAGATATGAAGCCTGCTTAATTCTGCCAGATCACGCCCAGATACGCGTGCAACACCAGCGCCATCAGCGCGAGGCTCGACAAAGCAAAGAGTAAGAAGCGCACCGCAACCCGGTTTCCGATAACCTGCGCTAGGCTGTGCGCCACCCGCAGGCCGACATAGCCCCACGCAATTGTCGCGTTGAGGCCGTCACCTTGACCAATCATCGCCAGCACCAGCGCCACCGCGTAAAATATCGTCGGTGCTTCGTGGAGATGATTGTAATTGTCAGCCACCCATGATGCTTTTTCTTCTCCAGCCGCAACAAGTTGGTCGCGCAGGCTTTTGCCGGTCGTCCCGACCATCTTGATACCATCAATCTTTGCTCGACTCATCGCGGGGAGGCGCGTGGCATACATCCACACCCACATGATCATCGTCCACATCGCAAGCGCGACAACGGGATGAAGAATTTCAGCTTTAATCATGGCTTATGCTCCCAAAGTTGCGCGCACGGCGTTGATCGCCATCACGAGCAGGCAGAGTGTCGATAGCAGGAACAGCGCAAACCGGATCGAGACTTTGTTGACGGTCGATTGCCAAATGCTGTGAACGATCCGCAGGCCAACATAGCCCCAGGCCAGCGTCACATTCAGTCCAGTGCCAGCGCCTGCGAGCGCAAGAATACCAACGGTGGCGTAGAAAATCGTCGGCTGCTCCATCAAATGCGTGTAATTATGCGATTTCCACGCGATGGAGGGCGGCATTTGCGGATCAATATCCTGACCCCGCCCACCCGGCGGCGCGGTCGCCAAATCAATCCCAACCTTTGAAAGCGCAGGCAACCGCGTGCCCGCCATCCAAAACAGCATGATGAGTGACCACAGCACCAGCACAGCAGCGGGCGCGAGGATTGGACTATTCATATTTCCCTCCTGATTTTTCAGTGCGGGTAAGCTGCATCAATATAGATCGGTTGTCAAAAGAAACTGGTTAGGGAAAGTGAGGCTGCAAGTTTACACCGCTTTACACTGTCTGAGGGGTGGCATCCTCGGAATCGCAGCCTCACAGCTCAAGGTGGTTGAGGGGGAACGATGGAAAGGGTAAGCTGCGCTTTGTGACTTTGACGGGATTGCAACAGCCATTTTAATTTACCAAAGAAATTCAAATGAGCTACCGGGAAATCTACCTTTCGACTGAGTGTTAGGGCTAATTAGGAGTTTCACCATTGATTACTAACGCACTCGAAGCTCCTTTGATTTTAGAAGATGAAGAGTCGCGCCCAATACTCGACAGTGTCCGAAATGAAGATTGCATCCAAGGCATGGCGCAGATTCCGACGAACTCGGCGCACTTAATCCTGAGCGATATTCCTTACGGGATCGGGGCCGAAGATTGGGATGTGCTTCATGATAATACGAATTCGGCTTATCTCGGCTCAAGCCCTGCCCAAGAGCGCGCAGGTAGGGTTTTCAAGTCACGCGGTAAGCCGATCAATGGCTGGTCAGAAGCGGATCGCCTGATTCCAAAGCAATATTATGATTGGTGCTCGACTTGGGCAGATGATTGGCTCCGCGTTCTCAAACCTGGTGGCTCGGCCATCGTTTTTGCAGGGCGGCGCTATGCTCATCGCTGCATTGCCGCTTTGGAAGATGCTGGCTTCAGCTTCAAAGATATGCTTGCTTGGGAAAGAGAGAGGGCAGTCCACCGCGCTCAACGTCTAAGCGTTGTCCTAGAACGGCGTGGCGATAGCGTTTTGGCTGATACATGGAGTGGGTGGCGCGTAGGCAACCTTCGGCCGACTTTTGAGCCTATTTTGTGGTTCACCAAGCCCTATAAAATCGGCTCAACTATTGCAGATAACGTACTTACGCACGGCGTAGGTGCATATAATCAAGAAGCATTTGAGCGATATGTACCCGGTGCTGACAACATCATTCAGGCAGGCTTTGAACCGCGAGAAGCTGGTCTGCACCCTACGCAAAAGCCCATAAGGCTGATGAAAGCTCTGATTGAGCTAACAACCCAAAAAGGGCAACTCATTCTCGATCCGTTCGCGGGAAGCGGCACAACCGGCTTAGCGGCAAAGAGCCTAAGCCGACACTATTTAATGTTTGAAAAGTCACCTGAATTTTTCGACATTGCAAATCAACGTCTAAAACAAGCCTATCTTGACCTATGATATTCTGAGGATACCACTATCCGACACTGCGCTAATGACACGCGTTCGCCCTTCAATATTCTTATATTTGATAAGCGCTTGAATCGCTTGGTCATGACTCATTTGCAAAATGCGTTGCCGTTCATTTGCAAGGGCGGTTAGCCCCTCTTCCTTGGCCGCTTTGATTGATTCCAGATTGGCGATTTTTTCTTCCTGCCAAAGATTAGAAATACAAGGGTGCGCGTCCAACATTGTGCGGTTGACCTTACACCAATAGGGCATCGCTTCTTTGCTCGGATTTAGTGGTTCTGTAGCCCTCAAAATCTGATGCAATGCATCAAGCGCTACTGTCTGGGATGTCGCCTCGGCCAAGCGCACCAAAACGGCAAGGTGCGAATATGTAAAAATGCAAACCGTCCGCGTAATCGCTTGCTGATAGATTTGGCTGGATTTATTGGGAAGTTGGTAGATCGGACACACAACGATCGCAAATGCCTTTCCACGCTTCCAATTGTGCATAGCTTCGATCTTAAAATCTTTTTGATTTTTAGCTGTGCGACTTAGCCGAAATGCCTTTGCGTCCGCGACAAGCGCATAGTCTTGAGTGGCTGCTTCCACATCGGCAGCATCGGCACGTTCAGACAAGACGATACTGTTTAATCCTATGTGGGTGAATGATGTCGAAAGAAGTGCGTCGGTGTATTTTGAGTAGAGTTTTTCTTCGCTAGAATCATGGGGATAATGCTCTGGTATCGCGCCAGCTAAGCGGAGATGGTCAAGAATTGCACCGCAACCACCACTGTTGATTTCTTCCAAAAGCTCTGATTCTATTCGGGATGAGTCATTGCCAAAATGACCGCTAATCTGAACAATCTCATCCAGCCACCGTGCGCGACGATCAATAGTTTGCTGAGTTATGACTTGGTTCGTCATTTTTTAATGCTCCTCTAACCCCTCCCTAGAAGGGAGGGGAGAAGTAGAGAAGCTCAATCGAAAATTGCGCCCCACCGCCGCTTGACCCGGTCTTTCCAGAAACCACGGTGATAGGCGTCGGACGCGAGGAGCGGCATGACGCTGCCAGCCTCGGCAAATACCATTTGTTCGATGCCGGTGTTGACCTTGCCCCAGCTTGCCGCCTCTTGCAGTGTTGACGAAGAACAAGCACCATCGCGGACGTCGGCGACAGTGATTTGCACGGCATATTTATGCACCTGCACATCATCATGGCCAAGGATTTCGGCACAGACGACGGTATCCTGAATGAAGTTCTTCGGCACGCCGCCGCCGATCATGAGAAGGCCAGTGGTGCCCGCCTTGATCTTGATGTCGGTCAATTCACGGAAATCGGCGATGGCGTCTAGCACCATATAGGGTTTGCCTTCTTTGGCGCGGTCAACCTGATGCTTGACGAGGCCAAAGCCTGCCGAGCTATCCACAAACGCGGGGCAGAAAATCGGTACGTCATGCTCATAGGCCAGCTTGACGAGGCTGTTGTCCTTCTTGCCATGTTCGACCAGATATTTGCCCATTTCGCGGATGAAGGCGCGGCTCGAATAAGGGCGGGGTTCAAGGCTGTTGGCGATTTCGAGGATCGTGTGATCGCAATCCTGCAACTGCTCTTCATCGATATAAGTGTCGTAAATCCGGTCAATATACAGCGAGCGCAGCGTATCATCATCGGGCACTTCAAGCGCTTGATAATGTTTGTGGCCAAGCCCTTCGAAGAAATCCATGTCAACGATGGAGGCGCCAGTCGCGACGATGCCGTCGATCATGTTGTTGCGGAGAAGCTCCGCATAAAGATCCATGCAGCCGCCCGCGCTGGTGCTGCCCGCGATCACGAGGAAGATCGAGCAATCCTTGTCCTGCAACATCTGGTTGTAGATGTTTGTCGCACGGCCAAGATCACGGCTGGTGAAGCTCATTTTGCTCATCCCGTCGATAATCGGGCGCGCGTCGAAGCTTTTGATATCGATGTGCTCGACAGTGGTGGAGAGGAGTTCAGCCTTGCGTTGGGCGTTTGCTTGGGCCGAGGGGGCTTGGGACGTTGTCATGTGAGAATACTCCGTGAATCTGGCCGTCATTCCCGCGCAGGCGGGAATCCATCTTCCAATGCAGCCGACAATTGCGACGGTAAGAGATGGATTCCCGCCTACGCGGGAATGACGATATTAAATGAAAGCGTTACAGCTTGACGACGTTCGATGAAAGCCTGCGCGGCGTTTCTTCGATATATAGCGAGGCCATTGGCTCATCGGTAACGATATGGTTTTCGCCATTGCCAAAACCGTTAAAGCCCGTCCGCATCGCGCAACCATAGGCGCCGAGCATACCGATTTCGATATAATCGCCTGCCTTGATGTCTGCTGGCAGCATGAACGGCCCTGCCATATGATCCATATCATCGCAGGTTGGGCCGTAGAAGCTGAACGGAATGTCCTTGGTGTCGGATTCTCGCAAAAGCTCAACCGGGAAGCGCCAGCCGACATGGGCTGCATCAAAAAGTGCGCCGTAGGCACCGTCATTGATGAACAACTCATCGCCGCGCCGCTTTTCAACGCGCACGATCAGCGAGCTATATTCTGCACACAGCGCGCGGCCAGGCTCGCACCACAGTTCGGAGGAGTAACTGACCGGCAGATCTTCGAACGAACGGTGGATAGCGTCAAAATAGGCTTCGAGGCAGGGTGGCTCCATACCGGGATAAACGCTTGGGAAACCGCCGCCGACATCAACCACATCAACCGTGACGCCTGATTCGACGATTGCGGCGCGGACGCGCTCCATTGCTTGCGTGTAGGCCGAGGGCGTCATCGCCTGCGAACCGACATGGAAGCATATCCCAAGCGCATCTGCAACTTGACGCGTTTCAATCAAAAGCTGCTTCATTTCAGAGGGTTCAGCACCAAACTTCGCGGCAAGACTGAGCTTTGAATGCTCCGATGAGACCCTGATGCGGACGCACAGCGTAAGGTCAGTTGCGGCGTTGGTCGCGCGCACGATCTTTTCGAGCTCTTCCTCAGTATCAAGCGAGAAAGTGCGGACGCCGTGGGTGAAATAGGCTTCGTGGATCGACTCTTCGGGCTTGACCGGGTGCATGTAGCACAAGGTTGCTTCGGGTGCATTGGCGCGAGCCAGCCGCACCTCGGCAATCGAGGCAACGTCAAAATGCGTGATTCCGCTTTCCCATAACAGCCGAATCAAATCCGGCGAAGGGTTAGCTTTGACGGCATAGAGCGACTTTCCCGGAAACTTTTCGACAAAGAAACGGGCAGCGCGCTGTGCGGCGTGCGGACGAAGAAGCGTAACCGGCTGAACCGGTTTTAGGGCGGTCGCTAGCCCCAGCGCGTTATGATGGTTGTGCAATTCAAGGGACCTCCAAAGGCGTTTAGTTCATCAAGGCTGCCTTACGGTTATTGGAAGTCCCCTTGGGGCAGCGAAAGCGCGTATATGAATCGCGTACCCCGCTGTAAAGCAAAACCGGAACCTTCATTTACCATTTGGAAACTGTGTGACCCAAACAGCAAGAAAACCGGCACTTTCAGGGGTGCAAGAGGCGCTAAAAAAATTACAGGGAGTCGTGGCGCCAACCCCTTTGAAGCGCGCAAAAATCGGCGAATCAATGGTGTGGTTAAAATGCGAATCGGCGCAACCGATGGGCGCGTTCAAACTACGCGGCGCGTGGCACCGGCTGACTGCGCTGACCGAGGCCGAGCGCGTGGGCGGCGTAGTCGCTTTTTCGAGCGGTAATCATGCGCAAGGCGTTGCTTGGGCAGCACAACGGCTTGGGATCGCTGCGACGATTGTGATGCCGTCTGACGCACCTGCACTCAAGATTACAGGCACGAAAGATCTCGGGGCCGAAGTCATCCTTTATGACCGTGCGACCCAGAGCCGTGAAGTGATTGCCGCTGAATTGGCGCAGGCGCGCGGCGCTGTCTTGGTGCCAAGTTTTGATGATCCGTGGATTATTGAAGGGCAGGGCAGTTGCGGTCTTGAGGCCGCGCAGCAATTGGGGTTCGCGCCGACCCAAGTGATTGTGCCCTGCGGCGGTGGTGGGCTTTCGGCAGGGATCGCCCTTGCGTTGCCCGATGCCATGATTGTGACGGTTGAGCCCGAAGGCTGGGACGATATGGCACAGTCACTGCGCGCCGGAGAAATCCTTCCCGTTGCAAAGGATGCGCCAACCACGCTGTGCGATGCGCTGATGACGCCGCGTGTATCGCCTCTGACCTTTGATGTGCTCTATGATCGCGGTGCACTCGGCGTTGCGGTCAGTGAGGCCGAAACAAAGGCGGCCATGCGCTTTGCCTACCGAGAATATGGCCTAACGATTGAGCCCGGCGGGGCGGTTGCGCTTGCGGCGGTGCTTGTAGGTAAGGTCAGGCTCACCGAAGCAACGCTGATCATCCTGTCAGGCGGTAATGTCGATCCAGCCCTTTTCGCACAGATCATGAGCGGCTAGGCGAAACCGATGAACTTTTTTCTTTCCCCGGGTTTGCTGCTCTCTGTGGCGATGCTTGGCGTTTTCGCCTTGCTGTTTGGTGCGGTCACAATCTGGCGCAAAGGGGCCAATCGCACGCAAGCGGTATTGATGGCGATTGCGGCGCTGGTGTTGCTGGGCAATGTCCTGATCTTGACTTGGCCTAAGGCTTAGCCTTAACCTTAACGGTCAGGCAAATTATCCAATGTTAACCGGATATTACGAAGTGTCTTAAAAGTAGTTTCGAGATCTTCACGCGAGATTTCGGCCACTGCGGCTTCAATTTCAGGTGCTATTTTTGCAACAATCTGTGTATGTGCTTCACGGCCAACATCAGTAATCATTACCATCGTTGTGCTATTGTCTGGCGTGTCTGACGAGATCGTAACGAGATCTCGCGACGCTAATCCCTCAATCTTGGCGCGAGTATAGGCTTCCTCTTCTTGGAAACACCATGCAATCCCTGCGACGCTATCAGGATCAGGATGATTGACCACGAAATAATTGAGGACGCCAAAATCGCCCATTGTCAGGTCATCTTCGGCGTGACGCTCCTCACGCGCCCGTACCAGATGCTCAAGCACCGCAACTTCTGTGAACAGCCCTAGCAGCGTTTCTTGCAAATCTTCCATGATATCACCTGTTAGCGAATGGCCGAATTTGGATCGAGCCGCATGTCGAGATATTTATCAACCGATCCCATCAGCTCAACCATTTCATGTTCGAAAAAGTGGTTTGCGCCCTTAATCTCATCATGATGGATCGTGATGTGGCGATGCGTCCGCAGATTATCGACCAGCTTTTGGGTTGAGCTTGGCGTCGCGACTTCTTCAGCCGTGCCTTGAATGACAATGCCCGATGAAGGGCA
>JANOXQ010000063.1:0-8140 GCA_031418495.1 Sphingomonadales bacterium
CGAGCATTTTGGGGAAAATTGTCGAGAGGTGCGTGACATCACCGATCGCATAATCAATCTGGCGCCTGTCAAGCGGTCGCCGCGCCCAGTCAGTAAAACGTGCGCCCTTATCAAGTGTGATCCCAAGCCAGCTATCAACAAGATTGGAATAGCCAACCTGCTCCCCCTGACCAAGCGCCATCGCCGCAATTTGCGTGTCAAACAGCGGATGCGGGGTTTTCCCAGTCAAATTGTAAATGATTTCAATATCTTGGCTGCCCGCATGGAAGATTTTGAGGACATCTTCATTGTCAGTCATCAAATCAAGCAATGGCTTTAGATCGATGCCGGGTGCCATCGGATCAATCGCAGCGGCTTCATGTGCATCGGCGATTTGGATGAGGCACAGTTCGGGCCAAAAGGTGTTTTCGCGCATGAATTCGGTATCGACCGTAACAAAAGGCGATTTGGCGAGGCGGGCGCATAATTCGGCGAGTGGTTCGGAACTATCGATGAGCGGGTGAATCTGCATTCATCCTCCATAGCGCGCCCGCGCCGCTTGACAAATAGGCGCTTCCACTGTGTTAGGCAGCCCATGACAAATATGCACATCTATCGCTCGCACAACTGTGCCGAACTCCGCTCAAGCCATGTGGGTGAGACCATTCGCCTTTCGGGCTGGATCCACCGCAAGCGTGAACATAGCAACGTATTGTTCGTTGATCTGCGTGATCATTTTGGGCTGACCCAGATTGTTGCGGCGTCTGGCTCTGATGTGTTCAACACGCTTGATAATGCGCGCGCAGAATCGGTGGTTACGGTTGAGGGCGTGGTTGTTGCGCGTGACGCTGCGACGGTGAACCCGAACCTCAAAACGGGTGAGATTGAAATCCATGCCAAAGCGGTGACCGTGCAATCCGCTGCGCAGGAACTGCCACTGCCGGTTTTTGGTGAGGCTGAATATCCCGAAGAGATTCGCCTAAAATATCGCTATCTCGATCTCCGCCGTGAGCGGCTGCATAACAATATTGTGCTGCGTTCAAACGTGATTTCAAGCGTGCGGCGGCGGATGATTGATCAGGGCTTCACTGAGTTTCAGACGCCGATCCTGACGGCATCAAGCCCAGAAGGCGCACGCGATTATCTGGTGCCTAGCCGCGTACATCCGGGCAAATTTTACGCGCTGCCGCAAGCGCCGCAGATGTTTAAGCAGTTACTGATGGTTGCTGGATTTGACCGGTATTTTCAGATTGCGCCATGCTTCCGCGATGAAGATGCCCGTGCTGACCGTTCGCCGGGTGAATTTTACCAGCTCGATTTCGAAATGAGCTTTGTGACGCAGGATGATGTGTTTGCAGCGATTGAGCCTGTGCTTCACGGCGTGTTTGAGGAATTTGCCAAGGGTAAAGTCGTAACGCCCGCCCCGTTCCCGCGTATTCCTTACCGTGAATCGATGCTCAAATATGGTTCAGATAAGCCTGATCTGCGCAACCCGCTGCTAGTGCATGATGTGACTGAGCATTTTCGCACGTCAGGCTTTGGACTGTTCGAACGTATAGTCGGCGATGGCGGTGTGGTTCGTGTTGTGGCGGCACCAAATACGGCTGAGAAGAGCCGAAAATATTTTGATGAAATGAATGATTGGGCGCGCGGCGAAGGCCATGCTGGGCTTGGTTATGTGACGCGCAAGGGCGGCGAGTTTGGCGGGCCAATCGCCAAGAACCACGGCGATGACGGCATGGCGGCAATCTATGCGCAGCTCGGCCTTGGCCCCGATGACGGGCTGTTCTTCGCTGCGGGTAAGGAATTACAAGCAGCTAAGCTCGCCGGGGCTGCGCGCAACCGGGTTGGCGAAACGCTTGGCCTAATTGAAGAAAATTGCTTCAAATTCTGCTGGATCGTCGATTTTCCGATGTTCGAATATGATGAGGATACCAAAAAGGTCGATTTCAGCCACAATCCATTCTCAATGCCGCAAGGCGAGTTGCACGCGCTTGAAACGATGGATCCGCTCGATATTCTTGCCTATCAATATGATATCGTCTGCAATGGTGTAGAACTGTCATCGGGTGCAATCCGGAATCACCGCCCTGAAATCATGTACAAAGCGTTTGAAATTGCGGGCTACACGCAGGAACAGGTTGACGAGAATTTCTCAGGGATGATCAACGCGTTCAAATTTGGTGCGCCGCCGCATGGTGGCTCGGCGCCCGGGATTGACCGGATCGTGATGTTGCTTGCCGATGAGCCCAACATTCGTGAGGTCATCACCTTCCCGATGAACCAAAAGGCCGAAGATCTGATGATGGGGGCACCTTCACCCGTTTCGTTAAAGCAACTGCGTGAGTTAAACATCCGGACGGTTGAGCAGCCGAAATAGTGCTTGTCAAAATGTGAAACTGTGATACTGTGAAAATATGAAGAATGTCACTATTGCGCTAGATGATGAAACGCATCGTGCGGCGCGCATTCGTGCGGCCGAATTGGGGACGTCATTATCGGCGTTGGTGAAGGATTATTTGCAAGGGCTGGTTGTTGAACCGCCGGTATCGGGAGTGCGTGAAATGCATATGGGTTTTGCATACGAACCGCTTGCCAAACCATTGGCAGGTGGCGCGCCACCCTACTTGGTGAATGGTAAATTGGTTTATACCAAGGATGGCAAACCACGGCAGCCAGGGTCGCTCAAAGCTGTGTCGGGCATGGTCGATTATATCGACGAATGGCCGCCTGAGATGCAAGCCTTCTTCGAAAAATTGCAGAACGATTCTGTAGACGACGGATTTGATGCGCTGCCGTGAAGCTGCTGCTTGATACACATATTCTGCTGTGGTGGCTGCGCGACAACCCAAAATTGGGCGCGCGAACCCGGATGGTAATAGCCGATCCGCGCTCAGAGCCGATGGTGAGCATTGCCTCATTTTGGGAACTGTCAATCATGTCGCGGATCGGCAAACTCAATGAATTTGGCTCGCTGCTGATGGCAGAAGCGACGTCAGAAGGTTTTAGTGTTTTGCATGTGCAGCCGCGTCATCTTGCGGTGCTCGAAGGCCTTGCGAAAGTTTCAGGGCATAACGATCCGTTCGATCATCTGATTGTTGCGCAGGCAAAAGCAGAAAATGCTATGTTGATAACGGGTGATAAACAGCTCCGCAGTTACGGTGCTGACTGTTTTCCAAGCTAGGGTCAGGACCTGATTGATGACGATCAAACTCAATAATTTTGAATCGGGCGCGAAATATGCTGGCGATTATGACGCAAACTTGCTTGCGCTTCAGGAGCGGCTGAGCCGTATTCAAACAGCTTACATCATTCACGGAAAGTCAGCGATAATCGCATTTGAAGGCTGGGATGCCTCAGGCAAGGGTGGCGCGATTAGCCGTCTAACATCGGGTTGGGATCCTCGCTGGTTTCAGGTTTGGCCAATTGCAGCGCCAAGCGAGGAAGAACGCGTTCGCCATTTTCTTTGGCGCTTTTGGAAGCGACTTCCCGGCAAGGGCGAGATCAACATCTTTGATCGCACTTGGTATGGCCGGGTATTGGTTGAGCGCGTCGAGGGTTACTGCAGCGAGGCGGACTGGAATCGCGGTTTTGATGAGATCAACGAATTCGAGGCGCAGCAACGCGATAATGGCGTGACGTTGATCAAGCTGTTCCTTCATGTCACCCAAGAAGAACAGGACAAACGCTTCCGCGAGCGGCTTGAAAATCCGTGGAAGCGCTGGAAAACTGGCAAGGATGATTATCGCAACCGGGCTCGGCGGGCCGATTATCTAAAAGCATATGATGATATGTTTGAGCGCACCGACACCCGCTGGGCACCGTGGACGGTGATTGATGGCAATAATAAGAAAGTCGCGCGTATGGCGACGCTCACTGCGATTGCAGATGCCCTAGAAAAAGGCGTTTCGATGAAACCCCTGCCTGCTGATCCAGAGATTGTTGGGCTTGCTGAAGCGGCTCTTGGCGCACCGATTGTCGAGCGGGCCGGCGAGGGTGACTAATAAAGAATTGCAATCACTTCATATTCTGTTTCGCCACTAGGCAGCGTCACCCGCCGGAGATCACCGATCGCCGCGCCGCGCACCGCCCGCGCGATTGGGGCGTTCCAGCCGATCCGCCCATTGGTGGCGTCGGCCTCATCATCACCAACTAGAGTAAGCGTGCGTTGCTGATCATTTTCGTCAGCAATTGTTATGGTCGCGCCGAACCAAACGCGGTTTTTATCGGGCTGTTCGGATGGATCAACAACACGCGCGGCCTTCATGCGTTTTGAAAGCCAGCCAAGCTCTCGGTCAATCTCGCGCAAACGCCGCTTACCGTAGATATAGTCACCGTTTTCAGAACGATCACCATTGCCCGCAGCCCAGCTAACGGTTTCGACAATTTTGGGCCGCTCGACACTTTGCAATTCAGCATAGCGTGTGCGCAAAGTCGCCAGTCCTGCGGGCGTGATATAATTCGGCCTGTCGTTCACCCCGGTTGCGATTTCCCGAGATAGGCCGAAAGTGGCGCACGGCTGCGGATATTTGCGCCTTTTGGATTGATCAGATCATAGACAACCGCATTCTCAAGCACGCGGTGAACATAGTTACGTGTTTCTGAAAGCGGAATCCGTTCGATCCAATCAAGCACATCAGTGCCCGGGGCGCGTGGATCACCAATTGTGCGGAGCCATTTGTTTACGTTGCCGGGGCCAGCATTATAGGCGGCCACCGCAAGCACATAAGACCCGCCATATTTGTCCATCATTTGGCCAAAATAGGTTGAACCAAGGCGAATGTTGTAAATCGGATCGTTCAGGCTCGCTGGATCATAACTAACTCCGGCTGAAGGGGCGGTTTCGCGCGCCGTGCCGGGCATGAGTTGCATCAGTCCACGCGCGCCTGCACGGCTGACAATCTGACGGTCAAATTGGCTTTCCTGACGGCTGATTGCGTGGATCATAGTCCAACTTGGAGACACTTCATTAGGCACCTGCACCTGCGGAAAAGCGGTGCGCAGATAATCACCAAGGCCTGAAAGCCGCGCGTTGCGGCCAACCATCACGCTCAGGTCTGGCCGATTGATCTTGGTTGCGAGCTCAGACACAAGGATAGCCTCAAGGTCAGTATTGGCTGAGGCGGCGATAGTCCGAACAAATTTTGTCTGGTCAGCCCATTGGCCTTGTTGGCCGAGCAGCTTCACCGCCTTGATCAGTGAATTATCCTCAAAGGCACTGCGCGATGCGCCGGAGACTTCAACTGTCCGCTGCGCCACAGGCACTATGATCGGGCGGCCAAGCCGTTCAAGCGCGAGTTGGCCGTGAAACTGATCAAAATATTGGCCAGCACGCTCATAATAGCGCGTCGCATTGTCACGTTGACCGGCGGCTTCGGCGGCACGACCCGCCCAATAATAGCCTTTAGCCTGAGTTTGTGCGGATTTCGCGGCGCTAGCGTAGCGTTCAAATAAGGTAATCGCATCAGCAGGTCGACCAAGTTTGTTGAGCGCTGCGCTGCCGCCCATCCATGCGAGCGTGGTATAGTCGTCACGCTCAGCAAAGGGCCGTTCGCGAACGTCTGTGCCTGCGGGATAAGTGTCGTTCAATTGCCGGGCGATATTGTAAACCGCCGACCACTGGGCATCATTGTTTGCGCCGCGTGCTGTGAGCGTAAGCGCGCCAAGCCATTTTTCAGGATCAAGCGGTGACGTTGTTAGCTGGCGTGGCGCCGCAAGAAGATTACGTGCCTGCGGAAGCTGGCCAGTGTTGCGCTGCCACCAGTTGCGGTCGATCAAGAAACCCGGGTCATTCTTGGCAAGTTCGAAAACGGCCTGTGCCTTGATTGCGGCATCAGGTGCTTTGCTAAGCATCGCTAACCGCGCTTCAAATACCGACCTTTGTACAGGGCTGACCAGTAAGATTTGCCGCGCTGCATTGGTTGTCGCACGATCCCAGAGCAACCGGTTCATACGCAGATCATTGTCGCCGGGCGCAATCGCATCGGCAAACCCGCCAAGGATCAGACTTTCATCTTCAGGGGCAAGTGCGCCGCCAATCCAAGCGTTGCGCGCGGCAGTGCGTGCTTCATCACGAAGGCCACGCGCGGACAGCGCCTCTGCAAAGCGTAAATTGCCCGTCGGGGTTAGAGCAGGGTGCTTGCGGAAATAGGCGATGACTTGATCGGGAGATTCAACCCCGCTGCGAATGACGCGTTCAGCATTTTTGCGGAACGTAAGTTCACCCGGCCAACCCGAGTAACTCGTGAGGAAATTGGCGTAAGAGGTGAACGGCAATGTGTCGGACTGTTGAAGGGCTTTCCATTCGAATAATCCGCTCATCAAGGTGCCAACCGAGCGTGAATTTGTTGTGGTTGTGAGGGCCGCGCTGTCGGGCGCTGGCTGTGCGCAAGCGGCGGTTGCGGCAAATGCTGTGCCTGCAAGGATGATTGGAAGAATAAAGCCGCGTGTAACGCTGGACATATGCGTTAGGGCAACCCTATTTGGCGCGTTTGACAGAGTGTTTGTTTTCATTCTGTCGCTATGGTGCTTTTTTGCGCTTAAGTGAAGGACTACTCGCATGTTTTCCGGCTCAATTCCGGCTCTAGTGACTCCTTTTCGCGACGGACTGATTGACGAGTCGGCATTTCGTCGTCTGGTTGACTGGCAAATAGCGCAAGGATCGTCTGCGCTCGTGCCGTGCGGGACAACAGGTGAGAGCGCGACGCTCGACTATGAAGAGCATTACCGGGTCATTCAAATCTGTATAGAACAGGCGGCGGGGCGAGTGCCTGTAATCGCTGGTTGCGGATCAAATGATACGGCAACCGCTGTTCGCCACATGCAATTTTCCAAAGATGCTGGGGCTGCCGCAGCACTTGTGGTTGCGCCATATTATAATCGCCCTAACCAAGATGGGATTTACGCCCATTACGAACATTTGGCCGCACACAGCGATCTGCCGATTGTCGTATATAATGTGCCTGCGCGGACGGTGACCGATATTCAGCCCGAAACGCTAGTGCGGCTATCAAAAATTCCAACGATCATTGGGGTGAAGGACGCGAGCGGTATTATTTCTCGCGTTACGGCGCACCGGCTTGGGTGCGGCACTGATTTTTGCCAGCTTTCGGGCAATGACGATATTGCGCTGGCCTTCAACGCGCTTGGCGGGGTTGGGTGTATTTCGGTGACGGCAAATGTTGCGCCAAAACTTTGTTCCGAGTTTCAACAGGCGTGTGCTGATGGCGATATTGCGCGCGCGCAGATGCTTAATGATAGGCTATTTCCGCTTCACACAGCGCTGTTCACGGATGCGTCACCTGGCCCAGTCAAATATGCACTGACCCGAGTATTTGAAGGTGTTACTGAAGAAATGCGCTTGCCGCTAACGCCTTGCTCTGCTGCCTCACGTAAGGCTGTTGATGATGCGCTCGCGATTGCTGGACTCATTTAATGGCCCGTCCACGCCCCGAAGAGTTTAACAAGGTCAAAGTCGTCGCGGCAAACCGGCAGGCGCGCTATGAATATTTTCTCGATGAATTTTTCGAGGCTGGCATTGCGCTGACCGGAACCGAAGTAAAATCTCTGCGATTTGGCGAAGGCTCAATTGCGGAAAGCTATGCCGAGATTAAAGATAATCAGGTTTGGCTCGTTAATGCAAATATCCCCGAGTTTAGCCATGGTAACCGCTTCAATCATGAACCAAAACGTCCACGCAAGCTCCTTCTCCACGAACGTGAGATTAACAAGCTGCGCGTTGGCGTGGCGCGTGAGGGGATGACGCTTATCCCGCTGTCAGTGTATTTCAATGGGCGTGGCCGCGCCAAGGTTGAGCTTGCCCTCGCCAAGGGTAAGAAAATTCACGACAAGCGCGCAACTATCAAAGAGCGCGACTGGAAACGTGATCAGGCAAGGGTAATGCGTAACAATGGCTGATCAGAACGCGACAGGATTTTGGGGCTGGCTTCATCGCAACAGCCCAAAGCGAGAGGACGTTATCAAAAGCCGCTGGTTGCGCCCCTTTGCGCACCGGATTGGTAACCGCGAACTCTGGCGCTTTACGCGTCGTTCTGTGCCGCGCGGGGTTGCGCTTGGGCTGCTCGTCGGGATTTTTCTGCTGATTCCTGGGGTACAGATCATTGGCGTCGCGATGCTCGCGTTGCCATGCCGCGCCAATATC
>JANOXQ010000064.1:0-43934 GCA_031418495.1 Sphingomonadales bacterium
AAAATCGAGATTATGTTCGGACGCCTCAAAGATTGGCGGCGCGTCGCCACCCGCTACGACCGATGCGCACACACATTCATGTCCGCTATCTGCATCGCTGCAACCTTCATCTTCTGGATCAATCAATGAGTCCTGAGCTTAATTCAATCTCTAAGAGTCTGACTCATAATCATTTCATTTGATTTCATAGGTTTGCGGTTCTGCGGATCATGAGCTGGATTGATGCGAGATAGAGCCACGCAGTTGCGCTTTCGATGGTTCTCTCGAAGTCCTTGGCGAGGCGTCGGTTGCGGCCCAGCCAGGCGAAGGTTCGCTCGACGACCCAGCGTCTTGGCAGGACTTCGAAGCCCTTGGCCCGGTCGGATCGCTTGATGATCTGGAGCGTCCATCTCCCGATTTTGGTCAGCGCTGCGCGGAGTTTGTCACCGGCATAGCCGCCGTTGGCAAAGACATAACGCAGCCACGGGAAGCTGTACCGGATGCTGGCGAGCACGTTGGGTGCGCCGTCCCGGTCCTGAATATCGGCGGTGTGGACGACGGCTCCGACGAGCAGGCCTTCGGTCTTGGTCAGGATGTGGCGCTTGCGGCCTTTGACCTTTTTACCTGCGTCATATCCACGCGGCCCGCCGCTTTCGGTGGTTTTGACACTTTGGCTATCGATCACGCCTGCCGATGGCGATGCTTCTCGCCCGGTCGCCTCGCGCAGTCCCATCAGCAACATGTGGTTGATCGAAGGCCATAGACCCGCGTCACGCCAGCGGTAAAAGTAATGCTGCACCGTCGTCATCGGTGGGAACAGACCCGGCGGCAACATCCGCCACGGCAGAACACCGCGCAACAGATACAGTATCGCCTCGACAATCTCCCGATAGCCCCAAACAGGTGGTCGTCCCCGGTGTGAACGGCGCGGCAAAAGCGGCTCCAAAACCACCCATTCTGCGTCCGTCAAATCGCTTGGCAAACGTAACTCACTTCGGGCAAACTGCTTGCGGGTAGTGTCAGTCCACATGTGATCCTCCGTCGAGGTCTCGCAACACCGATTGAATCACAACGCGCTGATATCACCCAACTTCTTTTTCGGTCAGGCTCTAAGACCATATGCCGCCCTAACCTAGGTCAGAGCGGCTACAGGCTTATTTCTTTGGCTTAACAAACTTGAGCGTCATCCGGTCACTTTCACCAATCGCCGCATATTTTTCGCGATCTTTGTCGCCAAGACGGTAAACCGGCGGCAACGTCCAGACGCCATCAGGCCACGCGTGTGTGTCCTTAGGATTAGCGTTGATATCGGACTCGCTCACCAGCTTAAACCCAGCTTTGGTCGCAAAAGCGATGACCGAGCTCTTCTTCATGTAGCCGCTCTTTTCTTCAAGCGCGCTGTCCATGCTTTCGGGTAGACGGTGCTCGACAATACCGAGGACACCGCCGGGCTTGAGCATCATATAAATCTGGTTGAACGCGGTTTGCGCTGCATCTGTCCCGCCGAAGCGCCAGTTATGAACATTGCGGAAGGTTAGCGCGACATCGGCGCTGCCCGGAGCCACTGGCGTGCCGGCATCTTTGATTGGGAAGTTTGCGCGCTTAACCTTGCCGTAGAGGGCCGCATCGCCGTCTAGTTTCTTGGCGATATTGTCGGCACCGCGACCGACAGGGGCCGCCACTGTGTAGCTACCTTTTGCGCCGAGATAGGGGGCCAAAATTTCGGTATACCAACCGCCACCGGGATAAAGTTCAACGACATTATCGCTTGGCTTAACGCCGAAGAACGTGAGCGTTGCCGCTGGATTGCGATACTTGTCACGCGCCTTGTTGGCGTCACTGCGGTGGGGTGCCGCAACTGCGGCTACAAGCGATTTATTCGCCACAGTTGTCTGGGCGATGAGCATCGGCGTGGCGACAACAGCGGTTGCCGCGATGGCAGAAGCAATAATGAGGGACGTGCGCATTTTGGGGGAGACCTCGCAAAGTTAATCCTGACGCTTATATTGGGTGCGCGGAGGGCAAGATGCAAGCAGGCTATTGGGGTATTTGTGGCGCGGCAGTCGCGGTGGCGGCGTTTGCGAGTTACGCGGATCGCAGGCGTTCGCGGCGCAGCGATCCCGATAAGGTTGGTTTCATGCCGTGTCCGCTGATCATGATCCTCGCGATGCTTTCAGCCGCAGTGTTGGCGGCACTTGCGCTCAAAGTCAGTTAGCCACCGCCGCGACAAAGGCCGCGCCGCCATCACTTGCATGATCAAGGAAGAGTGACGGCTCAATCAGTTCAAGCTCCATTAGATAAAACCCGCCGTCCTCGCCGCGCACCATATCAACGCGGGCGTAGGTGAGCGGGCCGGGGGCTGCTGCCAATGCCGCTTGCGCAAGGGTAAGCGCCGCCGCTGGCGCTTCAACCGTAACCTCGCGTCCGCCAAATTGTTCTTGAACGCGGAAATCGCCTTGCTCAGGAATTTTGAGGATTGCGTGGCTGAACTTGCCCGCGAAATAGAACAGCGAGAACTCGCCCTCCCGCGCGATCATTGGCATGAGCGGCTGGATCAGCATTTCACGCTCAAGCACATCAAACGGGATCGGGTCATTCGGGCCAAGCCGATATGTGCCGTCCGCACCGCCCGAAATCGTTGGTTTTATCACGAGCGTATCGACATCAAACGCAGCGCGCGCGGCATCTACATCATCGCGGGTCAAAGCGTGGGCAAGCTGGCTTGGCACAATCGCGACGCCCACTTCGGCGAGGTCGAACAAATAATCCTTATTGGTGTTCCAGCGCAGCGTCGCAATTGGATTGGTAAATTTAAGCCCCGCCGCCTCCCACGCGTCAAGCAAGTGGAACCAGTGAACGGGGTCGCGCTGATAGCCCCACGCCATTAGCGGCAAAACCAGATCAAACCCTGAAAGATCGCCGGGATTATTCCATGCCCGTTGTTCTACACCAGACCCAAGCAGTGTTTGGTACCGCGTGGCCACTGGCTGCCAATGCTCTTCATAATCGGGATCTGGGGTAAGGATTGCGGTTTTCAACATGACACAGTCCTTGCATATGAATGGCAATGCTGACAAGTTTCAGTCTGAAACTGATTATGGAGAATCGTGATGATGCTATTTGGTGTCCCCGTTTCGCCGTTCGTCCGCAAGGTGATGGCGTTTGCCGTTGAAAAAGGGATTGACCTGCCGCTAACGCCGGTTGGCCTTGGCGATCCTAATCCCGATTTCATCGCCGCCAGCCCCTTCAAGAAAATGCCAGCATTCACCGACGGTGATTTCAGCATTTCGGATTCGACCGCGATTGTGACCTATCTTGAGGCGAAGCACCCCGAACCCGCAATGATCCCTGCCGACCCTGCCAACCGCGCGCGCGTGATCTGGTTCGATGAATTTGCCGATACAATCCTGACCGGAGCCGCCGGGCCGATCTTTTTCAATCGCGTCGTGATGCCCAAATTCATGGGGCAGGAGGGCGATCTTGCCGCCGCCAACAAGGCCGAGCATGAGGCTTTGCCGCCAGTCATGGACTATCTTGAGGGCGTGATCCCAGCGTCAGGCTTCCTCGTTGGTGACGCACTCAGCCTTGCCGACATTGCGGTGGCCAGCCCGTTCGTGAATGCGGAACATGCCGGCGTTAAACCCAGCGCGGCCAAATATCCAAAGCTCAGCGCTTGGATCGCCGCGATGCACGTACGGCCCAACTTTGCGCCGTGGATCGGGCGTGAACGCAAAATGCTTGGGCTTGGCTAGGGAGCTTAGTTCTGAATTGATTCGTTACCCCGAGCAAAGCGAAGCAATCTAGTTCCACGTTCGGGAGTCTGGATTGCTGCGCTTTGCTCGGGGTGACGAATGATATGGTGGGTACCATGTCCTACGCCTGTAAGCCTTCAACCGGCGCTACTACCGCACCCGCCACCACCCGCGCCGCGCGGTACGCGTCAATCATCCGCCAATGATAGCCATCGCGGATATGAAAGCCGCCCAAATGCGCCTCAGCCTCAGCGAGGAACGCCGCGCCATCCTCATAGTCGGCATTCGCATCAGCTACGCGCGCGCGCTGCACCGCAAATTCCGCGCCGCTGTCCCCGAGCAGCATGGCTGCCGACGGAGAATCCGCAACTAACTCTAGTATTATGGTGGCCTCGTCAGTGCGCCCCTGATCAAGCAACGCTCGCGCAAGCTGATAGTGCGTGACGAGGACGCTAAAATGCGCGACGCCTAGCACACGCTTCTGGACTGATAACAGCGCACGAAACGCCGCCTCGGCCTCTGCAGCGCGGCCCTGATCAAGCATGGACCACGCGAGAACACTGTGAAACAAGAGGAGGTCGGGATACCCGACGCTTGGCACACGCTCCTCGGTTGATAGCTGCTCAGTGAACAACGCCACCTCAGCCTCCGCAGCACGCCCTTGTTCGAGCATTGTGATTGCAAGAAAACAACGGCTTTCCCACGTCAATTGGTCATAAGGACCGTAGTGTTCGGCGTACCAATCGACCTTGATAGCATAAAGCGCCTCGGCAATTGCAAAATTACCTTCGTCGAGTTGGTCGGTAGCCGCTAGGGCCAACGCACTTATATTATCATCCCCCGCCTCGCGCAGCGCGGCTTTCACCGCTTCGGCGACAGGATCGAGTGTGACTCTCTTGCGTTTTGCCTTGGGCCGTTCGGGCCAGTCGCCCGTCAGCATATCATCGCACAGGGCAGTCTTCAACTGCGCTTCGCTATAACATGCGCCGCGCAGATCGGCGCTGGTCAGATCGCAATCGTCAAAGTACGCCTTGCGCAGATCAACCCCGCACAGCCGCGCGCCGCGCATCACGCAGCGCGAAAAATCATAACCCGCAACATCCTCTTCCGGGCCGATGTGGATCGCCCCCAGATCAAGCCCGCGAAGATCGCGCCCCGGATGCAACCGCGCCGCGCCGACCAGCGCAGTGAAGCGGCGATCCTTCGCACTAACGACACGTTCAAGGTCAGCGATATCACGTGGCTCAACCGTGGCGTGGGTAGCATCGGCACTCATGATTTTGCCCTCAACCGCGAATCGCATTGACCGCGTGCCAACACCAGCGGCAGCGCTTTGCCGTTCACATCATAGGCGCGCCTGCCGCGCGTGAGAGCGCGCGCCAGCACCGCCTTGGCGACAGCTTCGGTTTCCCGGTCAGTTGGATCGCGCTTATTGTCCTTACCGCGTGTGACAATCACATCAAGATCGTCGCGCATCGCCGTAACATCCACTGTGATGCGGGTCTCACGTTCAACCTCACCAGGCGTGGACAGATAAGTTGCGCTCAACTTGACCAGCGGCTGTTCGACGGTGTGCACAACCCGGCCATGAAGAAGCTGCGAAGCGCTGGCAAGGCCGTACATCACCCATTTACGGCTAGCTATCGATTGCAGCGTATACAGCGGGATATCCATCGTTGCTTCGCGCGCCTGTACGTCGACTGTTGATCGCGATTTACTGCCACTCGCCTCAGCTTTGCCGAATGCCCCGAAACTAAAATCGATGTTGCCGAGCACGCCACGCTGGCATTTCTTTTCAAGCTGATGCACATCGCGCCAACTGATTTTCCCGAACTCGA
Source organism: Sphingomonadales bacterium (assembly GCA_031418495.1). Taxonomy (GTDB): domain Bacteria; phylum Pseudomonadota; class Alphaproteobacteria; order Sphingomonadales; family Sphingomonadaceae; genus Aquisediminimonas. The sequence goes on from JANOXQ010000064.1 coordinate 5,570, forward strand.
TCTGCAGTCCGTCGTTATATTTGCTGTCGAGCGTATCGCTCAATTCAAGAAATGCGCTGACGAAGCCGAAAGTGATGCGTGCATCATCTATATGGATTTCACCCGGCACAAACCATACCGATGCCAACAGATCAAGGCTGTTCTGCCCGGCGGTTTGCGACAGCGTGTCGATTTGGACTTCGGCCAATCGATCATCATTATGTACCACGATGGTCTTTCCTCAATCGAACGCCATCAGAATGGGATTATTTTCTATGAATTCAAGCTAAAAATGCCCCAACCCCTACCCCGGATCAAATGCCTCAATAATCGGGCACGCGCCGCCTTTGCCTGAGGCGCAGGTGGCGCGGAGGCGTTCGAGCGCGGTACGTGAGGCTTCGAGTTCGTGGATTTTGGCGTCGAGCGCGGCGATCCGTTCGGCGGCCATTGCATGGATGCGGGTGCGATCCTCCGTTCGGTCAAGTGCGAGCAGTTCAGTGATTTCTTCAAGCGTGAAACCAGCACCCTGCGCGCGGCGGATAAAACGCAGGCGGCGCAGATCATCGGGGCCGTAGTGGCGCACTGCGCCAATCGCTTCGGGAACCTCAAGCAAGCCGCGCCGCTGATAATAGCGCACCGTCTCAACCCCAACGCCAACCGCCTTCGCCAGCCCTGCAATCGTCACCCCATTTTTCATGCTTGACTCCGTACTATGGTACGGCGGCTATAGCGTGATTCGCCAGTTGGCACCACAGGAGAAAACCAATGTCAAATCCGGTAAAAGCCAAGCCAGCACCAGCGCCCGTCGCGGTTACATCCGCGCCAAAGCGGAGCACCTGTCGCTGCAATCCATGCACCTGCGTGAATTGCCAGTGCTGACATTAGCGTACTGAAACTAGCACGCTGAAAAAACGGTGGGGATGGCGAAGGCCATCCCCACCGCCAGTGTTACAACGACGTCGATGGGACGGCGGCGCTGCCTTTAGCGGTCTGTTTGGAAGAAACGACACGTTCGAACGTCTCGACATATTTGGGATGTTCGGTGCCCATCATCTTGTCCCAAAAGCGGAAGTAAAATCCGTAATTATGGTTGAAACTGCCCGAATGGTGCATGTCATGGTGCGTCGTCGTGCTGATCCATGCGGTTAGCGGTGTTTTGAGCCACCAGCGCGGGTGAAGCTCAACGCCCGCATGACCCATCACATTGCGGATGATTTGCAGGTTGAGGAAGGTGAACATCACCCACGGCGGCGTCGGCACGAAAAACTGCCAGATTGGGAAAAATATCGCCATCACAAACGCCTCTGGCATCGCAAAGGCATAAGCGGTGAACGGGGTTGGTGTCACGGTCTTGTGGTGGAAGCGGTGAAATGTCTTGAACAAGCGCGGGTGGTGCATCGTCCGGTGTGCCCAGTAAAAATAGGCATCATGCGCAATCACAATCGCAATTAGCAGACCAACCCCTGGCAACCAACCCATATCGCGGTCAAACGGCTGAAGCACATCTGTCTTGCGTCCCCAGACGACGAGGACGGTAACCATTACATAGACGAGACATGTCTGAAATGAGGCCACCAGTTCGCGCTGAATGTCAGCGCGGGTCGCCTCACGCGTCTGGATTTTGCGGCTGGCCAACTGCGTGCGCCGCATCATCCACACGATCCCAGCGAACAGGCTTGCCGCAATGATGTAGCGGCCAAAATCAAAGGCGAAGGCGCGCAATCCGATATCACGCAGGATTTCTAAAGGGAGCAGAAGATCATTCATAAAGTCGGTTCCGTTTCAAATTTGTGCCTCCTCTTGGCTGTGCGGCATTAACAAAACTCGCTCACGTTCAATTTCGACTAGCCGATTTCGGAATCGGCTAGGGGGTGGCCGTTCGAAACACACTTGGCGTCATCCCCTCGGCCTCGCGAAAGGCGCGGTTGAAAGGGCCGAGCGAACCAAAGCCAGCATCAAGCGCTATGGTGAGGATCGGGACATCTTTCTGGCTTGGGTCAGTCAGTGCCGCCTTCACTTCGGCGAGGCGGTATCCATTAAGGAAGGCGGCAAAGTTGCGGTGGCCAAGTTGGCCGTTGATCAAGCGGCGGAGGCGATATTCCTGTTCGCCAAGTTGAGCAGCAAGTGCGGCAATCGTCAGCGTTTCATCACGGTAAGCGCGTTCGGTTGTCATGTGCGTTTGCAGCCGAGTGGCGAGCGCCGTCATCCACGGTTCATCAACTCTGGCTTCGAGCGCGGGTTTGGCCTGTGCAATGGCGAAAAGCTCGGTCTGGCGTATACCAAACATTGCCCCGCACAAGGTGCCCGTCAGCAGGGCAATACCAATCTCGATAATCGTGCGCAGCATTTCGGGCGCACGGTCATTGTTGATGAAAATTTCTGCGGCATTGGTGAAAATCACGAAAATGCCAACTGACCAGATCAATTGCGCACGCAAGCGCCGCCGTGTTTCGATCAGATCATCCGCCCGCCCGCGCCATGCCGCCCACAAACCGGCAATCGCCACACCAAAACTGATGATCCGCATCATTAGCCCTGCCGCCAAAAAGAGTGGTGTGCCGCGCGCGAACAGGCCGTGCGCAGTGGCAAATAGCAGTGGTGGCAATAATACGATGATCCAACTGGGCAGATCAATCCCCGTTTCATCATCAAACCAAGTGCGCGCGAACAACCAGAATGATCCGGGCACAAGCGCCGATCCGAAAAGCAGGATCCAATTGGCCGCAAACCCATAATCCATTGGCCCTGGCACTGTGGCAAGAACATGTGCCGTGATAGAAAGTGTCATCATCACGGCAATCCGCGCGGGCAGTGCGGCGCGGTAATCGCGCAGTAACAACCAGCTCCACAACAGCAGCAACGCAATCGCGCCGCCGCGCGCCATCATGTCAAGGTCAGCAAAATCAAGCATCACGCCGAAGTGCCAGAGCGATGTGTTAGGAGCAAGTCCTAGACTTGCGCTGGCATCAACGCATCATCAATCGCCTTGCCGCGCAGATAGGCGGGGCGCTCACAGATGCCAGCCCAATAGGCCTCAAATGCTGGGCGTTTTTCGATACTGCTGAACGCAAGCCCCCAGCCAATCTGCGATCCGACATAAACATCGGCGGCGCTGAACCGGTCGCCCGCAATATAACGCTTGCCCGTCACTGCCGCCTCAAGCCCGTTCATCGCATCACCAAAATCGCCGTAGCCGGCCATCATTTTCTTTTCGGCAGGTACGACGAACCCAAGCGCTGTGTTGGTGATTGCCTGTTCAAGCGGGCCAGCGCCGAAGAACATCCAGCGGTAATAATCAGCACGGTGTGCAAGGTCTGGCAACAGCCCCGCCACGGGAAACGCATCGGCGAGATAGGCGCAAATCGCCGCGCATTCGGTGACGATCCTGTCGCCGTGTTTGATCGCAGGCACCTTCCCCATCGGATTGATGGCGAGATATTCGGGGGCCTTCATCGTCGTGCCATAGTCAAGCAGCACTTGCTCATAAGGCACGCCCACCTCTTCAAGCATCCAGCGCACGATCTGACCGCGCGACATTGGGTTAGTGTAGAATGTAAGCGTGTCAGCCATTGCAGGAGTCCTTTTGAAGTCTCAATGCGTCTGGTATAAGCCAAGCGAAACCAATTTGGGAGTCACCGGTTATGACGGCACGTCTTGATGAAACTGAAAATTGGGTGCGCTCGACCCAGCTTGATCGGCGTGCGGCAATGGCAGGCACAGCGGCAATCGTCGGTTATGCGCTCGCCGCCCAGCCCATTAGCGCCGCCGCGATCATGACCGATACAAACGGGCTTGATGCCGGGACGATCAGTTTCAAAACCGGCGATATCATGATGGGGGCGTACCGCGCCAAGCCAAAGGGCAATCAGGGCGCGCCAGTGATCATCGTGATTCAGGAGATTTTCGGCGTTCATGAATGGATTCGCGATATCGTCCGCCGTCTGGCTAAGGCGGGCTATTATGCCATCGCGCCTGATCTGTATCAGCGGCAGGGCGACGCCACCAAGGTGACTGATTTCAAATTGCTGATTAGCAACATTGTTTCCAAAGTTCCCGATGCGCAAGTGATGGGCGATCTTGACGCGCTTACCGCTTTTGTTGGAAACGACGGCGGTAATGCCAAAAAAATCGGCATTACGGGTTTCTGCTGGGGCGGGCGGATTACGTGGCTCTACGCCGCGCACAACCCAAAGGTGAAAGCAGGGGTTGCTTGGTATGGCCGCGTTATCGGCAAGCCAACCGAGCTTCAACCAAAGAACCCAATTGATAAGGCGGGCAGCCTGATCGTGCCAGTCCTCGGCCTCTACGGCGCGCTCGACAAGGGCATCCCGGTTGCCGACGTCGATACAATGAACGCAGCGCTGAAGGGTGCGAATAAACGCTCACAGATTAAGCTTTTCACCGGGGCCGATCACGGCTTCCTCGCCGATTACCGCCCAAGCTATAGCGCCGAAGCGGCGAAACAAGGCTGGGCCGATGCACTTGCATGGTTCAAACGCTATTTGGGGTGAGGCGATTAGCGCCGCGCGCGGCGGCGTCCGTAAGTTTGGCGCGAGAATGAAAATGCAGCCGCGCCGTCATCGCCAAGCGGGGTAACGACGGTGCCGAATATTTCGGAGTAGCCCCGTGTGCCAATGCCGAAACCGACCTCGCCGTGGATTTCACGCGGCGGTTTGAGGGTGTCAGCGTCAACGAGGACATTCGGCGCATTTTCGCGCGCGATCTTGGCATCCTCAATCGCTGCAATTTGCGCAGGCGTCAGGCGGATGATCGTTTCTGCGGACGCATTAGGTGCCGCATATGCTGCGGACGCACTGAGCATCAAAATGGCGGTGAGGGCTAAACGGATCATCAACACAGCCTATGCCCCGCCACCTTTCGCTTGGGTGAACGGAGATAATCTTGACGCACTCTTATATGTCCATTAACACGTACATATGATCCATGTGAATTTCACTGAACTGCGTAACAAACTCGCCCATTGGTATGACCGGGCGAATAATGATCGCGCGCCGATTCTCGTCACGCGGCAAGGGCATGAACCGGTCGTGCTGATCGCGCAGAGCGAATATGATTCGATGGTTGAAACGCTTTATCTCAAATCAAGCCCAGCCAATGCGGCACGGCTTGATGCGTCGATTGCTGAACTGAGCGCTGGCAAGGGCATTGAACGTGACCTGATCAATTTGTGAAGATCGTCTTCGCCTCGCGTGGCTGGGATGATTATCTGTGGTTCTATCGCGAAGACCCAAAACTATTTTCCCGCCTCAATGATCTCATTGAGCAATGCAGGCGTCACCCGTTTGCGGGAACGGGAAAACCCGAACCGCTGCGCGAAAACTGGGTCGGCTTCTGGTCACGGCGCTTGGATAAGGAGCACCTATTGGTCTACCGCGTGATCGGCAAGGGCGATGAGCAACGGCTTGAGATCGCGCAGTGTCGGTATCATTATTGAGGAAATAGTCGGCTCAAGGAGTACCAGATTTCTGCCGCCTTATTATAATCAATCACATGTGCTTGATGCGGCTTCGCTAAGACAAAATAAGCTATCTCATCGGGAGAAAATGAAAAATTAGTTGGCAACTTTAGTTTTCGCTTGGCCGCCCCATCCGAGGCATTGCACTGGCCGCAGAGCACCGTCTCCACAAAACGAGCACCTGCGCACGACATAATTCCGGTCGAATGGTCATGATGTTTATGAAGTGTTGCTATCCAGTCCATGAACTGGTTCGGACTATTAGGAAAACGCTTTGTCCAACGGAGTATCTGGAATTTATTTCGCTTGCAGCTCGGATAAACCCACTCTGAACCTACTCGCAACCAGAGTTGATGGCAGTGAGCGCCGGTGAAACCTTCAAAGTCTGCAAGCGTTGGTATTCTCTGACTCACACCCCCGTCTTCACCTTCGCTTTCCCGCCTTTGCGGCCCTTCTTAGGTGCTGCTGCGACAATCTCGAAAGCCATTGCGCCGTCCTTCAGGTGAACGCTGACTTCGCCGCCGTGGACGAGTTTGCCGAAGAGCAGTTCTTCGGCGAGTGGCTGCTTGATCTTTTCCTGGATCAGGCGGCCCATCGGACGTGCGCCGTAAAGTTTGTCATAGCCGCGTGTTGTCAGCCATGCCTTGGCATCATCATCAAGTTTGATATGAACATCGCGGTCGGCAAGCTGGAGTTCGAGTTCAAGGATGAACTTGTCAACCACGCGCGCGACAACTTCGGGCGGCAGGTAACCGAACGGCACCACTGCATCGAGACGATTGCGGAACTCGGGCGTGAACATTTTTTTGACCGCTTCGCCGTCCTCGCCCTCACGCGTCAGATTGCCGAAGCCGATGGTTTCGCGCGCCATGTCTGATGCGCCGGCATTGGTCGTCATGATCAGGATGATGTTGCGGAAATCAACCGTTTTGCCGTGATGATCGGTAAGGCGGCCATTATCCATCACCTGAAGCAGGATATTGAACAGATCGGGATGCGCTTTTTCGATTTCATCAAGCAGCAACACACTGTGCGGCTGCTGATCCACTGCATCGGTAAGCAACCCGCCCTGATCATAACCAACATAGCCCGGAGGCGCACCGATCAGGCGACTGACCGAGTGGCGCTCCATATATTCGCTCATGTCGAACCGCTGGAGCGGAATGCCCATGATGCTCGCAAGCTGACGCGCAACCTCGGTTTTCCCAACGCCAGTTGGCCCGGTGAACAGATAGCTACCAATCGGCTTTTCAGGATCGCGCAGACCCGCGCGGCTGAGCTTGATCGCCGACGCCAGCTTTTCAAGTGCTGCATCTTGGCCAAACACCACCCGCTTGAGATCTGTTTCGAGGCTGGCAAGCGACGCCTTATCATCGGTTGAAACCGATTTGGGCGGGATGCGCGCCATCGTCGCGATAACGGCTTCGATTTCTTTGGGTGTGATGATCTTTTTGCGCTTGGCCGGCGCGACGAGCATTTGCATCGCGCCAACCTCATCAATCACGTCAATCGCTTTGTCAGGCAATTTACGATCATTGATGTAGCGGGCCGAAAGCTCAACCGCCGATTTGATCGCGTCGGGGGTGTATTTCACCTTGTGATGATCCTCAAACGCGCTGCGCAGGCCGGCGAGGATTTTGATTGTATCCTCAATCGTCGGTTCATTGACATCGATCTTCTGGAAGCGCCGCAGCAGCGCGCGGTCTTTTTCAAAATGGTTGCGGAATTCTTTGTACGTGGTTGAGCCGATGCAACGGATCGTCCCGCCGCTCAGTGCTGGCTTCAATAAGTTTGACGCATCCATCGCGCCGCCGCTGGTTGCGCCTGCGCCGATCACCGTATGGATTTCAACAATGAAGAGAATGGCGTCGGGAAGCTTTTCAAGCTCATTCACCACCGCTTTCAATCGCTCTTCAAAATCACCGCGATAGCGCGTGCCCGCGAGCAACGCGCCCATATCAAGCGAATAAATAACAGCGGGCAGCAGCACCTCGGGCACATCGCCCTCAATGATCTTGCGCGCCAGACCTTCGGCAATTGCGGTTTTACCAACGCCGGGTTCGCCGACATAAAGCGGATTATTCTTTGAACGGCGACAAAGAATTTGCACCGTCCGGTCAACCTCGGGCCCACGCCCGATCAGCGGATCGACCTTGCCCTTTTTGGCTTTCTCATTGAGATCAACGCAGAACTGCTTGAGCGCGGACTCTTGCTTGCCTTTGCCCTGATCAGCCTTTTTCTCTTCCTTCTCCTCAGCGCCCTTAACTTCGCGGGGTTCGGGCGTTTCGACGCCCTTGCCAACGCCGTGGCTGATATAGCTGACCGCATCAAGGCGGCTCATATCTTGCTGCTGGAGGAAATAGACGGCATAGCTTTCGCGCTCAGAAAACAGTGCAACAAGCACGTTCGCGCCAGTCACTTCATCCCGTCCAGAGCTTTGCACATGAAGGATCGCGCGCTGCACCACACGCTGAAAACCGCTGGTCGGCGTTGGGTCGGTCTGACCATCCTGCTTCAAGGCCTCAAGCTCGGTGTCAAGATAATGCTTAACCGTTTCGCGCAGTTCACTTGAATCCACGCCGCACGCGGCCATGACTTTTGAGCCATGCTCATCATCGATCAGCGCGAGCAGTAGATGCTCAAGCGTGGCATATTCGTGGCGACGGGTCGCGGCTGCACCAAGTGCATTGTGCAGGGTTGTTTCAAGTTCACGGGCAAAAGACGGCATTTCGTCACTCCTTAGAATACCCAACATCGGGTGCCCCACCCGTTTGATCAAGGGCAAATCATTCATTCAACGCTTGAATAGCGAATCCGCGCTTGCGCGGTGGTTAACGGCACCTTCAAGTTTTTGCTTAACCCGCGCTGTCTCAACTGCCAGAATCTCTAGCCTTTCGTGCAATTCTTCAAGCGATAGTGGATCAAGATCCTGACGCGTTATCAGCACCAGCGGATCGGCTGGCTTGCGCGCGAATAATTCATCCATATCCATGATGAGAAATGTTGACCGACAGCGAAGCGAAGTCAATCAAAACTCGGCGATCCTGTCGCATAATCGCAATATGTGCGGCTACACTATCTTGTGATAGGTTGTGCTCATCAGTGCCAATGGGAGGGCTTAAAGATGACAAATGTGAAGGAAGATGGCGTCGAACAGCGGGTGCTTGAAATTATCGACAGGGTTGCCTCGTCTATTTCGCCGGTCGACCGATTGGCGCTTGGCATTGTTTCGCTTGGCGGCGCGATCGGGGGATTTCTGTTGCCAGTGATGGAGCAATCGGGATTGGTCGAGTCACGATTATCTGTAGGGTTTCTGCTCGCGCCGTTGCTAGGTATTGCTGCTGCAGGAATTAGTGTATTTGTCCTTGCCAATTGCCGTCTTGATGACAAGTTGAGACTGCTGTTTTTCTCGCTCCTCTGCGGTCTCACTTTTCCAACAGTGCTGGCGAGCGCAATGAACGCCACCAGCCAAGCAGCAAAGAAAGCGGAAGCAGCTGCAGAAACAATTACAGCCAATGTCGGCAAACTCAGCAACGCGGACACGTCCGAAGCAATCGTGAAGGCATTGGCAGAAAACAACGCGGCAGCATTGACCGATGATCCAGAAGCGGCGGTTAAACTTGAAAATGCTGCTCAGGTTGTGGTCGATCGCCTAACCAACACGGTCTCAAGCCCCGCCGATTCAAAGGCGAACATTGAAAATCTAACAAAAATTGGTGAAGCCGCGAAAGCAAGCGGGCATGATGCAACAGTGGTCGCAGTTGCTAGTGCGTTGCAAACACTTGAAAAAAATGGCTCGGCCAATGATTCTAAAGCCGCAAAAAATGCGAGCGAAGAACTGCTTGTCTCAAAAGAGGCGCAATCGGCCACTGGCCAAACTCCGCCTGATTCGAAGTGAGATGAGCGAAGCATTGTTGACCTCAGTACCCCTAGAGTCGATAAGATGTGCGTAATTCATAAAGGGGTCTGATCGCAATGTTGCCGCAATATATGATCGCAATTGATCCAGCATCGTCCGGTGGCCCTGATGTGCTGCAACCTGTCGAACGACCTGTGCCGACGGCTGCACCCGGTGAAGTGCTGATCAAGGTCGCTGCCGCTGGCATCAACCGGCCTGATGTGTTGCAAAGGCGCGGCATGTATGCGCCGCCTGCAGGGACTTCGAGTGTGCTTGGGCTTGAGGTTTCGGGCGAAATTATCGCGCTAGGAGACGGGGTGGACGCATTCGCGCTTGGCAGCCGCGTCTGCGCGCTGGTTGCTGGCGGAGGCTATGCCGAATATGCCGTCGCCCCATACGGACAGTGTCTACCCGTTCCACCATCGCTTACCATGATCGAAGCGGCAGCAATCCCAGAGACGCTATTTACCGTGTGGACGAACTTGTTTGAGCGGGTTTATGCCACTCCGGGGGAAACAGTGTTAGTGCATGGCGGCACGTCTGGCATTGGCACGATGGCGATTGCGCTGTGCAAATTGTTCGGGGTGACGATCATCGTCACCTGCGGGTCAGCCGACAAATGCGCGCGCGCACTTGATCTCGGCGCGACCCACGCGATTGATTATTCGGCGAGCGATTTTGTGGCAGAAGTCGCGCGCATCACTGGCGGCAACGGCGTCAACGCCGTGCTTGATATGGTTGGCGGTGATTATGTCCCGCGCAACATTGCTTGCCTCGCCGAGGATGGCCGCCATGTCACCATCGCGGTTCAGCGCGGTATGAGCGCAGAAATTAGCATTGTCGCCATAATGATGAAGCGGCTTACCCTCACTGGATCAACGCTGCGTCCACGCTCAGTTGAATTTAAAACACTGGTAGCCGAGGAATTGCAGCGTGTTGTTTGGCCGCATGTGATCGCGGGTGAACTACGGCCAGTGATCGATATGACCTTCCCGCTTGCCGAAGCCGCTGCTGCCCATGCCCGGATGGAAGCGGGCGATCACGTTGGGAAGATTGTGTTGGTTGCTTAGCCACAAATTTAATGCGCCAAAGTGGGACGCTTGGCAATATGCAGGGCTTGCTATTCGTTAAATTTGGCTTAACTTTTCTAACCAGAATAAAGAGTCGCAACGCTTTTGAATATACAAAGGGGGTTTTGACATGAAGTATTTTATTCTCACTGCAATTGCGGCTTTCTCGCTTTCAACCGCAGCTCACGCCAGCAGCGTTATTGTCAATTTTGACGGCGTGCCAACCAATGACCTAGTCAATGGTTTCTACAGCGGTGGCACATCAAGCAGTGGAGCGACTGGGCCGAACCTCGGCGTGAGCTTCACTGGTTTCCAGACGACATCCGGCTTTGGCGAAACATCGCCACCAAATCTGGCGTTCAACGCAGGTGGCCCAGCATTCGCAAACACAACATTTGGCTTTACCGGCTTTTCGTTCACCGCTGGTTTTTTCCAGCCTGGAACGGTGAGCGTATTTAGCGGTGTCAGCGGTACAGGCACGTTGCTTGGTTCACTCAGCGGCTTGCTTGGTGATCCTAATGCGTTTCAGCTTCAGAACGTGAGGTTCGCTGGCATCGGTCGATCTGTTACATTTGTTGGCCCAGATGCAACGCTTGGTGTCGATGATTTCAACTTCACTATCGCAGGCGGTGGTGGTGGTGTTCCTGAACCAGCAACATGGGCAATGATGCTCTTCGGGTTTGGCCTTGTCGGCGGCGCAGTGCGCAGTCGCAGAACGAGCATCCGCGTTACCTACGCCTGATCGCAACATAGCCCTTAAAACAGGGGAAAAGGCCCGCTGGTTGCGATAACTGGCGGGCTTTTTTGTGTGCGGCGCACGTCTGTGATTCGTAAATGTAACAATCTCTTGCCAATGCACTGCAACAGCAGTCATTTTTCGGGGATGGTACATGGATGCTGTGACATTGAGTGGGTTCGCCGCAGAATTTGAATCCTATGAAAGAACCTCGCCTTCGACACCGGAAAAAACATCCGGTCGCAGCCGCTACCGCACAATCTGGATCAGCGATGTCCATCTCGGCACACGTGGGTGCAACGCAAAACTGCTGATCGATTTTCTGGATCATAGTGACAGCGACACGATGTATCTGGTTGGCGACATCATCGACGGCTGGCGGATGAAGAAGAAATTTTATTGGCCAGATGCGCATAATGACATTGTCTGGCGGATCATGAAGCGCGCACGGCGCGGCACTAAGGTTGTCTATATCCCAGGCAATCATGATGAGATGTTTCGCCAGTTTAGCGGGATGAATTTCGGCGGCGTCGAAATCCGGCGTAAGGCGATCCACGAAACCGCCGATGGTAAGCGGCTTCTCATTCTCCACGGCGATGAATTTGATGCGATCATGCTTGCGCACCGCTGGCTCGCGGTGGTTGGTGATGCGGCCTATATCGCGCTGATGCGGCTTAACACCGTGGTGAATGCGGTGCGGACGCGGCTTGGCTTGCCCTATTGGTCGCTCTCAAAAACCGCCAAGCATAAGGTCAAAAATGCAGTTGCGTTCATCTCTCGCTTTGAAGAACTTGTCGCGCATGAGGCGGGATTGCGCGGGGTGGATGGCGTCGTCTGCGGACATATCCACAATGCTGAACACCGCGCGATTGATGGCATCGAATATTATAATGACGGTGATTGGGTCGAGGGCTGTACCGCGCTGGTTGAACATTCGGACGGCCAAATGGAAATTCTCCACTGGGCGGATATCGTGGCAGAGCGTGAACGCGCAGCACTTGTGGCAACACCAAAGCTAGCGCTCGCCGCATGAAGATCGTGATCGTCACCGATGCTTGGGATCCTCAAGTCAACGGCGTGGTGCGCACGCTCCAATCGGTGCGACGCGAACTTGAGATGCGCGGGCATCAGGTGCTTGTGATCTCACCAGACCTATATCGCTCTTGGCCCTGCCCGACCTATCCTGAAATCCGGCTTGCGCTGACTGGGCCAAACAACGTCGGCGCGCGGATTGCCGCGTTTGGCCCCGACGCGATTCATCTTTCAACCGAAGGGCCGCTGTGCCTTGCCGCGCGGCGCTGGTGCCTGCGCCGGGCAATCCCATTCACCACCGCCTATCATACGCAGTTTCCGGATTATATTGCCAAGCGAACAGGTGTTCCGGCAGGTCTATTCTGGATTTATATTCGCTGGTTCCATGCCCGCGCAAAGCGCGTACTCGTTTCAACCGAAAGTGTACGCGCTGAACTGCGAAGGCGCGGTGTGCCTAATGTCGTGCATTGGGGGCGCGGGGTAGATCTAGTACAATTCACCCCCGATGCGCCGCCGCCAGCCCTCTATGCAAATCTTCCAAGGCCGATCCAGCTTTATGTTGGCCGGGTTGCGGTTGAAAAGAATATTGAGGCGTTCCTAGCCAGCGATATCAAAGGATCAAAAGTCATCGTGGGCGACGGCCCAGCCCGCGAACGGCTGCAGGCACTTTATCCAGACGCTCATTTCATAGGGACAATGAAAGGCCGCGCGCTTGCTGGAGCCTATGCAGGGGCTGATGTGTTCGTTTTCCCAAGCCGTACTGATACGTTTGGGCTGGTGATGATCGAAGCACTTGCCTGTGGGACGCCAGTGGCGGCCTATCCTGTTAGTGGGCCAGTCGATATCGTCACCAATGATGTCGGTGCGTTGGCGGGCGACCTTGACAGCGCGATTGCCCTTTCACTCACGCGTGATCGCGAAGTCTGTGCCGCTTATGGCCGCACTTTTACTTGGGGGGCGAGTGTGCAACAATTCTTAGCAGCGCTCTGCCCCGTCGAGCTTGGGAGCGAACCCGAACTGTGCATGGTGTAAGGGCTTGCTCTGGTGCGCACTTAAGACTAAGCCAAAACCATACCAAGGCCGCTCCGCAAGGGGCGGCCCTTATTTTATCTGAAAGGTTTTTCGCCGTGGCCCAGCCGCTTATGCCCCATGCGACCGCTTCGTGGATGGTCGACAGTACTGCGCTTTCATTTGAGCAGATCGCCAAATTCTGCGGGCTTCACATCCTAGAGGTGCAGGCGATTGCCGATGATACAGCGGCAACCAAGCTGACCGGGCGCGATCCGATCCGCGCAAGCGAAATCACGCAGGCCGAAATCGAAAAGGGTCAAAAAGACCCTAACTATGTCCTCAAGATGGATCGCGAGCCTGAGCAAGCCCGCCGCTCCAAAGGCCCGCGTTACACGCCGGTTTCAAAGCGGCAGGACAAGCCCGATGGCATCGCGTGGATTATCCGCAACCATCCCGAAGTTTCTGACGGCCAGATCGGCAAGCTGATTGGCACAACGCGCACGACGATCCAAGCGATCCGTGAGCGGACACACTGGAACATTGTTGATATCGTTCCCAAAGACCCAGTGACACTTGGCCTTTGTACCCAGCGGGAACTTGACGCGATCATCGCCAAGGCGGCGAAACTCAAGGGGCTTGAGGCGCAGGTCGATACGCGGCTTGATGGTGACCGTGCAGCCCTCATCGAAGAGCTTCGCGCCGAGCGCACGGCGGCTGTTCATGCGGCTGAACGCGCAGCACTGGGTGAAGATGCGCCGGTAGAAGCTCCGGTTGAGCATAACGCAGATACGCTTTTCAAGCGTTGAGTGAAAAACTACCTCCTGACGCGTCACTGACGCAAGATGAGAGCTTTACTGCGACCAATCATCAGGGGCTGACCTATCCACTCGGCGATTTTGCGCCGGGTGCGAGTGTCGCTCACCGAATTGCGCCGGGGATTAGCTGGGTACGGATTCCGATGCCGGGATCGCTTGGCCATATCAACAGTTGGCTGCTTGATGACGGTGACGGCGTTGCGGTGGTTGATACTGGGATGCGCCTCGATATGTGCAGCGACGCTTGGAAGGCGCTGTTCGCCGGGGATTTGGCAGATCGCCCGATCAACCGGGTGATTTGCACGCATCTTCATCCCGACCATATCGGCTTGGCGGGCTGGCTTTGCAAAAAGCAACAGGCGCAAATCTGGATGACACGCGGCGAATGGCTGACCGCCCGGATGCTGACAATTGATCCGACGAGTGAAACCCCTGAAGAGGCAATTGCGCTGTTCCGTTCGGCCGGGTGGAGCGATGATAATCTTGTGCAGTCAAAGCAGCGCGGCTGGGGCTTTTTTAGTCGGGTGGTTTACCCTTTGCCGCCGGGATACCATCGTATCCAAGACCGCGATGTGCTTGATTTAGGCGGCAATCACTGGCGCGTCGTGGTCGGCTCGGGCCATAGCCCAGAACATGCCTGCCTCTGGAATGAAGCCGAAGGCGTGCTGATTTCGGGTGACCAAGTGCTGCCCCGGATCAGCTCAAACGTATCAGTGCATATTACCGAACCCGAAGGCGACCCGCTTGGCGATTGGCTGACGTCGATTGATCGCCTGCTTGGCCAGCTTCCAGCTGACCTGCTCGTGTGTCCGGCGCACGGTGAACCCTTCCACGGGCTCCACACCCGGCTGATTGCGCTGCGCGATGAGCATAACCGCAGGCTGGACGATTTGGCCGTCGCGATGGCCACGCCCTTACGCGCGGTTGATTGCTTCACGATGCTGTTCAACCGCAAGATTGATGACAGCAACCGTGAAATGGCAACGGGCGAAGCGATTGCGCACTTGCGCCGCCTTGAACGGTCTGGCCGGGCGCGGCGCGAAGTGCGCGACGGAGTGTATTGGTATCATGCCGCGTAAGTTCACCACGGTCATTTTCGATTTTGGCGGGGTGATTACATCATCGCCATTTGAGGCCTTTGCCCGCTTTGAGGCTGAGCTTGGTTTGCCCGGCGGCACCATCCGTAGTCTCAATGCAACCAATCCCGATAACAATGCTTGGGCGCGGTTTGAACGTGCGGAAATCCTACCCGCAGAGTTTGATACTCAGTTCAGCCGCGAAGCCCAGGCGGCAGGCCATGCGATCAGCGGACAAGATGTTCTCGCGCTCCTGTCGGGTGAAATCCGGCCTGCTATGGTCGCCATGCTCGATCAGCTTAATCGCGAAGGCTATCGCCTTGGCTGCATCACCAACAATGTGCCCGCCGGTAAAGGCGCTGGCATGGCCGGCACCGTCGAAAAGGCCGAAGCCATCGCCGCGATCATGACGCGCTTTGACCATATCATCGAAAGTTCAAAGGCGGGCATCCGCAAGCCCGATCCGCGCATTTATCAGATGATGTGCGAAGCGCTTGCAGTGTCGCCCGAGGACTGCATTTATCTCGATGATCTTGGTATCAACTGCAAACCAGCAGCGATGCTTGGGATGTACGCGATTAAGGTGGTAAACGAAGCCCAAGCGCTTGTGGATTTGCGTGCCGCACTTTACACCTCCGGTGATGATTGACCCCGAAACTATTTGGCGCAGCGCCTATGCGCATCCCAATCCGTGGGATGTAACATTCGCGCCGCTCAGTATCCCAGATATGCTCGCTACGAGCATCGCCAAGACGCCAAATGCGGCGATTGCAGACTTTATGGGCGCGCAGATCACTTACCAGCAACTCGGCGCATGGGTTGATCGCTTTGCAGCAGCCCTGCAAAAAATAGGGATTAACAAGGGAGACCGGGTTGGGCTGTTTCTGCCCAACGTCCCTGATTATCTGATCGCTTATTACGGCGCGCTTAAAATCGGCGCGATCATCGTGAATATGTCGCCGCTCTACACCGTTGAGGAGCTTGCTGAGCAGTTGGCAGATAGCGGCACACGGATCATCGTTACCGTTGACGTGCCAATGCTCTATGACAATGCCAAAGCCCTGCTGCGGCAGTGCGTGATTGACAAAATGATCGTCGGATCGCTCTCAGGCTGGTTGCCGCCGGTTAAGCGCGCTCTGTTTCGCCTGTTTAAGCGCAGCGACATTGCCATCGTCCCGCACGGTGATCCCAAGATCATCTCACTGATGGCGATGGTTGGCGCAGCCCCAGCAAAACCAGTACCCGTTGCGATTGATCCCGAACGCGACATTGCCCTGATCCAATACACCGGCGGCACGACAGGTACGCCAAAGGGCGCAATGCTGACGCACCAGAACCTGACCGCCAATGCGCGCCAAGTCGATAGCATTGATCCCAAAATTGGGGTGGGTGACCGGATCGTCGGCGCGCTGCCGTTCTTCCATGTGTTTGCCAATACCTGCGTTTTGAACCGGACAATCCTAGCGGGCGGAATGATCGCGATGCTACCACGCTTTGATGCGGGCGCAGTGCTCAAGACGATCACCCGCGTCAAGGCGACCGCGCTTCCCGGCGTACCGACGATGTATCAGGCGCTGCTTGATCACCCCGATGTTGGCAAGACCGACTTTTCATCACTGCGCTTCTGTATCTCAGGCGGTGCGCCGCTCCCGGCGGAGGTCAAGGCGCGGTTTGAGTCGACAACTGGCGCGACGGTGATTGAAGGCTACGGCCTCACCGAAAGCTCAGGCGTGCTCACTTCCAATCCCTATCTTGGGCTGAACAAGAGTGGCACTATTGGCCAGCCAGTGCCCGGCACTCACATCAAGCTCGTTGACCGCGAAGACCCGACCAAGCCAGCCCCCGAAGGCGAGCCCGGCGAGATCGTCTTCACCGGCCCGCAGGCAATGCAGGGCTATTGGGGCAAGCCGGAGAGTGGCAATGAGAATTTTGTGGGTGGCGACGTTCGCACGGGCGATGTTGGGTTGATTGATGAGGACGGTTATGTCCGCATTGTCGACCGGCTGAAGGACATGATCGCAGTCGGCGGATTCAAGGTATTCCCAAGCACGATTGAAAAGCGGCTTTACGCTAACGATGCCGTCAAAGAAGCACTCGTGATTGGTATTCCTGACACCTATTCAGGCGAAAAACCAAAGGCGTTTGTGACGCTTACCGTAGGCGCAGATATTAACGGTGATGAGCTGATGTCTTGGCTCAACCCGCAACTCGGCAAGCATGAACGTGTGGTTGCGGTCGAAGTTCGCGATGCGCTCCCAAAAACGCTCGTCGGCAAACTCAGCCGCAAGGAACTCGTCGCCGAAGAACGCGCAAAGGCGGCAAGCGCTTGACCGCAGCGCTCGTGCCCGTCAGATAAGCCTCATGTCCCAAGACCTAAGCACCCTATCATTTGAAGATGCGCTCAAGCGCCTTGAAACCATCGTCGCTCGGCTTGAATCGGGCGATGCTAGCCTTGATGAGTCGATCACGCTTTATACGCAGGGCGATGCGCTGCGCGCGCAATGTGAAGCACGATTGAAAGATGCACAGGCGCGCATTGAGAAAATCAGCCTTGGCCCCGATGGTGCTGCAAAAGGCACACAACCATTTGATGCTGTCTGAACAGTGATGGGGGATGCTTTGACATTATTGAAGCCAGCGCTCGCACAAATTGCGATCGATATTGACCATCAGTTCAATCTGCTGCTGCCAGTGCCTGCTGATCCACGCCGCAAACTCTTTGAAGCGATGCGTCACGCTGCAATTGGCGGCGGCAAGCGACTGCGGCCCTTGCTCGTTACGGCGTCTTGCGCGCTGTTCAATGTTGATAAGCGCGCGGCGCTGCGCGTTGCGACGGCAATTGAGTGCATCCATGTCTATTCACTGATCCATGATGATCTGCCGTGCATGGATGATGATGACATGCGGCGCGGCAAACCAACTGTCCACAAGGCGTTTGATGAGGCCACCGCCGTGCTCGCGGGTGACTCACTCCACGCGCTTGCGTTTGATCTGCTTGCCGGGGAAGCGACGCACAGCGATCCCTTTGTTCGGATTGAGCTTGTCCTTGAACTCGCGCGCGCCAGCGGCCCTGACGGGATGGCGGGTGGCCAGATGATGGATATCGAAGCTGATTTGGCTACATTCGATCTTCAAACCATCACCCGGCTCCAACAACTCAAAACGGGTGCGCTTATTAGTTTCTGCATTGAGGCAGGCGCGATCATGGGTCGCTTGCCGCCTGAGGGGCGGGCACCCTTGCGCGGCTATGCCCGCGATATTGGCCTCGCCTTCCAAATCGCCGATGACATTCTTGATGTTGAAGGCGATGAAGCGACGGCAGGGAAAGCGCTTCATAAGGATGAAGCCAAGGGTAAGGCGACATTCCTTTCACTGCTCGGCATGGATCGCGCCAAAGCACAGGCGGGCGCGCTGGTTGATCAAGCCATCGCGCATTTGGGCAGCTTTGGAGCCGAAGCAGACCTACTCCGCGCTATCGCGCGCTACACGATTGAGAGGGATCGGTGATGACACGAATTGGCGTTTACCCCGGAACCTTTGATCCAATCACGCTTGGCCATATGGATATCATTAGGCGCGGGGCGAAACTGGTTGACCAGCTCATCATCGGCGTCACCACCAACCCCTCAAAATCACCAATGTTCACTGTTGAGGAACGCATGGCGACGGTGCGGCGTGAAGTTGCCGAGATTGGCGGCGCGATTGAGGTGGTGTCTTTTGATGCGCTGCTGATGAAATTTGCTCAGGATCAGGGTGCATCCGTCATCATCCGTGGCCTGCGCGCAGTCGCCGATTTTGAATATGAATATCAGATGGCGGGGATGAACCAGCAGCTTAACGCCGATATTGAGACGGTGTTTCTGATGGCCGATGTCGCGCTGCAACCCATCGCCTCAAAACTCGTCAAGGAAATCGCGATCTACGGCGGCGACATAAGCCGCTTCGTCCGCCCAAGCGTTAAGGTTGAGGTTGATGCGCGGGTTCAGGTGATTGGTCGCAAAGGGTCTTAAGCCCAGCCCGCCCGCTTCTTCGCATCAAGTTCTGCAATCGCAACGCGGTATTCAGCCTCGAGCCGATCAACCCGGTCAGCCACGGTCTCAACTGCGGTCACAGCGCCAATGCCTTGGCCCGATCCCCAGATGTCCTTCCATGCCTTTACCTTGGTATTGCCGCCCGAACCAAAGTTCATCTTGGTGACATCGCCTTCGGGAAGATTATCGGGATCAAGCCCCGCGCGCACAATTGAGCCGCGCAGATAATTGCCGTGAACCCCTGTAAACAAACTAGAATAAACGATATCCGATGCACGGCCTTCAGCAATCCCATCCTTATAAGCCTGATCAGCATTGGCCTCAACTGTCGCGATCCACGGCGAACCGATATAGGCGAAATCAGCCCCCATCGCTTGCGCCGCCAAGATCGAACGGCCACTGCCAATCGCACCCGAAAGCGCAATCGGGCCGTCAAACCATTCACGCAGTTCCTGCATAAAGGCGAAGGGCGAAAGCGTGCCCGCATGGCCTCCCGCGCCCGCCGCGACGGGGATCAGGCCGTCAGCACCCTTTTCAATTGCCTTGCGCGCAAAACGATCATTGATCACATCATGCAGCGCAATCCCGCCCCAGCCGTGCACGGCTTGATTAAGGTCTTCGCGCGCGCCAAGCGAGGTGATCGTGATTGGCACCTGCCATTTGGCACAGGTCGCAATATCCGCCTCAAGCCGGTCATTCGATTTATGGACGATCTGATTGACCGCATAGGGCGCCGCTGGCCGATCAGGATTATCACGGTTCCAGTTGCTGAGTTCCTCGGTAATCTGATGAAGCCATTCATCAAGCATCGTCTGCGGTCGGGCATTGAGCGCCGGAAATGATCCGACAATCCCCGCCTTGCACTGGGCGATAACCAGCTCTGGGCCAGAAACGATGAAAAGCGGGGAGCCGATAATGGGTAGCCGCAGGCGATCAAAGAGAGGTGATGGCAAAGACATCTCCGTTTCTTAGCGAAACCTGATCGCCTGTCTAGCTGTCACTATTAGGGATAAACCCTTGGCTGTTCGGTCTAGCGCGGCGGGATCTGATACCCAACGCCGGGGATCACCAATCCTGTAGCAGTTGCGCCAGCGAGTGCCTGCAAATCGCGAATGCGTGCGGCAATGCTTGTTCGCGTATCAAGGAAAATGTTATTATCCATCGTGATTGACTTGTTGTTCTGGTTCACAAAGGAATCGGCAACATTATTCCGCAGTGTTACACCCTCAACCCGGTCAAGACGTATCCAATATTTTTGATTGTCACGCGATTCAGAAAGTACAGAGTTACCGATGATCTCGATCTGGCGTCCATGCCCAACCATAATCCCGTTGTAGCCATCATAGACATAGAGCAGGTTATTTTCGATTCGGACATTCTGGTAAGGCAGTGTGCCGACTTGATCGGTCAGGAAAATGCCCTGCGTCCCGGCACCGCGCCCCTGAAAAATTTGATTATTGCGAATGATGATGTTGGTAGACGCTTGTTTTGTGCCCAATGTCCAGAATTGGATGGCATCGGGATGATCGCCTTCACCAACGAAGAAATCGCTAAACATATTGGCATCAATCAGCACGCGCTGAACATTGGCAAAATTCATCCCGTCTGTGCGCATATGACGAAACACATTGTCAGTGAGGGTGAGGTCAGTTGACCCAGACATTTGTATCCCACGGCCAAGCTCTTCAAACCGTGAGGCCTTTACAGTAACACTTCGGCTATCAACAAAGTTAAGGCCGTTGCCATCATTGACTGGATTGCTATCCATCGAACCACGCACAAACACATCGTCAAGCGTCACCGCAGAAACGTTGCGAAAATTACCGAAGATCGCATAATTCGCTTCGCCGGGATTAAGCGGGCGGCCGATATGGAGAGATTTTATCGACAGATGCGATACTGCGTTGACGGTCAATATCTCGATCCTTGCCGGATTAGCAGGAGACGCTGACGCGAGCATCATGTCGGTTGACCATGTTTTATTGCGAATATCGATGTTGCCGTAATTGCCTGAAGCAAGAATAATGCGATCACCACCCGACGCTCGCGCAATCGCATCAACCAATCCAGCACGGGTAGACACATTATAAGTTCGTGCTGCATCGACTGGCGTTGCAGAGAACATGACGATCAACGCCAGCAAAGCTGACTTTAAAAATGCGGCAAACATAAGCAGGTTCAAGCCTTTGATGATTAGCATTGCAGCAAATATCAGCATGAAATGCATGAACCCTGTTTATTAATGGCTAATGACATCCTTACTATCATACCAGTCGGCTCGCAATCCAGTGGGCGCAGCAACACTGCGCATCACCGCAAATAGCCTTTCAATAGCCAGCGAGCCATTCAGAGCGTCGTCGCCAGATCGTCCGCCATTTATCCACTGCCGTACCTGGCACATCACGCGGGCCAGCAACAAAATGCGATCCAATCATTCGCAAAAACGCCCAGATGCGGCAAAGGAAAAGTCCGACAGCAAGAGCAGCTGGGTGCCAATGTTTGCGCATAAGTGTAATCCGGCCACGCGTGACCTTGATCATTTTTTCAGTCTGCGATGTTTCCGATGCCCCCCCAAGATGGATGATCTGTGCGGTGGGTGAGATGCCAGGGTTTGCACCCGCAGCGCGCGCGCGGATGCATAGATCGGCTTCCTCCGCATACATGAAAAAGGCCGGATCAAATCCCTTAAGCTGACGCCACAGTGCGTGATTAATCATCAGGAAACAGCCCGTCACAATATCAACATCACGCTCACTGTCACGCTGCCAGCCGCCATAAGCCTCTGGGTTAAACAATTTAGAACGCGGGAATAGCCAGATTAAACCAAAGGCACTGCAAAACAGGCTCCACACACTGATTTCCGCCCAACATGATGTAGGATTAAGACTGTGATCGCCAAACAGCGTGCGCCCGCCCCATATCCCGCGCGCAGGCGACCGTTCGGCAAAGGCAAGTAGCGCGTCAAGACTATCCGCAAAAAGCAAAGTGTCTGGGTTAAGCAGCAGAAGTCGGACACCCGACGCCTGTTCCGCTGCAATATTATTACCACCGGCAAAACCACTATTTTCATGGCTCGCAATCAACTTAACCTGTGGATAGGCTGCACAGATCGCTTCTACAGAGCCGTCCACCGAAGCATTGTCTAACAGAATGACCTCAAAGCTAACCGAGGGCGGAGCCGCATAAAGCGAAGCAAGGCATTCAAGCGTCGTTTCGCGCGTATTGTAGTTTACAATCAGGATGGACAACGCCAGCGCGTCCCGAGCTTCGGACACTAGTAAGCCCGCGAAGAAAATAGCGCAGGTAGCGTGCGGATCAATATATAAAGATCAAACAAAACTGACCAGTTTTCGATATAATGCAAGTCATGCTCAAGCCGCTTAACGAGTTTTTCTTCAGTATCGGTTTCTCCACGCCAGCCGCAGACTTGCGCCCATCCAGTCATGCCCGGCTTGACCTTATGCCGCGCGGCATAAGTCGCAACAACATCGCCAAACAGCCGGTCGCCAGCGCGGGTTGATGCGGCGTGTGGGCGCGGCCCAACGAGGGACATTTCACCGCTGATCACATTGAACAACTGTGGCAATTCATCAAGGCTTGAGCGTCTCAGAAAACGACCGATACGCGTGACCCTAGGATCACCGCGCTGCGCTTGATTAATCCCCTCAACTTCAGCCATATTCTGATGCATTGAGCGAAATTTCCAAATATGGAATTTGCGATTGTTAAACCCTTCGCGTGGTTGACGAAAGAAAACTGGCCCGTTGCTGTCAAGTTTTACAGCGATCGCAATGAACAACAGTAACGGCGCAAACAGAACGGTGACGATGACGCCGAGCGTAACATCCTCGATCTTCTTCAGCACTTGATCCAGCCCAGAAATCGGCCGTTCGAACAAGGTCATTACCGGCAAATCGCCAAGCATCACCACAGGGCGCTGGGCAAAAGCAAAACTCGCAAGATCAGGAGCGAGGCGGATCCGAATTGGCATAATGGCAAGGCGTGCAACCACCTCTTGCAATCGTGCTTCAGCCGACCAAGGGAGCGCAACAATCACTTGATCAACAAGACCGAGCCGAATTGCTTTAAGAAGCCCTTCAAGATTGCCATTGAGTAAAGGCTGACTGTCATCATCAGCCAATCGCTCAGTAGAGCGGTCGTCAAAAAAACCGAGTAAGTCTATAGTGAGCTTTTCATTCCCACGAATATAACTAGCAAGTCTATGCCCCTGAGGGCCAGCCCCAAAAATGGCGACGCGTTGATTGAAAACGCCGCGTCGTTTCAGTCGCCGTAGCCATAAAGTGCCCGCTGCGCGTACAAGACAAAGCGCCAATCCGCCTGCAAGAAACCAGAGAATTGCCCAAGCACGAGAATAAGTATCGGAAATTTTGAAGAGGAAGCCCATCGTGAGCATGAACATGGCGGTTGCGGTCCATGCCGTCAGTAAACGACCCCATGCACGGCGCATCGAAAAACGAATATCAACATCATAAACGCCCGTCATATCGGCGAGGCCAGCATAAAAAACTGTGCCGATGAAGATCGCATTGAAATAGGCACGCGCAATTTCTGGCGATGGATTCTCCAGAATGAAACTTGCAATAATAATAGCTACCAAAGCAACAGTTGCAATTTCTGCGAGACGTAGCAGCAATGAACTAATTTCAAACAACGCAGGCGTTGGCTGAACATGATTGGCGCGAGCAATTAACGCCGGATCAAGCCGAGCTTCGGACTGCGTCTCGGTCTTGCGATCAAATGGTTTGGTTTGGTTTGCCTTGGGCATTCGTTTAGCAGTTGCTCTCAACCAGCCAATTGTTTCGAGATATTCGTGCCCACAAGTGCTGGCAGACCTTGCTTGGGCATTGCGGAGATCAATTGCTCTACGAAACGTTGATTGACGGCGAAACCTGAATCGGCAGTGGCTTCAAGGTTCGAAATGCGGACAAGTATTCCATCGGGAATAATCCCTTGAAACGCTGTGCGCAATTTGGCCGAGCGCTGATCATCGCCGCTTTGCGGCAAATACTCTCCAATCCGCGTCCAATAGGCGACATGCTCATTACGTATCGCCGATTGTGCAGTCAGCCGACGTGCTGGAATAACCGCGCCCTTCGCCAATTGGATATCAACCGCTAGGCTTTCAACAACCGCAAAACCAAAGGCTGGATAACACACCTCGGGCCGGTGCAATTGCAACTGATCACTTTGCGTATCCCCATAGGCAAACAGTGCCATTACACTAGTTCCGTCACTATTGTTAACAAACATACGCGTGACCGTTTGCGCATAAAGCCGCGCCGCAAGGCTATCGTCGCTTTGAGGCACAACAATACCGTTTGAGGGCAATTCAGACCAGCGCCCGAATGCACGCGGGATTAGCGCTTCCAATTTCTCTTTGCCAAGAAGTGACATGCGTTCGCGCGGAGTTGCGGCATAAGCGGCACCGGCCGTGAGCGCACAGGCACCTCCAATCAGAAATTCACGTC
The DNA here is from genome assembly GCA_031418495.1 of Sphingomonadales bacterium. Lineage (GTDB taxonomy): Bacteria > Pseudomonadota > Alphaproteobacteria > Sphingomonadales > Sphingomonadaceae > Aquisediminimonas. Next base: position 30,183 of record JANOXQ010000064.1, read on the forward strand.
TCGATGTCATTGGGCAGCTCCTGTAAGGCGACGGCGGATCGGCGTCATAGCCTTATCGACTGCAAATATGCTGAGCAGCGCCACAACAAACATGATCATGCCCGCGGTCGAATGGAGGAAGCCTTGTGCCGCGGCATTACCAAAATGATAGGTAATCAGCACCAATATCAGCACACGAACAAGGTTTGCAAAGAGTGCGGCAGGAATAATCCACAGGAACAACAGCAGCGAATAGCGCCATGACGCATTGTGGAGGATATAAATATAAAAAAGGCTGATCGCGGTCAGACTAACAATCGAATTAAGCCCAGCGCAGGCATCCTCAACGAGCAATTGATATTGTGCAACAACCAGTGTGACACCTTGACTCGCGATTGGATAGCCAGCCGCATCAAGCAGGGCCGTTGCGCTATAGGTGATATAGTTTTTAAGTGGGGCTGTAATACCATCAATAAACCAGCCCGGAAACGGCACAACGAAACCAAGGTAGAGAATTGGAAACCAAAACCGACGGAGCACTGAAAAACCAAGATACAAATAAGCTACCGAAACCACCAAGCCAATAAAAGCCGCAATTTCGACACTCAAAAACGAAAAAGCACGGCCAAATGCATATGCGATTAGGAAGAAAGCAATCCCAGCCGCTCCAATGACTTTGTTGCCGGGGCGCTTGATTGCAGCCACATCTGGCCATGCTTGATAAAGCAGCCAAATCGCAGTCGCGAGCACAATTGGGCCATGAACGCCGGTATCGGTTGTCCATGCCTCTTGGCCAAGCCGGACCAGGCTTGGTAAGCCAAGAAAGGCCAAACCAACCCAAAGCGGCCACTGCGAGTTGAGCACACTACGCCAGTTGAGTTTTTCGGCCGTAACCGGGTTGCTTATCATCATGTTCATGACCGCGCCCGGCCCTAAAAATCGTTCAACACGGTGCCAACAACATTCGAACGGTCAGCGCGCAACAATTTGACCAGTGTTGCAACATCCTTGACGTGCGATTTGTGCTTACGCGCCACAATCAGGCTATAGCCTGCAACTGTTGCTACGCGTTGCGCATCGGTACAACGGCTTGTTGCGGTCGTATCAAGAATTGTCAGTTCAAATTCACGAAGCAATTGATCCATGAATGCCTTAAAACGGCTACCAGCAAGCAACTCTTGCGGGTCTGAACGCAGGCTGCCTGCGGTGATAACCGAAAGAAAAGGTAATGCAGTTTCCTGCAATATACCATCAATCGCAAGATCAGGGTCGGCTAGATAGTCTGAAAGACCAGCTGCATTTTCATCAAGACGAAACATGTTAGCAATTTTTGGCGTACGCAAATTGGCATCAACAACCAGAGTTTTCACCCCAATTTGTGCCATTGCCGTTGCCAGATTTGCCGCAACAAAGCTGCTCCCAGTATCCTCTGTTGGCGAACAGATCGCAAGCGCGCGACGCCCTTCACGAACATGTTGCGCCATTATTCTTGTCCGAAGCCCCCGGATCGCTTCAGCTTCAATGCTATCGGGCGATTCTAGAATAACAAGCGATTCAAATGCTGAGTCGATCACCTCGCCTTCGGTCGACGTCACCGAAACATTATATGTTGGCTCAGAACCAGTTGCAGAAATCGGCGTTGCTGACTTTACATCAATAGGATTGATCTCGTTCACGTCGAGGCCTCCGCCAACTGTTTTTGTCTGCGATCCGATATCCGCTCACGAACAGATCGAGCCAAACGACGATACCAACTGTTGTAATTGTCAGGCTGTCCGATCACAGCAAAAACAGGGGCTTTCGCTGCATATTCGAGGTCTTCATCACAGCGAACACGGCGGCCGAATAGTTCGATCAAGAGCGCAAGGCCAACACCAAGCGCAAGACCAAAACCAAGCGCGCCGAAAATGATTAAAGGCACCTTTGGTGAACTTGGTGAGTCAGGCACAGTCGCTTCGCCAAGTGGAGTAATCGTGGTTTCTGAAGTGCTGGCTTCGAGTTTGAGCTGCGCTGCGCGCTGCGCTGCGCGCAAATACTGATCACGCTTCACATCGATATCGCGGTTGAACTGGTCGAGCTTGGCGAGCGTTTCAGTTTGGCCAATAACGCGGTTTTTCTGAGCGTTATACGCCGCATCAATCTGTGCAACGGCAGCGCTGGTTGTAGGCCCATTGCGGTAAGCGTCAAGCGCGGCTTTCTCTCGCGAAAGCTCCCCCTCAACCACGGTCTTTTGGCGCTGAAGCGACTGATAAGTTGGATGATTTGGCCCTAGCGTTTCAGCGGCTTGCGCAATTTGTTGGTTGATTGCTGCCAATTGTAGCGTTGCACCACCTGGTGGGGCTACAGCCGCACCCGGCGTTGATTGCAATGCAGTCGATGCCGACGCAGATTGATTGGTAAGCGTTGCAAGCTTTGCACTTTCAACATCAAGTACAGCGCCGCCTTGAAGCGCAATATTATTTTCCTTGGCATATTTGGCACGCTCGGTTTCGCTTGCTGTGAGTGCGAGCTTCGCCTTTTCTGATTGTTCGCGATACCAGTCTGCATTGCGACCTGCGGTCTGGCGACGCATATCTATTGTCGTTTCGATATAGACTTCACGGATCATTGTTGCGATCCGCTTGGCGATGTCAGGCGTCGCAGAAGAATATTTAATCTCGATAATGCTGCTTGGTTCAACGATTTGCGCTGTAGTTACCTCGAGAATCTGACGTGCCAGCCAACGACGAATATCTGTACCTTCTCCGCCTGTCGCTTTAGCATAGGCCTTGATCAACTGCGGTTCGCTTGTCCAGCCGAGCTTATCAACCACACGGCCTGCTGTCTGTTCGTCCTCAATCAACTCAGTTTGCGTTTTAACGAACGCGCGGTAGCCACTGCCAATAGCAACCCCGGTTACGGGATCTGGGCTCGTAGTATCGAGCATGACCCGCGCAGTTGCCTCATATTTTTTAGGCAAAATTTGCGACATGATCAGTGCCACCAAAAAGCAACTCAAAAGAGCAGCCAGCATGACCCCGCGCCGAGCAGCGAGAATTCGCAAAAATTGTATCAAACTCATAACTTAGTTCCTTGAAACGAATCAGTTCTATTCAAAACGAGCGCTGGCCTATTACAACGACGTCATCCGGCAAGATGGGTCCGTCAAGTGCAAGCGCTGTTTTCTTACCGTCGCGATAAACGCTAATCTTCTTTTCAGACCCCGCCGCACCAAGCCCACCGCCTCTAGCAATTGCTTTGCGCAGCGTCAGTTTATCACGGATCGGATACACTCCAGGCGCATTGATCTGACCGTAGATATAATAGGTTTCAGCAGGCGGCACATAAACTTTGTCACCTGGAAGAACGAAGGGATCATCGGTTGCATCACCTGTTGCGAGCTTTTCGAACGGCAGCTTAAGTTCGCCGCCCTTTTCTCGGCGAACGATCACAAATTCAGCGCCATCGCCGCGAATGCCGCCAGCACGTGCAACAATTTCGGACACGCGGTAGGGGCGATCCACTGGCTGAAGCCCCGGCTGAGAAACAGCCCCAAGCACAATGACATAGCGGCTTGCGAACCCAGCGATTTCGACACTGACGATTGGGTTTGAGTAATAACCGCCTGCCTTAAGAACGCCAGAAATCCGCTTTGCAAGCGAAACAGGGGTGTCACCCGAAACTGCAGTGCTGCCAACATAGGGCAAAACAATCGTACCATCGGCGCGAATTCGGCTGCGTGTCGTAAATTCGGGCTGACCAAGCACCGATACTTCGACAACATCATCAGGCCCAAGCACATAACCAGCATTAGCTGGGTTCGCCTCAGCCTTTTGCGCTTCAGCAGTGGGAGCTACTGCCACTGGAACCTTTTGTGCTGCTGGATTTGGGGCTGAGACCTGAGCAGTTTGTGCAAATACGCTACTGGCAAAACCGCCCAAGGATAACACTGCCGCTACCGCGACCAGCGCATTCCTAAAAGGTCGAACACGAATATTCATAAAAACATACCCCACATAACAATCACTTAAATGTTAAAATTCACCCCGAGCGAAACTGACGACGCATCATAATCGAAAAAGCGTGTTTGCGATTTGCGTATTGATTTTGTTGCATTGAGCGAAAAACTGATTGGCCCTGCAGGCGAGAAACGAACACCCCCAAAAAACTGAGTTGTTCGCTCCTTACTGCCCAACAAATTGGGCGACAACAGTGGCGAATCGCGCAGCTTACGCTGCGTGCGCGCGGCACCTGCGGTCAAAACTAAACGCGGATTCAACACATAGCTGGTATTGATGTTGTAACTGTCATTGACAGTAAAGCTGACATTGAGCTGGTTTGACTGCTGAACTGAGCGCGAATAACCAACAACAACCTGAAGAGGGTCACCCAGCTGTGCAGTCAGATCGGCAGAACCCGATATGCCGCTAAATCGCCGTGTCGCCGCAATCGAAGGCTCAGCCACAGTATAACCAAGCGAAATATTGCCCTTAAGCCGATTGCCAATTTCGCGCTGCAAACGCAGTCCACCGGTGTAAACCCCGATGCTTTCATTCACATCGGCGCGCCCGGTAAAAGCGCCACGATTTGGATATTTACCGCGACGATAATTGCCAAATAATGAAAGCTCACCAAGCGTTGGCGTAACATAACCAATCGAAACGCCGACCGCTGTAGAATTGAAATTGCCAATTCTGCGGAAGAAAGAGCTATTTTTGACAACACTACGCTCAAAAGTGAGGCCTGGCTTTAGACCAATAATCCCGCCACACTTGATCCCGCTCGAAAACGTCAACCGCTGTTCACGGTTACGCAAACGAAAGTCGGTGATCGAAAAAAAGTCAGCCAAATCGCTTTGCTGGCGCGAATAAGTGAGGCCAAGCTCAGGCTTACAGTTCGCCCCAACTGCAAGATTAATTTTGCCTTGGAGGTTAATTCTTTCGCGCTCTAGCCTGCTGTTGCGCCGATAAAAATCATAGCCGACGCCCCCAAGCAAGATGAGTGTCTGGCGACCGACTGGCTGAACAATATCAACGTTCAGTGAGGGCGACAGGCGAAAATCGTTGCGGGCAAAGCCCGGGGGAACAGGAAAAACATCCGGCTGGCGTAGAACATTATCTTCATAAACTTCCTGGGCACCAACGGAGACGCCTATGCGTCTCGTTGCATCATTTTGAGCTAAAGCAGCCTCGCTGACACAGCACAGCACAGCAGTAACGCTAACGGCAATTTTCAAAGCGCAATTCCCTCCCCACGCGAAGAATCGCCATTGTCGGAAAAGGCGTAACCAATCTCATATTACAATTACCCAATCTTTGCAAAGTGAGCGTTTTAGAGCGTCGCAAGCGTCTGTTTTCAAAGCTGAAATTTACCATACTCGCTTTAATATGAACCAACCATTTGTAAAAAATCCTATCGCGCCTCACAGGCGATGCCAAGGGCTGACACCGCCTAAACAGAGTTAATCAGGCGAAAATCTTGTATGAAAACTGCAATTTAGTTGATCAAGAGGGGCCGAAAGGTTCATGAGCATGTTCAGTTGAACAAGGGGTATCGCTCACCGGCGTAACAAATCCGGATTGGCGATACAAAAGGAAACAAGTATGGAAACGCCATATGATTGGCTTACTGTGGCTATTTTTGCAGGATTAATCGTCGTTTTCCTGCAACGATCGGTTGGTGATGATGAGCCTGTCGATTCGATCTGGTCCTATCTGCCGCCGTCACTTGGTTGTGCGATTGCCAATCAGTTTGGCAATGAAGCACTCGATACGGACAATATGTTATATCACGGAATCGCGATAGCGCTTGTTACGGCGGTGATCGCTTATATCATTCTTATTATTAAACCATTCCCGGCGCGCCCACAGGATTGATGATCAGGGCAGACCAGCTTTAAATATGATAAATTTTGAAGGACAGTAAGTGGGACTAACACAGAATATTGGCGCGATGTGGTCGCGCCTCTGGGGGAAAAATACAGACGGCACGCGCCGGCGTCCAGTCGAGATTCAATGGCCTTCGATTGAAAAGCCCGTTGAAAAACTTGGTGATGTCATTCGTTTCCCGCGTTTCCGCGTATCAACACTAGGCGATGCAAGCGCTCAAGCCGAAAGCGAAGCCATGGCACAAACACGGATTGCGTTAAGATCCGTTTTCACGCCCGCACAGCCTGTAACTGATCGGCGCATGTTTGCTGGGCGAATTACTATATTGTCGCGTCTGATCGAGATTATTGAAGACAGGCTTTCACATGTCGTGATTTTTGGCGAACGCGGTATCGGCAAGACATCGCTGCTTCATATTTTATCAGACCTTGCTGAGGAATCGCGTTATCTTGTGCTTCACGGCACCTGCGGAGCTGGGTCGCGGTTTGACGAAATGTTTCGTCGGCTGCTTGAGGGCATTCCTCTGCTTTACCTCAAAAATGTCTCACCAAGCGGCCCTGAGGTAGAAAGCGGCGCGAATTTTGCGAGTCGTTTGCCGGCAGGCGCGTTTGATGCGCGTGAATTGAGTGATTTGCTTAGCCAGATTGCCGGCATTCGCGTTCTGATCATTCTTGATGAATATGACAGACTCGAAAATGAGCAGTTTCGTCAATATACTGCAGAGCTGATTAAAAACCTCTCTGATCGCGCTGCCCCTGTACAGCTTGTCATTGCTGGTGTTTCATCAAATTTGCATGAGCTGATTGGTTATATTCCGTCGATCCGGCGCAATGTCATCGGCTTGCCATTACCGCACCTAACCTTTGAAGAAACCGAATCGCTGGTCGCACTGGGCGACAGTGCGGCTGGCGTTTCGTTTGAGCCTGAAGGGGTTCGAATGATCCATTCACTTGCAAACGGATCGCCCTACATTACGCGGCTCATTTGCCACCATGCCAGTGGGATTGCGATCGATCATAGCCGCACCAATGTTGTTATGGATGATATCGTTGCCAGCCTAGACCGGATGGTTGAGGAGGCTGAGGGTCGGCTTGCTTATGGCCCGGCGCAGCGCGTCCGTCGTCTCGAAATTGCAGATCGTGGGGCTGTACTTGGAAGTATCGCACGTGTTGCTTCCACCCCTGACGGCTGGTTCAGCCGATCCGATCTTGGTCTTGCGGAAGGTGGCAAAGCCGCAATTGAGATGGTTGAAAAGACACTCTTGCCTGCTGGACTGGTTGAAACAGGCGGCGATGATCCAGAACCACGCTACCGCTTCATTGATGAAGGTTTGCCCAACTATCTTTGGTTGATGGTTGCGCGCAATCAGATCCAAGCGGGGGCAATTCGGTCTGCAGCATGATGGCGGCGACGCAACCTGTCGCGACTATTATCATCCCGCACCTTAATCAGCAGGATGCGCTAATCCGTTGCCTTCATTCGCTTGAAGCACAAGACTTTGCAGACGGGGCAGTGGAAATCATTGTCGTTGACAATGGCTCACGTGTGCCACTGGATGGCGTGGCAGCGCGCCTTCCCAATGTCATTTTCTGCAATGAGCCTGCCCCCGGCCCAGGCCTTGCTCGCAATAAAGGCGTTGGCGCAGCAAAGTCTGAGAGATTGCTGTTCATTGATGCGGATTGTCGAGCGCACTCCGGTTGGATCAGGAGTGCAATCGCAACGCTTTCGCGCGATGACAGCAGCGGCATTTGTGGCGGCGATGTCCAGATTGATTTGATTGACCCGGCGCACCTAACCTCGCTTGAGGCCTATGAAAGTGTTTTTGCCTACCGACAGTGGCTTTACATCACCCGCGAAGGGTTTTCGGGCACTGGCAACCTTGCGATGACACGCGCAATGTATGATGCTGTTGGGCCATTTGGCGGAATTGGCATAGCTGAAGACCGCGATTGGGGCCAACGTGCGCGCGCGCTTGGTCACGTCACTCACTATGTGCCCGAAATGATTGTATACCACCCTGCACGAAAAAGTTTTGACGAGCTTACGCAAAAATGGCGCCGCCATATTGCGCATGATTTGGCAAAGCATCGTGACAGCGGGGGTTCCGGCTTCGCTTGGCGACTTCGCGCGCTTGCAATGATTGCTTCAATAGTGCCGCATAGTCTGACTGTGCTGCGGTCAGCGCGTTTATCAGGCTTTGGCAATCAGATGCGTGGTATCGCTATTCTCGCCCGTATTCGCTGGTTTCGCTGCACCGAAATGCTGCGTCAGGTCAGCGCAACTGGGGACGGTGCCGCCAGCGGGTGGAATCGCTGACTTACGTCGTTGGCCGCCAAGTGATCACCCGCCAAACATAGGCAATAATGATCCCGCCGATGACAATCAGCGAAATCGGTCCGACGAAATCTTCGATATTGCGAAAATTACGTCCAAGCAGCCAACCTGCGCTCGCAAGCACACTCGTCCAACCCGCCGTGCCGATGGTTGACCAGATCAGGAAGGTCGATTGCTTCATCCGCAACAGCCCCGCCGGGATCGACATTAGAGAACGCAGCGTTGGCAACATCCGACCAACGCAGACGAAAGCACCGCCGTAGCGATCAAACAGCACACGCGCACGCTCAACCTCTGGCCAATCAAGCGTTAGCCAGCGACCGTAGCGTTCAATCATCGTCTTGAGCCGATCAATCCCGATTAACCGCGCGACCAAATACCAAAAATAATTACCAAGCATCGCACCGGCCGTGCCCACCACAATCACAATCGGGAGTGACATTTTGCCCTGCCCCGCGTGCATCCCGGCGATCGACATGATCACTTCGGACGGGACAGGTGGAAACACGGTTTCAATGAACATCAGGGCTGCAACGCCGAGGTAGCCAGTCTGTTCAACAAAGCTGATGATCCATTCGCTCACGCCGCCAGTCTCGCTTCGATTGCATCCCAGATCATCGCAGGCGTATCGCTGCCATTATAGGCATCAATCGCGACGATCCCGGTTGGCGAAGTCACGTTGATTTCGGTGAGCCATTTGCCACCGATCACATCAATCCCAACGAAGAGTAGACCGCGCGCTTTAAGCTCAGGGCCGAGCGCATCGCAGATTTCGGTTTCTTCAGGTGTCAGCACGCTCGCCTCAGCGCGACCGCCAGCAGCGAGGTTTGAACGAATTTCGCCTTTGCCGGGCAAGCGGTTAATCGCGCCCGCGACCACACCGTCAACCAGCACGATACGCTTATCACCTGCTGAGACTTCCTTGAGGAATGCCTGAACCATGAAAGGCTCGCGCCAGACTTCGCCAAATAATTCGGTAAGCGCGGCCAGATTGCCGCCGTCCGCTCCGATTTTGAACACTGCCGAGCCAGCATTGCCGTAAAGCGGTTTAACGACGATATCGCCGTGCTGCGCCTGAAACCGCCGCACTTCAGAAAGCGAGCGCGTGATCAGTGTAGGCGGCATAAACCGCGCATAATCAAGCACGAACAGCTTTTCAGGCGCATTACGCACGCTTGCCGGATCATTGAGCACCAGCGTCTCACCCGATATGCGTTCAAGCAAATGCGTCGCGGTGATATAGCCAAGATCAAAGGGCGGATCCTGCCGCATCCAAACGACATCAACATCACGGCCAAGATCAAGCCGTGCCGCCTCGCCAAAGCGGTAATGATTGTCTGCAACGCGTTGAACGGTTACTGGACGTGAATTCGCACTCAGCCGACCATCACAATATGTCAGATCATCGGCTCCATAATGGTAGAGCGTGTAGCCGCGTGCCTGCGCTGACAGCATCAGCGCAAAGGTGGAGTCGCCTGCGATGTTGAGGCTTTCCATCGCATCCATCTGAAAGGCAACGCGCATCGCCTAGCCAGCACACCAATGAATATCAACCGGCGTTTCAAGCCCAGCAAGCACGCGCCCGATTGGCAGCGCGGAACTGTCGCCCTCTTCAATCGCGGCTTCAAGCAGCGCACGCTTCTTGTCGCCAGTCAGCACGATAACAATCGATTTTGCCGACTGTATCGAGGCTTTGGTTAGTGTCACGCGCGCGACGGGGGCATCCTTTGGCATTGGATCTGGCATCACGCCAACCGCCTTGCATTCGGGCGGCGCATTCAGCGCATCATCAAGATCGGGGCCATTAAAAATCGATGCGGTATGCCCGTCCTCACCCATGCCGAGCCAGATGAGATCAAGCGGCCAGTGGAAATCGCTGATCCGCGATGAGGCCGCACTGCCTGCAAGCTTATAATCAGCGGCCTTATCCGAAATGATCGGGACAACGCGCGCGCCCTTTGGCAGAAAAATCTTCGCGAGCATTGCCACATTGGAAAGGGGGTTATCTAGCGCAACAATCCGCTCATCAGTCGGGATAATGGTAACATTTTTCCAAGGCAGCTTGGCCTGCGCCAGCTTTTCAAGGATCGGGCCAGGCGTTTTGCCCCCTGCAAGCGCAATTACAGCCGAACCACGCGCATCAATTGCGCTTTCGATAATGAATGCCACATCACCAGCCACGGCACCCGCAAGCTCATCAGCGTCTTCATAGTCCCACCATTCGGCTTCAATCATTTGCTCGGCTCCGGAAAAATTCGTCGCCGCGCCATGCACTGGCTTTGCTTACGCATCAAGCCTCAAGCTCAACATCCCAGTAAAGCCAGTCGCGCCAGCTTGTGTGGAGATAGTTGGGCGGGAAGCGCCGTCCCTGATCCTGCAACTGCCAACTGGTCGGCCGGATTGGGGCAAGGTGCAGGTTCATGTGCGCCTGCTTTGGCGTCCGTCCGCCTTTTTTGAGGTTGCAGGGTGAGCAAGCAGTGGCGACATTTTCCCACGTTGTCCGCCCGCCTTGCGCACGCGGCACGACATGATCGAAAGTCAAATCGCGCGGGCAGCCGCAATATTGACAGGCAAAACTATCGCGCAGGAACAAGTTGAACCGCGTGAAGGCGGGATATTGCGATGGCTTCACATATTGTTTGAGCGCGATCACCGAAGGCAGCTTCATCGCGAAATTGGCGCTGTGCACCTCGCGGTCATATTCCTCAACAATATCAACCCGGTCAAGAAACACCGCTTTGATCGCGTTTTGCCACGGCCAAAGGGAGAGTGGGTAATAGCTGAGCGGGGTATAATCGGCGTTCAGCACCAAGGCCGGGCAACCGTCGGGATGGCGGATGAGGTCTGGATGATACATAATCGATTAACACCCTTTATTGCTGTTGTTGCTGCTATCGCCTTTTCAGATTACGGATGCATGACAGCATTTTCAGTGACTCTTGGTCAAGCAATGATTTCATGTTGCACGTAATTAGCCGTTTTGCGCCAAGCCCAACCGGGCGGCTTCACCTTGGCCATGCGTGGTCAGCGCTCTTAGCGCATGACACGGCGCGCGCCGAAAATGGCCGATTTTTGCTTCGAATTGAAGATATTGATGCAACCCGCTGCCGCGCAGAATTTATCGACGCTATTTATCAAGACCTGAACTGGCTCGGATTGACTTGGGACGGTGATGTGATGCTTCAATCACAGCGGGCGGAAATTTACCGCGATGCATTGGCGCGGCTTGACGCCATGGGGCTGGTTTATCGCTGCGCCTGCACCCGCGCTGAAGTGAGCGAAAACCGCTACCCCGGCACCTGTCGCGGGCTTGGCCTCACTGAAGGCGCATGGCGGCTGGGCACAGCAAAGGCAATTGCGCTCACCGGCCCACTGACATGGCACGACCGTGATCAGGGCGAGATTACGGCTGATCCGCTTGCAGAAGGGGACATCGTCATCGCGCGCAAGGATATTGGCATCAGCTATCATCTGGCCGTGGTAATAGATGATGCGGCACAGGGGATTACCCACGTTGTGCGAGGGCTAGATTTGTTTAGCGCGGCGCATGTCCACCGCTTGCTGCAAGCGCTCCTTGGCCTGCCGACGCCGTCATATCAGCATCACCGGCTGATCATTGGCAGCGACGGCACTCGCCTTGCCAAGCGCAAGCACTCACCAGCGCTGGCTGCACTTCGGGAACAAGGCATCAACCCGCAGACGCTAATCCAAATGATGCGCGAACAACGCTTTCCGGTTGGCTTTGGGCTGGCCCCGCTTTAAGGACGTGTCCATGAATACATTTCTTGTCATTCTTCTCATCGGCGCTGTGATTGCGACGGCTGTAATGCTCATTCGCGGCCTGATTGCTTTCCTCAGGACAACCGAGGCCGATCTTAACAGTGAAGGCGGCGGGCCAAGCCAATCCGCGCTCAAACAAAATAAGATGATGACTGGCCGCGTGATTTTTCAGGCGATTGCCGTCATCATCGTGATCCTGCTGCTGCTTTTGCGCAAAGACGGCTGATATGGTCAAACTCAACCGGATTTACACACGCACCGGCGATGATGGTACCACTGGCCTCGTAGACGGATCGCGTACGCCAAAGGACGCGCCGCGCATGGCGGCGATTGGCGATGTTGATGAACTTAATGCGGCAATCGGCATGGTCGCACTCCATTTGGACGGTGAAGCGCTGGCGCGGCTGCGAATGATTCAAAATGATTTGTTTGATCTTGGCGCTGATTTAGCAACGCCCGGCGATGATTTTACCCCCGGCGAAATGACATTGCGGGTTGTTGCCAAACAAGTATCGCGGCTTGAGGCTGAGCTTGATTTGATGAACGAAGCACTTCGTCCGCTGAGTAGCTTTATCCTGCCGGGCGGCAGTGCAGCAGGCGCAGCGCTCCATGTTGCGCGCACGGTATGCAGGCGGGCAGAGCGCTCAGCGGTGACGGCGGCGCGTTCTGTTTCACTCAACCCTGAAGCGCTCAAATATCTCAACCGGCTGTCGGATTATCTGTTTGTGATGGGCCGCGCGGTCAATGATAATGGCGCGACTGACATATTGTGGGTGCCCGGCGCATCGCGCTAAACTCGGAGCAAGTCATGAAAATTATCGGGGTTATTGGCGCTGGCCAAATGGGCGCGGGCATTGCGCAGGTTTCAGCACAAGCGGGCTATCATGTGCTGCTCTCCGATGTTGATGCGGCGCGCGCGCAAGCGGGTAAGGATGGCATTGCCAAGGGCTTGAACCGCTTGGTTGAGAAAGAGAAAATCACCAGCGCCGCGCGTGATGCGGCGCTTGCCCTGATTGCGCCAGTGGCAGGATCAGTGGCCTTTGCCCAAGCCGATCTCGTCATCGAAGCCGCCACTGAGCGCGAAGAGATTAAGCGTGCTATTTTCGCTGACGTCGGCAAGGTGATCCGCGCTGATGCGATCCTTGCGAGCAATACATCATCAATCCCGATTACGCGATTGGCGCAGGCCGCGCCAGATCCAGCCCGCTTTATCGGCGTCCATTTTTTCAATCCTGTGCCGATCATGGGATTGATCGAACTAATCCGTGGCCTTGCGACATCAGCGGAAACGGTGGAGGCAGTGGAAGCCTTCGGCCAGTCGCTTGGCAAGACGATTGTCCATGCCAGTGACGCGCCGGGTTTTATCGTCAACCGGATCCTGATGCCGATGGTCAACGAAGCCTGCTTTGCGCTTGGCGAAGGCGTGGCGAGCATCCGCGATATCGATGCCGCGTGCCAGCTTGGCCTCAATCACCCAATGGGGCCGCTGACGCTGGCTGATTTTATCGGGCTTGATACCTGCCTTGAGATTTGCCGCGTGCTCCATAGCGGCACCGGCGATCCAAAGTTCCGCCCCGCGCCCTTGCTCGTCAAATATGTCGAGGCGGGCTGGCTTGGCCGCAAAACAAAGCGCGGGTTTTACGATTATTCGGGGCTGGAACCAGTGCCGACGCGGTAATAATGTTGTGTTATCTCGTTTGTGTCGAGGGGAGTAGAGACCCCGAGGACCCGGGTATCGACGTAGGACCACAAAAAACGATCACCATAAAAAAAAAAACAAAAACCCCCGCTG
>JANOXQ010000065.1:0-3571 GCA_031418495.1 Sphingomonadales bacterium
AGAGCCAGACCGCATCGGCGATCACATCAGCGGGAAAACGGTGGCGGGCATACGAGATCGGTTTCATCAGACCAAGGCTAACTTCCTATCATCCCAGCGTCGAGCCACAAAATCCAAGCCTACCGTTAACCTGACAACACCCTCTCACAATCCGCTCACAGGCTGCCTCTGACTAGAGGCCTTTGGTCTCATCTTCGGTTCTTCGTCACTACGATCAAGCCAAAACCGTCCGTCGCTCAATTCCGAATATCTGCCCAATTGACGCTGAAGAGGAATAGGTGAGTTATGAAAAGCCAATATAAAAGCCTGAAAGACTCCTGCTCTATCATTGAGCTACACTCGCATATTGCTAAGAGTCCGCAGATGGTAAAAATTGTCTTTGCGGCAAACTGCTTACATTAGCCCGTCAGGCCTAGCGTGACGATGATCATCACAAACAGGCTAAGCACTATCATTGCAATCATTGTCAGCACTACCGTGCGCCACAATGCGCTGAAGCGTGAAAGGACATAGCCTTCCTTCAACTGCCGGTACATATGGAGCATTGGTACAAACATCAAGAACATTACCGTAAGCGGAAGCCAATTATCAAACCTCAACGCAAAAGACCCAAATGTCGTCAGCAAAAGCATGAAGCAGAGCGAGTAGGTGACAAAGACGGCGTGATCAAACACCATATATTGCCGCCGCCATGCGAAGAGCAGCCAAAGGAAAGGCGTGGACATAATGATCAACAGCCACGCATATTTATAAGCGCTCGATTGCACTTTATACATCACAAGCTGAGGGTTCTCCAGCGCATGCTTGGCGGCCTGATTGAGCGATTCGATACCCCACATATTTATATCCAGATCCTCAGCGTCTAACGTTCCTCCCTTATTTGCGAGTGCTGAGATCGTGCTAAGCATCTTTAGCTCAGTTTGCTTGTCAGCAAGTTCGGTTTCAAGATCGCCCGTCGATTGGCCAGCTTTTTTTGCCGCAGCGATAGCGCCTGTAAGTTCAGCGATCTTCGCTTTCGTCTTCTTGCGTTCTTCAATTGTCAAAGATTGCGCAAGCTCCCGCCTCCGCAATTTGTCGCGATATTCGCGTTCAAGCACTGCAATTGCATCGGCCTGTTTGCTGATTGCAGTTTCAATAGGGGCTGTGGCTACGCCATCAGCTTTTGCTTCGTTTAAATCCGCTCGTAATTCCTTAATCGCGCTTTCTGCCTCGCGTTTACCCTCAACAAAATTTTGCCTGATTGAGGCGGTCGACTCAATGTCACCGTTTATTGATGCGGGGACTAGCGAATTGACCGATGCATAAGTCACGAACACGCAAAATAAGAACAGCGCGAGCGGCGAAACGAATTTGGCGCGTTCGCCGTGAACGTAGCGCCGTGTCAGTTTACCGGGATGCCAGACGAGCATGGGCAGCGTTCGCCAGATTTTGCCGTCAAAATGGAAAACGCCATGGATCAAGTCGTGCCAGAAAGCGCTTAGTGTTCGGTGAACCTTCGCCTTTTGCCCGCAATTCCTGCAAAATGGGCCGTCGACTTGGGCCTTACAATTGAGGCAGGGTGCGTTTGCTGAGCCGCGTGAATCACCTTCCCCCGGCTCAACTGCATCGGCAAGAATGGCGCCTGTGGCAATATCTGCAACGGGTTCAATTTCGAAATTCATCACTGTACTAATACTGCAAGACAGTGCGAAGGCAATCCAATTTTGCGTCGCTTTATACTTTTCGCTATGAGCATCACCATGCACGGTACCACTCATGATCCTGTCGCGTTCGTCGCTCAGCTTGGCAAGCGCGCCCGCGCGGCTGCAATCCAACTCGCCCGCACATCGACTCCCCGTAAATCAGAGGCGGTGCTGGCAGCGGCGGCGGCGATACGTGATGCTAGTGCCAAAATCCTCGCGGCAAACGCCAAAGACCTTGCTGAAGGTCAGGCTAAAGGGTTGACCTTCGCAATGCTTGATCGGCTGCGGCTCTCTCCCGAACGAATTGAGGCAATGGCCAAGGGTTTGGAGACTGTGGCCTATCTTCGCGATCCAGTTGGCGCGGTGATTGATGAAAGCATTCGCCCCAATGGTCTGAAGCTAACGCGGATCCGCGTGCCGCTTGGCGTGATTGGGATCATCTATGAAAGCCGCCCCAATGTTACGGCGGATGCAGCCGCACTTTGCTTTAAGTCTGGAAATGCGGTGATCCTGCGCGGCGGATCAGAGGCGCGGGCCTCAAATAAGGCGATTCACGAGGCGATGGTCGGCGCGATCAGCGAACTTGGTTTACCTGCGGACGCAATCCAGCTTGTCGATACGCCTGATCGTGCCGTCGTCGGGGCGATGCTTGAGGCGGCGGGACTGATCGATATGATTATCCCGCGCGGGGGGCGCTCGCTCGTTGCCCGGGTTCAGGCCGATGCGCGTGTGCCAGTGCTCGCGCATCTTGATGGTCTTTGTCACACTTATATTGACGGTGCTGCTGATCCCGACAAAGCACGCGAGATTGCGGTCAATGCCAAGATGCGGCGGACGGGGATTTGCGGCGCGATGGAAACGCTCTTGATCGACTGCGCCTATCCGCACCCGCGTTCGGTGCTGGCGGCGCTTATTGACGCCGGGTGTGAACTGCGCGGAACGGCTGAGGTGGTTGCGCTTGATCCGCGTGTAAAGCCTGCAAGTGATGAGGATTGGGACACTGAATATCTCGATACGATTTGCTCGGTGACACTGGTTGATGGGCTAGACGGCGCGGTCGCACATATCGGTCGGCACGGCTCATCGCATACTGATGTGATTATTACCGAAGACCTGATGGCAGCGGAAACCTTCCTCGCTGTGGTTGATTCAGCGATTGTTATGCACAACGCCTCAAGCCAGTTTGCCGATGGCGGTGAATTTGGCCTTGGTGCCGAAATCGGCATCGCCACGGGGCGTCTTCACGCGCGTGGCCCAGTCGCGCTTGAGGGGCTGACGACATATAAATGGGTGGTGCGTGGCACAGGGCAGACGCGGCCTTGAATTTGGTGGGCTGCGTGTGATCACCACCGCACTTCTTGGCGGGTCATTTAACCCGGCCCATATTGGCCACCTCCATATCAGCCGCTTTGCGCTGCGGGCGCTTGGGGTGGATGAACTCTGGTGGCTGGTGTCGCCGGGCAATCCGCTCAAGGCGAGCGCAACTGACATGGTGCCGCTCAGCATCCGGCTGCGTTCGGCACAAAAAATGGCGCGCCGTGCGCCGATCCGGGCGACGGCGATTGAGCGTGAACTGGGTACGCGCTTTACCGTTGATACGCTTGAGGCACTTGTGCGGCGTTACCCCAACCGCCGCTTTATTTGGTTGATGGGGGCCGACAATCTCGCCCAGTTCCACCGCTGGCGCGACTGGCGACGGATTGCCGCACTTATGCCGATTGCAGTTATCGCGCGTCCGGGCTATAACGGCGGTGCCCAAGCGAGCCGCGCGATGGGCTGGCTGCGGAAATTTGTCCGCCCTGCAGCCCAAACCAAGGAATGGACAAAGTGGAGACCGCCGGCGCTCGTGCTGCTGCGCTTTCGCCCCGACCAGACCTCTGCCACCGCGC
>JANOXQ010000066.1:0-20844 GCA_031418495.1 Sphingomonadales bacterium
ATGATGCCCGATGGCGTCTGGCGGGTGCGCAAGGCGGTTGAAACGATTGACCTGCCGGGCTACTGCGTGAGCTGAACGGCATGGTTTCTGGGATTTTATTATAATCGTTCGTGTCGAGCGAAGTCGACACCCGGCGCTGCGTGTCTCGACTTCGCTCGACACGAACGATTATAATAAAATCCCAGAAACCTTGCCGTTCAGCTCACGCAGTAGCCCGGCAGGTCAATCGTTTCACCCGCCTTGCGCACCCGCCAGACGCCATCGGGCATCATATAGGCACGGCCTACGCCAACGCGTTTGGCAAGCGTTTCACAGCCTGTGGCGGCTGCGACATCCTTGATCGTCACACCGCGCTGTTCGGCAAGTGCGGTATAGGCCGCACGCCGTTTGATATTAAGCGCATCAACTTCGGCGCGTAGCGCAGAGGTTGATGGCCCACGAATCCCCAGATAACCGTCGGCTTGCTCACCGACTTGCCCATCGGACAATGCGACAGAAATCAGCGATGCACTTTGCGCGACGGCGTAGGTCGCGGCACCAGCGAGCGTCAGGCCAGCGGCAATAATGGCAGTAATCTTAGCATTGCGTGTCATTGCGGAAACAACTCCGGATTCGATGTGATGAGGTCTTGCGCATCCTTTTGGAGACGCACGATAACCTCTTGCTTAACATTGATGTTAAGGTTGATCTCAATCGGCTTTTCGGGCGCTGCGACTTGAACACAGCCTGCCAGCAGTGCTGCGGTGGCAGCGGTCAGCAGGGGTGCGGCTCTCATCATAGCCCGACGCCTCGCATCAGATCGCGCTCGCGTCAATATCGGGAGTGTCATCGCACAGTCTCGCTTTCTTTTGTCTGAACGGGTGGTTTGGGTGGAGGCGGTGGAGGCAGCGCTTGCAGCCCGCGCGGGATAAAGACGCTTGGATCATTGAACGACCGTACCATTGAGAAAAGCCCGCGAAACGGCGCCTTGATCGTGATATTGAACAGGAATGGAATTTCGTTGAATTGCTTCAAAAAGAAATTCTTCGTCTGCGCAAGCGGCAACTGGTTGACGCCGTTAAAACGCACAACGGTCACCATTTCGCCGTCTAGCGCGCCGTTGAGCTCCAATGTCAACCGCTTATAACGAATCGATTTGAGCGCATCAAAGGCAAGTTTGCTGAACCGGCCAAGCTCGGCATTGGTGACATCGCCGACATAGGATAGCGTTCCCCCGCCCTTTCGCACGGTAAGGCTACCGCCCTCAACCCGCCCGCCGGTCTGGTCAAACACCATCGGCAGCAGGCCATCGAATTTGCCTGTAACAGCGATGTTATCAAACGCCATTTGCTGAACGAAGAGCGCGGCATCAAGCCCCTGCACCCGGAACGTCAGCCGCCGCTCTGCCGCTTGATTGAGATCAAGGATCGACGGCACAAGGATCAGCTCACCGCCTGCAAACGGCCAGCGCCCGCCTTCAATCTCTAGTTTCAAATCAGGGAGCAGGCGGTAACGAATTGTCCCGTCGATCACCGCAATACCGGGATTGATGCTGCCGATGGTGACGCTTTGTCCTGCCGGAGTCGTCAGGCCAAGCAAATCTAACAGTGTAATTTCGCCCTTAAGGCCAGTCACCGGGCCAAAGGCAGCAGCAAAATCAAGATTATCCGTGCGAAAACCGCCAGTGCTGGTGACGCCGTTTTCTGTCCAATCAATCTCGCCCCGCCCGGTGAGCGCGCCCTGAACATTGGCAATCACGCCAAGCGTAATCGAGGTCAGCCGCTCAGGCTGAAGCGCTTGCCCGAAGGTTAGGCCGGGCACATCGAGAATCGCCTTGCCGGTACTGCGTGTCAGATCATGGGTGATTGTGACATTGCTGATCGCGGTTTTGGTGAAGGGTTCGGTGAGTGTGCCTGTGGCGGTGATCTTATTATCGGCAAGCCGCAGCGCGACATCATTGCTGACCAGCGGCAGGTAACGCGGTGATTTCGCCGCGTCAGCAACACGAAGGCCGCCCTTGACCGTCAGAACTTGCTTCGCAAACGCCCAATCACCGCCGATTTCGGAGAGGAGCAAGGGGACATTGCCAATCTGGCCAGCAGCACCCGAAAAACGACCATTGGCAACACCATTTTTGTAGATGCCATCGATTGCTGCGATATCGAGCACGGTTAATCGCTTTGCATCGCCAAGCCGCACCGCAAGGCCGTCCGCCGCGAAAGCGCCAGTGCCAGTGCCGTAACGCGCCGACTTGAACGCAAGTGAAAGCGGCGAACCGCCAAGTCGCGCAGCGATGGTCATCGGCCCAGCCGTTGCTTGTCCACCGCGCAAACAGACGTTGGTTTTGATCGGGGCAAGCGCAAGATTGGCAATGCTGTAGCTGTTAAGCCCCACGTTCAGGCAATCACCAACCAGCGCACCACCGCGCACCGAAACCGGCAGCAACAGCCCGCGCACCTGCCCGCCGCCGAGCGGGCCATCATAAAGCGCCGTTGTTGCAATCGACGCAGCGCCATTCGCGAAGGAAAATCTTACCGGCGTCATCGCAAGCCGCGTGCCACCCGCACTCAGCGGCGCGATGGTTGCCACGCCCGAAAGGCCGCGCCCCTTGTCAAAGCGAACTGCCGTCGCTGGAAAACCGCCGCCTGCAAGCGTCACCCCTCCGTCGATTGTGTAGCGGCCCTTTGGCCAGATGATTTTGGCCGAAGATTGCCGCGCAAAGCGAAACACCGCGCCCGATGCGCTCTGCGCCGCGACGCCGTCTAGCATGATCGCGCCCGCTTTGGCGGTGCCCTCAACGCTAAACCGGCCCTGAGCATTGCTTCCACTTTTTAGGCCAAGGATCGCGCGCACCAGACTATCACCGAGAGGGGCCAGTGGCGTGCCGTCAGCGCGGCGGGCAAGACCCGCCACACGCTCAATCAATTTCGCATCGGGGCTAAGACCAGTCGCCGAGGCATTGCCATCGCCTTTGAACGCGCCATCAGCATAGGTCAGGCGCCCGTTAGCGCGCGCAGCACGGAGCGATGTTCCGGAGGTACGCACCACTTTGGTTTCAGCAGCGATATCGCTATCAATCCGCGCAAAGCGCTCATCAGTTACAAGATCAATCTGCGCCTGTGGGAATGCGACATCGACGCCTGCACAGTTCACCCCGCCCGCGCGCACCGGCCCCTTTGCGCTGATCCGCCGCGAAGCAGTTGAGACGTCGAGATAGACGCTGAGTCCATTCGCCCTGCACTTTGGATCAAGCACGGCCTCTGGCATTATCGCCGCAAGTTTGCCCTTGAGACTCGTCGCGATATTGCCGCCGCCATCAAAACGCGCACCAACTAGGCCGTAGGGCGTATCAAGCCGTATCCGCGCATCGCTGAGTTCGACGCGAAAATCAGGGAGTGCAAAGGGCTCATCCGACGGTGGCGGCAGCAGCTTATCTATCACGCCGAAGGTCGCGCGGCCACCCACCAGCCTGCCCTTTAATCGCACCCCGCCTGCACGCACCATCTTGACCGATACGCCCCAAAAGCCGGTCGCCGTAATCACTTCGGCCCAATCGGCAGTGAGATCGGGGTTGGCCGGATCGCCGAGGCTGATCTTTTCAAGCCGTTGTCGTGAAAGCCCGATTTCGGTAATTTGATAGCGGGCTGGGATGCCGCGGCGTTTAATTTCGGCATCGGCATAGTTGCGCGCGATATCCTTGCGTATTGCCCACGCAATCACGGCTGCGATCAACGCAAGCAGCAGCACCGCCAAACTTCGCCAAATCACTCGCCACACGCTCATAGCGCTCCTTCAACGCGTGTTGCGCCGATCAATCAAGCGGAATTGCGCTTGGCCGATTGGTTGACTAGGTGAAATCTGATGGCCGTTTACACGCACATAGCCGCTGAGGACATGGCAACGCTGGTGCAGCGGTTCGGCGCGGGACGGCTTATCTCGGCTAAGGGCATCGCCGAAGGTGTTGAAAATAGCAATTATCTGGTCGAAACCGATCAGGGTCGGTTTATCTTCACCGTCTATGAAAAACGCGTTGATACGGGCGATTTGCCATTCTTTATCGGCTTGATTGACCATCTTGTCGCGAAAGGTTGCCCCGTGCCGCGCGCGCTGAAGTCCGAGGGCGGCTCTGGTACGATCAGCGTCGACGGCAAGGCGATGGCAATGATGGAATTCATGCCCGGCCTATCCGTGTCTCACCCAAGCGCGGCGCAAGCGCGGGCGGTTGGTGAAGCACTTGGCGCAATGCACAGGGCACTTACCGACTTCGCGGGAACCCGCGCCAATAGCTTAGGCCCGCAAGGCTGGTATGACCTTGCAGACCGCTGTGGCGATGATCTGGATCAGATTGCAACGGGGCTGAAAGCGCGGGTTGCCGAGGAATGCACCTTTCTGCGCGCCAACTGGCCGGGCGATTTGCCGCACAGCGTGATCCATGCCGATCTCTTCCCCGACAATGTTTTGATGGTGGGTGATCAGGTTGGCGCGATCATCGATTTTTATTTCGCGTGCACCGAAATCCGCGTGTGGGACTTGGCCGTCACCCATGCCGCGTGGAGCTTTGAGAGCGATGGCACGGGTTACAATGCCGCCGTCGGCGATGCGATTATTGCAGGATATGACGTTGCATTCGGGCTGAGCGACGATGAGCGTGTGGCTTTTCCAGTTTTGGCACGGGGTGCGTGCCTCCGCTTTCTGCTGACGCGCGCGTGGGATTGGCTCAATACCCCCGCCGATGCCATCGTGACGCGTAAAGACCCGCTGGCGTTCCTGCGCCGCCTTGAGCATTACGCAGCACAATGAGCGAGCTACAAAAGGTGAAAATTGCAACCGACGGCGCGTGCAAGGGCAACCCTGGCCCCGGCGGTTGGGGCGCGCTGATCCGCATGGGGCAGCATGAGAAAGAGATTTCGGGCGGGGAAGCACATACCACCAACAACCGGATGGAATTGCTTGCGGCGATTCGCGGGCTTGAGGCACTCACCCGCCCCTGTCACGTCACGCTCGTCACCGATAGCGCTTATGTGAAGAACGGGATCACGCAGTGGATACACGGCTGGAAACGCAATGGCTGGCGCACCGCTGATAAGAAGCCAGTGAAAAATGCTGATCTATGGCAGGAACTTATCACAGCGAGCGCGCCCCACCGGATCGAATGGACATGGGTGAAGGGTCATGCAGGTGACCCCGACAATGAACGCGCTGATCGACTGGCGAGTGATGCCGCCTTGATTGTCCAGAATTCGGGTGCATAGTGCAGCTCCACTTAGAGAGGAGTCGGAACAATGAAGTTTGAAGTCTATAAAGACAAAAAAGGTGAACATCGCTGGCGCCTGCGCCACGGCAATGGCAATATTCTTGCGACTTCAAGCGAAGGTTATGCCGCGAAGGCATCGGCGCTCAAATGTATTGAGAATGTCCAGAATTCAGCATCGGCCCCGGTTGAGACGCTCAAATAATCAGTTTTTGAATCGACCCAGTGCGTAATGCGCCGGGTTGATTCCTGATATTGTTGGGTCGGGCGTATTTCCGGTGATCAGCATGGCGGCAAGCTTCGCGCCTGCGGGTGCCGTCTGGATGCCAAAACCGCCCTGCCCGGCGCACCAGAAAAAACCATCACATTGCGGGTCAAAGCCGTACACCGGTAGCCGATCCGGCGCGAAGCTGCGCAAGCCAGCCCAGCTATGTTCAACGCGGCGCACCCGCCAATCGACGACGCCCTCAAAACGGTCGATGGCGATAGCGATGTCAAGTTCATCGGGCGCAGCGTCGCAGGGCGGTGATGCCGTTTCATCATGTGGGCTGAGCCAGATACTGCCACTTTCGGGCTTGAAATAAAATCCGCCGTTTACGTCAATCACAAAGGGCATATCGGCGGACACGTCTGCTCCAACGCTAATTTGCGCAATCGTGCGGCGGTAGGGCTGAATGCCGATTGGACGTGCGCCCGCCATTTGCGCGACCACGTCGGCCCATGCCCCTGCCGCATTGACTACAACATCTGCGGTATATTCGCCCTTCTTGGTTCTGAGTTGCCACATGCCGTTGTTGCGGCTTAACCCCTCAAGTGGCGCTGACGTTGCGACTATACCGCCGCCGCGCTTCGCTGTCCGCAAACAGGCCGCATGATAGGCGGCAACATCAATATCGTAGCAGCCTTCCTCATACACTGCGTGCGTCCATAGGCTACGCAGCCCCGGCACATGCGCGTCAAGCTTCGCCCGATCCCAGCGCTCAAGCGCAACACTGCTGCCCGCAAAACCCGCCACAAAGGCCTCAAGTGCGGGGCTATCTTCATCGCGAGCGAGTGTGATCGCACCGCGCGGGCTGAGAAAGCCAGCTTCAGCAAAACTCTCTGGCGGCGTCCTTAGCCAATCGAGCGAGGCACTTGTCAGTGGCTCAATCAACGGCCCGCCGTAAGTCGCGTGCCAGAATGCGTTTGACCGCCCCGTGGTATGATAGCCCGGCTGCGCTTCAGCTTCGAGCAGCAACACCGAGCGATACGGCACGAGTTCAGCAGCAAGGCTTGCGCCAGCGATACCTGCGCCAATGATGGCAACGTCATAATAGGTCACTGCTTGGAAGCCACCTTCCCCAGAAACGCGTCGACCCGAGCGAGTGCATCATCGCGCACATCATCGCGTTCGCGAAGGATTTCGTGAGCGACGCTGGCATCATACATGTGGAATTGCGCACCCGGTAGCCGCGCAGCGAAGCGGCGAATCGCCGCTGGACTGACAAGCCGATCACCATCAGTACCGAGGATGAGCATTGGTGTCGTCACTTGCTCTAATGCACCCGCTGCTTCGGTATTGCGCGTTGAATTAATCGCAGCGGCAAGCCAGCCAAAACTTGGCGGGCCGAGTTTGAGTTCGGGCACCTGCTCTGTCCACCAGATCTCATCGGCATAGCGCTCGGCATCGCTGGTCAAGAAGCGTTGGCGCGAAGCCCAAGGTGCGGCGGGTCGTTCATTGCCTTTCCACGCTGGACGCTTGCTCAGTCCGATTTTGGACAGCCCCGAAAACAGGAAGCGCGCCACGCCAAGCGGCACTGGCGGGGTTTCAATCCCAAACATCGGCGCGATGAATACCGCCGCATCGGGCGCGATTCGCGACTCAACCAGCGCGCGCAGGATTAAATGACCGCCCATACTATGCCCGATCACAATATGCGGGCCAGTGCTTGTCGCCTTCCACCGCTTGAAAAATTCGGCGAGATCATCAATCCAGACTGCGAAATCATCGATATGGCCAACATTCGCATCCTCGCAAAGTCGGCCTGATTTGCCCTGCCCGCGCCAATCAAACGCCGTCACTGACCAGCCCTGCGCGTTCCAATCGGCATAGGTTTCCAGGTATTTTTCAATAAAATCACCACGCCCCCCCTGAAACAGGATTGATCCGCGCGCGCACTCTACAGCTGGCCAATCAAACGCCCGCAATTGCCAGCCGTCGCGCATGATCGTTTGGCTAAGCGTTGCGCCTTCCGGATGGGTGCGGCGGATTTTTATTTCTGCGGGCATAGCGGATGGTTACTTTTTCGTAAGTGATTGGCGTTACGTCTGTGCAACATGAACATGGTCACACTCGAATATGGCTTGCTCGCCGGATTGGCAACGCTCTTGCTGATCGCCGCCATTACTGATTGGCGCAGCCGCCTGATCAATAATTGGCTGACGGGCACGATTGCAATTACGGCTCCGCTCTATTGGTGGGCGACTGGGCTTGGCCTTTGGCCCGATGTTGCGATCCAGATTGGCATCGCCGTCGCTGTATTTTCGGTTTTTGCCGCTTTCTTCGCGCTCGGCGCAATGGGGGGCGGGGATGTGAAGTTGCTTGGTGCGCTCGCGCTCTGGCTGCCGCTGCTCGCCATGCTCAAGCTGTTGCTTGTCATGTCGATCCTTGGCGGCGTCCTAACACTCATCATGCTCGTCATTCATAAATGGCAACGCGCGCTTGGAAAACCTGAGATTCCTTATGGCATTGCGATCTCACTCGCAGGGCTTTGGGTAATGATAGAACGAAATTTTAACCATTTTGGGTGATTAATCCCAATCACTTAGTTGCCTGTAAACCGGGGGTTTCGCATCATGGATGCAAAGAAAATAATATTGCTGATCGTCGCACTGATTGTTGCTGGGGGCACTGCCTTCATGGCAAAAACAATGTTCAGCTCCGCCGCCGCGCCACAAACGCAGGCCGCCATCATTCCGCAAAAGATGGATGGGCCAGAAATTCTGGTCGCGACCCGCGCGCTTCCGGTTGGCACAATCATCGAAGCGGACAGCTTCCGTTATCAGCCTTGGCCAAAAGATCTGATCGAGAATGCCTATTATCTAAAAGGCGAAGCCGATCCTACGAGCCTGACCGGAACCGTGGTGCGCTCGGCCGTTACTGCGGGTCAGCCAGTCACCAAAGGTGCTTTGGTTAAGCCAGGTGATCGCGGTTTCCTCGCCGCAGCGCTTGGGCCAGGAATGCGCGCTGTGACTGTGCCCGTCTCAGCGCAGAGCGGCGTTGCAGGCTTTGTATTCCCCGGTGACCGCGTTGACCTCGTCCTAACGCAAACCGTGGAAGGCGGCGATGGCCCAGCACTTCGTGTATCCGAAACTTTCGTTCGTAACGTTCGC
Organism: Sphingomonadales bacterium; assembly: GCA_031418495.1. Taxonomy (GTDB): domain Bacteria; phylum Pseudomonadota; class Alphaproteobacteria; order Sphingomonadales; family Sphingomonadaceae; genus Aquisediminimonas. The sequence goes on from JANOXQ010000066.1 coordinate 8,603, forward strand.
GTTCTTGCAACTGATCAGCGTACCTCAACTGAAGATGCCGAAGGCAAACAAGAAGTAAAAACCTTTTCGACCGTCACTTTGGAAGCAACAACACGCATTGCCGAAAAAATCGCGGTTGCTCAAACTGTCGGCCAGCTTTCATTGTCGCTACGCTCGATTGCGGACAATACTGCTGAACTTGAGCGTGCGATTGCATCTGGCGAAGTCAAAGTGCCCGAAAATGGTGATGCCAAAGCTGAAAAGCAGATGTTACTCGCAGTGGCCTCACGACCTTCGGATAGTGATCCAACCTTTGTCACTGGTGCCGATGTTTCACGCTTTCAGCGCCGTACAGCACCCCGCTTGGTTGCTCCTGCACAAGGTGTTGGTGCACCGGCACCTGCACCAACAGCAGGTCTAAACTTTGGAGACGCACGTCCAGCAGGCCCAGTCGTCCGCATAACCCGGGGTAGTAACAAAGAAGCCGAAGTCGTTTCGGTGGGGAGCAAGTAAGATGAACAGGGTCACCACACGCAAGCCATCCGCGCTTGCCCGCATCCTCTATGCCACCGTGGCGCTCAGCCTAGTAACAACGCCGATGGGCGGTTTGTATGCCGCGCCACGCGCAGCCAAGGCAAAAGCGAAGCCAGCGATGGCAAAGCCGATGATGAAATCAGAATCAGGCTTTAACGCGCTGCGCTTGCAAAAGCCGACAAGCGATTTGTCGCTTTCGGTTGGCCGGGGTCAGCTTATCAACCTGCCAGCACCAATCGCTGATGTTTTCGTCGCCAATGAAAACGTCGCCGATGTTCAGGTTCGTTCGGCCACACAAATTTACGTTTTTGCCAAAGCAGTTGGTGAATCAAGTGTATTTGCTACATCCAAGTCAGGCGCGGTAGTTTATTCAACCAACGTCCGCGCGGGCAAGAACGTCAACTCGATTGATCAGATGCTTAAGCTGGCCATGCCAGAGGCTACGGTCACCGCAACGACAATGAATGACCTTATTCTTTTGACTGGCACTGTTGCCGGGCCACAAGATAGCGCTGAAGCCGTCGAGCTCGTCCAGTCAATGGTCGGAGACGGCGTCAAGGTAATCAGTCGCCTCAAAACCGCAACCCCGCTTCAGGTCAACCTTCAAGTCAAGATTGCAGAGGTCAGCCGTTCTCTGATGAAGGATATTGGGGTTAATCTGCGAAGTGTCGATCAAACCGGAGGTTTCAACTTTGGTGTCATTCAGGGACGTGGAGCTGCAATTACACCAGCGGTTGATCAGTTTACTGGCAGAGAACAAGCTACAACACTTGGGCTTGCAGGTAAATTTCTTGGTCTAAGGTTAGGCGCTGCACTTGACCTTGCAGAAACAGAAGGTCTTGTAACAACGCTTGCACAGCCGAATTTGACAGCGCTTTCGGGCGAAACCGCAAGTTTCCTTGCAGGCGGCGAATTTCCAATCCCGATTTCTCAGGATTTGGGTACAGTCACGGTTCAATATCGTCAGTTTGGGGTAAGCCTTGCCTTTACACCCACCGTGCTTGCCGATGGACGAATTTCGATGCGCGTTCGTCCTGAAGTTTCGGAGCTCTCTACCGAAGGCGCGGTTCGTTTGAACGGCTTTGACGTACCAGCGCTTACGATCCGCCGCGCTGAAACGACGGTTGAACTTGGTTCGGGCCAAGCATTCATGATCGGTGGTTTGATTCGTAATTCACAAACCAACTCGATTGACCGTGCCCCTGGACTTGGCAATGTGCCTGTGCTTGGCGCGTTGTTCCGTTCCACGCGGTATCGCAAGAGCGAGACCGAACTGGTTATCATCGTTACACCTTATCTAGTTAAGCCTGTGACAGCGGGTTCGATTGCCTTGCCTACGGATGGCTTCAAGGCGGCGACTGACATCGAGCGTGTCCTTTTTGGCCGCACACAGTCTGACAAAAATGGTGGCGAGCGACCAAAACCAACAATGGCACCACCCGCAACGGTCGTTGGCACAACGGTTGGTGAGCTTGATCCACGTTCAGTGCCAGCATTACCTTTGCAGACGCCGGTGCAACAAACGCAAGCACCTGAGCAGCGCAGCAAAAAGAAAAAGCGCACCGAAACAGCAGCCGTTCCGGGTTTTACCCTAAATTAATGTCGTCAGGGAGATTGACATCATGCGTAATACAAAATCCTTTTTCCTGATTGGCCTGTGTCTGACAGTAAGCGCCTGCGGCACGCAAAATCGTGGGCTTGAATCGGTTCATCAGCCAGTGGTTAGCCGGACGGACTATGTCCTCGACGTTAACAGCGGCGGTGGCGGGCTTGATGCACGCGACGCTGGCCGCGTTGAAGGCTGGTTTGAATCGCTGCGGATTGGCTATGGAGACCGTGTTTCGGTTGACGTCGGCAGCGACGGCTACGGAAGTGCAGGGCGCGAATCGGTCGCCGCAATTGCCGCCAAATATGGCTTGCTGCTCGATAACAGTGCACCCATTACCGCAGGCAATGTGCCCTCGGGTAACATCCGTGTGATCGTAAGCCGTGCCAAAGCCACTGTGCCGGGCTGCCCTGACTGGAGCCGTCCCTCAGAGCCGAATTTTAACTCGCATAACGCGTCAAACTATGGCTGCGCGGTCAATGGCAATCTTGCCGCGATGATCGCCGATCCAAACGACCTTGTCCTTGGTCGCGGTGGTGACAGCGCGAGCGATGCCAGCACAAGCGGCAAAGCCATCAAATCCTATCGTGATCGTAAGCCTACTGGCGAGCAAGGTCTCAAAAATGAATCCTCGAAGGGAGGCAATTAATGAACGCACCCTGGTCTCCAACGCGCGCAGGTGCTGCGCAGCGTGATCCCTTTGCCGCCTATATTTGCGATGAGAACACCGCCGAAAAGATTCGTCCAGTGTGCATCGAACTTGGCTGGCAGATCGAAAAGATCAACAAAGGCGGCTTGCGCAACGCGGTGCAATCGCTCTCAGTTTCGGCTAGCCCGAATATATTGTTCGTCGATCTATCGGAAAGCGGCGATCCACTAAACGATATCAACGCGCTCGCCGAAGTGTGCGAACCCGGTACGGTTGTGATAGCGGCTGGTGAAGTCAACGATGTCCGCCTCTATCGCGATCTGGTGGCGAGTGGCATTCAGGATTATCTCCTCAAACCATTCAGCACTGATCAACTGCGCGATGCGATCACCCATGCACAGTCGGTTCTGAATGGCCCACGCAATGTGGAAGCAGCCGTTGAACGCCCGCATATGATGACAGCAGTGATCGGCACGCGTGGTGGGGTTGGTGCCTCAGCGCTAGCAGCATCGCTTGCGTGGCTGATGAGCGATGCACATAAATGGTCAACCGCGATGCTTGATCTCGACATCCATTTCGGCACTGGCGCGCTGTCGCTTGATCTTGAGCCTGGCCGTGGACTCACTGATGCGATTGATAACCCAAGCCGCATTGACGGTTTATTTATCGAACGTGCTATGGTGCGCGCAAGCGACAAACTTTCGATCTTGTCTGCCGAAGCTCCCATCAATCAGCCAATGCTGACCGATGGTGGTGCATTCTACCAATTGCAGGAAGAAATGCGCAGCGTGTTTGAATGCACCGTTATCGATATGCCACGCGCTATGCTGGTTCAGCACCCGCATTTGATGGCTGATGTGCGTTCTGCAGTTATCGTAACAGAACTGACGTTAGCGGGCGCTCGCGATATGATCCGGCTGCTATCATGGCTCAAGTCAAATGCGCCACAGACCGAAACGCTTATCGTTGCCAACCGTGTTGGCGCAGGCGCATCTGAGGTGTCTCGCAAAGATTTTGAAACGTCAATTGAACGCAAGATCGATTTTATCCTGCCACTTGATATTAAAACGGTGTGTCAGGCCGCGAAACTTGGCAAATCAATTGCTGAAGTTGGCAAATCAAGCAAGCTCGGGATTGGGATGCGTGATATTTGTAAGCGTCTGATGGCAACGGGTGATGCATCCGCTATCGCTGCCGCTAACGCTCCCAAAGCCGCCTCGGTTTCGTTGATTGGTAAACTTTCGGGCATGAAATCCATGTTTGCAAAGAAGCCTAAGGCCGAAGCAGCATAATGATCATTCACCTCCCCATTGTTATTGAAGAAAGCTGACCAATAATGCAGCCGATCCAGATCATAATCTTGGGTGCCGGATTTCTTGTCACGCTGGCGATCATCGCACTCGCATTCTCTGGCCCATCGGCTGGCAAGGCGAGTGATCGTCGCCTTCAAAAAGTCACAAACCGCTACAACGGCTCTGGTGAGGCGATCATCGAAACGCAAATGCGTAAGATCACCAATAAACGTGATACCAAAATGGATGGTTTCGTTCAGCGTATTCTGCCACGCCCGGCGCTGCTGCGCAAACGGCTCGATATGACAGGCAAGAACTGGACGCTTGGTAAATATACCGCCACTTCACTTGTCATAACGCTTGTGATCGCCGGAATTGCGATATTCAGAGGTGCGCCCATCCCACTTGGGCTGGTTGCTGGCATCGCGATTGGCCTCGGCATTCCTCACAAGTTGGTTGGAATGCAAATTGCCAAGCGCACCAAAATGTTTAATGCCAAATTTCCCGATGCTATCGACCTGATGGTGCGCGGCCTGCGTTCGGGCCTCCCGATTTCGGAAACGCTCGGTATTGTATCAAGTGAAATCCCTGATCCAGTTGGCATAGAATTTCGCGGCGTAAATGACCGAATTCGCATCGGTAAGACGATGGAGGTTGCACTCGAAGAAACCGCTGAGCGCATTGGCACACCAGAGTTTCAGTTCTTTTGCATCACGCTTGCAATCCAACGCGAAACTGGGGGCAACCTTGCCGAGACATTATCGAATCTCTCCGAGGTCCTGCGCAAACGTGCGCAAATGAAGCTAAAGATCAAGGCGATGTCGTCTGAATCAAAAGCATCAGCCTATATAATCGGCGCTCTACCCTTCATGGTGTTTGGTATCATCTACTTCGTCAACAGTGCTTACATGGGCCAATTTTTCACCGATCAACGGCTGATCGTTGCTGGCCTTGGCGGCATGGTGTGGATGGGCATTGGTGCCTTCATCATGGCGCAAATGATTAATTTTGAAATTTAACAAGTACAGCACGGTCAGAGAGACAAGAATATGTATACTGGCGGCCCCACCCTCTTAGGGTTCAATGTCTTCTGGGTGGCAACGATGCTCGCTATCGTTGCTGTATTTGCGATGATGTTTGCGCTTTACGCCGTTATGACGGTGCGTGATCCAATGGCAGGACGCGTCAAGGCGCTCAATGAGCGGCGTGAGCAGCTTAAGGCCGGGATAACTACGACCTCGGGTAAACGCCGCGCCAAACTTAATCAGAAGAATGAAACGACTGACAAGATGCGGTCGTTCCTGTCATCATTGAAGGTATTGCAGGAATCGCAGCTAAAAACCGCGCAAACCATGCTTGTTCAGGCCGGATACCGATCACGCAATTTGCCCGTTACGGTCATTTTTGCGCGGATGCTCCTGCCGATTGTCATCGGCGGCGGCGTATTGATTGCGGTTTATGGCTTTGGCTGGAAAGAAGATTGGTCGCCACTCAAGCGCTTCATGCTGATCGCGGCGTCACTGATCGGCAGCTACAAGGCGCCTGACATCTTTCTTTCAAACAAGGTCACCAAACGCACCAAAGAAGTTCAAAAAGGGCTTCCAGATGCGCTTGATCTGCTTGTCATTTGCGCCGAAGCTGGTCTCACTGTTGATGCTGCCTTCCACCGCGTCGCGCGTGAACTTGGTAAAGCCTATCCCGAACTCGGCGATGAATTCGCGCTGACCGCAATCGAACTCGGCTTTCTGTCCGAACGACGCCAAGCATTTGAAAATCTTGCCGGGCGGGTGAAACTTGATGCGGTCAAAGGCGTGGTCACAACCATGATCCAAACCGAAAAATACGGTACACCGCTTGCTTCGGCACTCCGCGTCCTTTCGGCCGAGTTCCGTAATGACCGGATGATGCGCGCCGAAGAAAAAGCTGCGCGTCTGCCAGCGATTATGACGGTGCCGCTGATTCTGTTTATCCTTCCCGTCCTTTTCGTCGTCATCCTTGGGCCAGCAGCCTGCGCGATTTCAGACAATTTCATCGGCGGTAAATAAGCAAGTCATTGCATGTGAAGGGTATAATCCACTAGGCATCCCCTGAGGCTTTTCGGGAACATTATATGCCGTCTGGATTATTCGCGCTGCTCGACGATGTAGCGACCATCACCAAAGTCGCTGCGGCTTCGCTTGACGATGTAGCGGCGGCGGCCAGCAAGGCTGGGGCTAAGGCAGCGGGCGTGGTAATTGATGATGCCGCTGTTACGCCGCGTTATGTGACTGGGTTCACGCCACAGCGCGAATTGCCGATTATCTGGCGGATTGCCAAGGGTTCGCTCAAGAATAAGTTGCTGTTTATCCTGCCTGCGGCACTTTTGCTAAGCGCGTTTCTGCCGTGGGCGATCACACCGATTCTCATGCTCGGCGGCACTTATCTCTGCTTTGAAGGTGCTGAAAAACTGATCGAGGCGGTCCGCAAACGGAGCGATGGTCAAGAGGAGACGCTCGAACAGGAGGTCGCCGAAATGAGCGCTGCTGATCATGAGGCTATGATGGTAAGCGGCGCAATCCGCACTGATTTCATCCTTTCCGCCGAAATAATGGCGATTGCGCTCGCTGAAGTCTCTGACCAATCACTGATAATGCAAGGCGTCATCCTTGGCGTGGTTGCCATTGTCATCACGGTCGGCGTTTACGGTGTCGTTGGGCTGATCGTGAAGATGGACGATATCGGGCTAAACCTCGCGCAACGTGGCTCTGCCGGAGTTCGGGCTTTCGGTCGTGGGCTGGTTGCAGCGATGCCACCGCTGCTTTCTGGCCTTTCCGCCGTCGGCACAGCGGCGATGCTATGGGTCGGCGGTCAGATTGTCGTGCACGGCACTGAGCATTTCGGCTTTAAGACACTGCCGGAATTTATCCACCATAGCGCTGAGAGCGCGGCTAACGCGATACCCTTTGCCAGCAGCCTAGTCGAATGGTTGGTAGGTTCAATTGGTTACGGTATTTTCGGCGTAATCCTCGGCGGCATTATCGTCGCGGTGCATCACCAATTCGCGCATAAGAAGGCGCATTGATCAGCCCGCTTTGCAACTCGACTGCCTGCGGATTGCATCAACCCCAGCAAACTCTTTCGGATTAGCGAGCAATATCCTGATCAACGCAATGCCGCGATCATGTTTGAGCGGCACCGCTTCATAACCAGCGGGGGCGGTCTGCCCTTCGCCAACAAGCGCCAATCGCGCGGGCTTGCCTCCGGTATCTCGGTCGCTGCGAACTGCCGCAACGTCCGTACGCGCATCGAAAATGCTGACCGACCAATAATGGTTCGGCACTGGCGCAATATCGATCAGCACTGGCCCTTTGGAAACATCAAACACACAGTTTGAATAGGCAAGATCAGGGCTTGGGCGGACAATCGGTTGATTGGCAGCGGTGGCCATTTTGCCGTGGCTGAACTCGTTGACCGCACCACTGGTACTAAGGCGGTTGATCGCAACCCGCATCAGCGCAAATGGCGTCGCAAGCAGCGTCACCTGATACGCACCTGCGCACAGCAAGCCGCCAACGATAATCGGAAAAATCCAGCGCCGCATCATACGCAGCTTTTCCGAATAATGCTTGGCAGCGCAACCTTACCGGGGGTTGCAAACAACGCTCCCGCTGGATGATATGTCCGCAAGGTGAGATCGAAATTTTTGCTGCCCCCGGTCGGGATGAAATTTGTGGTGTCAACCGAATTATCGGGGCCGACAAAAACCACCCATGTCGGCGGCATCGATTCGTTCATCAGGATAGACGCGCTGCCAGCCGAATAAAGATTGCGCGTGTTCGCGACGAGATAACCCTTGGGATCATAAAGCGTCAGGCTCCACCAACGCGCTTCAAGCGCGCCACCTTTTAGTGCGTAGCGACACCGCCCCTCAAGCGGACGCCCCTCGCTATCAACCGATGCGGTAAAATACATCGCCTCTTTCGCCGGAAGCGCGAGTAAGCCACTAAGCGCTACCTTTGCGCGGGTGAGCGCACTAGCACCCGCGCTGCCAAAACTTTTTCCCGACGTCCAAGGCCCATTGCGGATCGTACCATCGGCAAAACCGCCGCGCACCTGACTAATCGCATAACTCGAACCAGCAATAATGCCGATCACGCCACAGATCAGAAATCTTGCCCAGCCGCGCAATCACTACCCCCGTTTCAGCGCCGCCTGTGCTGCTGCTAGGCGCGCGATAGGCACACGATATGGCGACGCACTGACATAATCAAGGCCAACACTTTCGCAGAAAGCGATACTTGCAGGATCACCGCCATGTTCGCCGCAAATGCCAAGCTTGATGTCGGGCCGGGTCACCCTGCCCCGCTCTGCGGCAAGCCTTACCAGTTCACCGACGCCCTCGACATCAAGGCTGACGAAGGGATCGGTTTCATAAATGCCCTTGTCAACATAAGTGCCGAGGAAGCGGCTGGCATCATCGCGGCTGACGCCGAGCGTCGTCTGCGTCAGATCATTGGTGCCAAAGCTGAAAAATTCGGCCTGCTCGGCAATTTGGCCCGCAAGCAACGCCGCTCGCGGAAGCTCAATCATCGTGCCAACAAGGTAGTCAATCCGCTTGCCGCGTTCGGCAAACACCGCTTCTGCCGTCCGGTCAATCACATCCTTCATCAGCTCAAGCTCGCGCTTGGTTGCGACGAGCGGCACCATCACTTCGGGGATGGGGGAAACCTCAAGATCACACGCCGCCTCAAATATCGCGCGCGCCTGCATCTCGTAAATTTCAGGATATGTGACGCCCAGCCGACAGCCGCGATGCCCAAGCATCGGGTTAAACTCATGCAATTCCGACGCGCGCCGCTTGAGCGTGCCGATACCAACGCCCGCAGCAGCGGCCACATCGGCAAAGTCGCTTTCTTCGGTCGGCAAAAATTCATGCAAGGGCGGATCGAGCAAACGGATCGTCACAGGCAACCCCGCCATCACCTCAAAAATCCCCTTGAAATCCGCCCGCTGTTCGGGGAGCAACCGCGCGAGTGCCACACGCCTGCCCGCCTCATCCTCAGCGAGGATCATCTGGCGCACCGCAGTAATCCGGCTCGCTTCAAAGAACATATGCTCGGTGCGGCACAGCCCGACGCCTTCTGCGCCAAAATCGCGTGCGATCCGGCAATCGGCGGGGGTTTCAGCATTCGCGCGCACCTTCATCCGGCGGATGCCATCGGCCCACACCATCAGCGCTGCAAAATCGCCTGACAATTCGGGCTGCACCGTGGGCACTTCGCCCGCCATGATTTCACCCGATGAACCATCGATGGTGATGATATCGCCCTCGCGAACCTCACGCCCGCCGACGCGGAACACGCGCTCCTTGGCATCAATCGCCAGTGAACCAGCGCCCGAAACGCAGGGCCGCCCCATCCCGCGTGCGACTACCGCCGCGTGGCTCGTCATCCCGCCGCGCGCGGTGAGAATGCCCTTCGCCGCGTGCATCCCGTGAATATCTTCGGGCGAGGTTTCCATCCGAACGAGGATGACCGCATCGCCCATTTCGGCGCGCTTTTCGGCGACATCGCTGTCAAACACCGCGATCCCAGACGCGGCACCCGGCGAGGCGGGCAATCCCTTCGCCAGCACATCGCGCGCAGCACTTGGGTCAAGCGTGGGATGCAACAACTGATCAAGTGCCGACGGATCAACCCGCGCCACCGCCTCATCACGCGTGATCAGGCCGCCGTTTGCCATATCAACCGCGATCTTGAGCGCAGCCTTTGCCGTCCGCTTGCCAGAGCGGGTTTGCAGCATCCACAGCGTGCCGCGCTCAACGGTAAACTCGATATCCTGCATATCTCGGTAATGCGTTTCGAGGATCGCAAACACGCGCGCGAGTTCGCCGTAAACCGCAGGCATTGCCTCTTCCATGCTCAGCGGCTTGGCATTCGCCCGTTCACGCGCGGCAAGCGTTAGATATTGCGGGGTGCGGATGCCCGCGACGACATCCTCACCCTGCGCATTGATCAGATATTCACCGTAATAGGCATTCTCACCCGTCGCCGGATCGCGCGTGAACGCCACGCCCGTCGCCGATGTCTCGCCCATATTGCCGAACACCATCGCCTGTACGTTGACGGCGGTGCCCCAATCATGCGGGATGCTGTTGATCCGGCGATAGACCTTCGCGCGGTCGCTTTCCCAGCTTTCAAACACCGCGCCGATGGCATTCCAAAGCTGCGCGAGCACATCCTGCGGGAAGGGCTTGCCCCAAAGCTCGGCCACCAGCCGCTTATATTCAACCACCAGTTCGCGCAGATCATCGGCGCTCAGTTCGGTATCAAGGTAAAAACCCTTGTCTTCCTTGGCGATCTCAAGCGCTTCCTCAAAGCCGCCGTGATCAAGCCCGAGGACGACATCAGCATACATTTGAATGAACCGCCGGTAGCTATCCCACGCGAACCGCGCATCGCCCGAAATCGCGGCCAGCCCCTCAACCGTCACATCGTTGAGGCCCAGATTGAGGACGGTATCCATCATCCCCGGCATCGAAACCCGCGCGCCCGAACGGACAGACACGAGCAGCGGATTGACGGGGTCGCCAAAAGTCTTGCCCGTGACGCTTTCGATATGAGCGATTCCCGACTCAACCTGCGGCGTCAGTTCGGTTGGAAAGCTCCCCGCGCCGTCATGATAGGCCACGCACATCGGTGTCGCGATGGTGAAGCCCGGCGGCACAGGCAGGCCGATTGAGGCCATCCCGTCAAGGTTCGCGCCCTTGCCGCCAAGCAAAGTCTTATCCTGCCCACCTTCAGAAACGCCGCCGCCAAAGCGGTACACATATTGGGTCATTCTTTACTCCATATATCCCCCTCCCCTGAAGGGGAGGGGCTATCTATCCTTCAATTTTTGAGAAATCGGCCACGCGGTGCACCGCGCTTACAAACCGTTCGAGCAATCCTATCCTGTAAGCCCGCTTGTGCGGATCGGGATCATTGACCATCACGCCCTCAAAGAACGCATCTATCGGCGCGCGGAGGGTTGAGAGTGCGGACATCGCGCCCTCGAAATCCTCAGCAGCAATCGCGGCGGTGGCAAGCGGTTCGGCAGTATCGAGGGCGGATTGGAGGGCCAATTCCTCCCCGGCACGGGGAGGGGAACCATCCGCAGGATGGTGGAGGGGCACAGCCAAGTTTTCCTGAACGTCTGACGGCGTAACACCCTGACCGTGCCCCTCCACCAGCTTCGCTGGTTCCCCTCCCCCGGAGGGGGAGGATTTAAGGATATTGCCCGCGCGCTTATACCCGGCGAGCAAGTTCGCGCCTGCGTCAGTCCCCACAAACGCCTGCAAAGCCTTCACCCGCGCAAGCAATCGGACAAGATCATCCTCACCGCCGCGTGACAATATCGCTAACACAGCAGTTATCAGGTCATGTCGGACACCAGTATCTCTCTGCTGAATCACTAAACGGTTGATTATAAATGCCGTTGCCTCACGAATTTTTTCAAATACCTGTTCTTGGATATGCTCCAATGGCTCACCCTGCGTCGTAGCAATTAATCTTTGCTCGGACTGCGTTCTTACGAGCTTTGCCGCCTCGTCAAAGCCGCCGGCATCAAGGGCATAGAGCGCGTCGTTCTTTCTTTGAGCTAATAAACCACCTACACCTTGACCAGCAAGAACTGCGGCGGGAGTCGTCAGCGCAAGTTGGAGTGGCAACGCCAGCACATTTCTTACAACGAGAGAGCAAACTCCGAGTGCGGCACGGCGAAGTGCATACGGGTCAGATGAGCCAGTTGGTGGCATTTCAGCAAGAAAGAACGAAACAATCGTATCCAGCTTATCCGCCAAACTCACCGCCACCGTTACGGGCGCGGTGGGGACGTCGTCGCCCTGCCCGACTGGCTTGTAATGATCGCGGATCGCATCGGCCACAGCGTCCCCGTGCCCCTGTGCGCGGGCGTAATAGCCGCCCATAATCCCCTGAAGCTCAGGGAATTCGCCGACCATTCCGGTGACGAGATCAGCCTTGCACAGGCGGGCTGCGATTTCGGCGAGGTCTGCTAAATCCTCCCCGGAACGGGGAGGGGGACCATCCGCAGGATGGTGGAGGGGCGCCCGCAGTTTTTCCTGAACCTCTGACGGCGTGACACCTTCACTGTGCCCCTCCACCAGCTTCGCTGGTTCCCCTCCCCGTTCCGGGGAGGATTTAAT
>JANOXQ010000067.1:0-46597 GCA_031418495.1 Sphingomonadales bacterium
CAATCACGCCCCGCGCGGTGAGATTGAGAAACTGACGGGCCTGACAATCAAAGCTGCTGGCAAGACGTTGATCTGGAAACGTGATCCGGTCGATGTCTACGCCTTCCACATCACTGCGCCAGCGGGTGCGCGCGCGCTTGATCTGTCATTTGAATTTGTCTCGGCCAATGACGGCGATCAGGGGCGGGTTGTGATGACGCAGGAGATGATGAACCTCCAGTGGAACAATATGTCGCTTTATCCGGCGGGCTATTACACGAGCGCCATTCCGGTTTCGGCGACGGTTAAATATCCCGCAGGCTGGAAAGCCGCAACGGCGGTGCGCCCGGTCAAGACGGTCGGCGATACCATCACCTATGAAACCGTGCCTTATGAAACGCTCGTCGACTCACCCGTGTTCGCGGGCAAGTATTTCCGCAGCGAGCCGCTCGGCGATAATGTCACGCTCAATATCGTTGCGGATGCGGCCAAATATCTCGCGATCAAGCCAGCCCAGCTTGACGCGCACAAACGGCTTGTCACTCAAGCGATCAAGCTGTTCGGCACGCGCCAGTTTGATCACTACGATTTTCTCCTCTCATTGACTGACCGGATGGGCGGCATCGGGCTTGAGCATCACCGCTCATCTGAAAACGGCGTAAACCCTGAATATTTCACCGAATGGGAAGCTGGCCCCGGCAGGCGCAATCTCCTGCCGCACGAATTCACCCATAGCTGGAACGGCAAACACCGCCGTCCTGCTGGGCAGATTGTGGCCGATTTCCGCACCCCGCTGATCAACGATCTGCTTTGGGTGTATGAAGGGCAGACGCAGTTTTGGGGCTATGTTCTTGGTGCTCGGTCTGGGCTGTTCAGCAAACAGGAAACGCTTGACTCGATTGCGAGCATCGCCGCCGGCCTCGATATCCGTCGCGCGCGCGATTGGCGCAGTCTGGATGATACTACCAACGATCCAGTGATCTCGGCGCGGCGGCCAAAAGGTTGGGTAAGCTGGCAGCGGAGCGAAGATTATTACAATGAAGGCCTGCTGATCTGGCTCGAAACCGATGCGATCATCCGCGAACGCAGCAAGGGTGCCAAATCGATGGATGATTTCGCGCGGAGCTTCTTTGGGACGAAGGAAGGGGATTACAGGGCCAACCCTTATGAGTTCAAGGATCTCGTCCGCACCTTGAACGGCGTTGTTGCCTATGATTGGGACGGCTTCCTCGCCAAGCGGCTGACCGAAAAGGCAAGCGGCGCGCCGCTGAACGGCCTCACCCAAGGCGGGTATCGCCTGACCTTTGGTGATGAACCAACCGCGACATTCAAGGATGGCGAGAAACGATCCAAAGAGACCAATCTCAGCTACTCACTCGGCGGCGTGATCGGCAAGGGCAAGCTGACCAGCGTCGTCTGGGATGGCCCGTTCTTCAATGCTGGAATGGTGATTGATACAGAGATCATCGCGGTGAACGGCACTGCCTACACAGATGACGCGATCAAAGAAGCGATCACCGCCGCCAAAGGCACCACCACGCCAATCCGCCTGATCATCAAAAACGGCATCCGCGTCCGCGAAGTGAGTGTGCCCTATTACGGCGGTCTGCGTTACCCTCGGCTTGAGAAGATCGGGACCGCTGACAGCGGATTGGATATGCTGTTGAAGGCGCGGTGAGGGCAAAAGAAAAGCGTCCTGAGTTTCCCCCGGACGCTGTTCGTTTAACGCTGATCAACTTAATCAGTAGCTGTAATACATCTCAAATTCGACTGGCGCTGGCGTCATTTCCCAGCGGGCATTTTCTTCCCATTTCAGTTCGGCATAGCTGTCGATTTGATCCTTGGTGAAGACGTCACCTTTCAGCAGGAAGGCATGATCGGCCTCAAGCGCTTCGAGCGCTTCGCGTAGCGAACCACAGACGGTTGGCACTTCGGCCAGTTCTTCGGGCGGAAGATCATAGAGATTCTTATCCATCGCGTCGCCGGGGTGGATTTTATTCTCGATCCCGTCGAGCCCCGCCATAAACAGCGCTGCATAGCAGAGATAAGGGTTGGCAATCGCATCGGGGAAGCGCACCTCAACGCGCTTTGCCTTCGCGCCCGTTCCGTAAGGAATTCGGCATGAGGCCGAGCGGTTACGCGCCGAATAAGCGAGCAGCACTGGCGCCTCATAGCCCGGCACCAGACGCTTATAGCTGTTGGTGGTTGGGTTGGTGAAGGCGTTCAAAGCCTTGGCATGTTTGATGATGCCGCCGATGAAATAGAGGCACATATCGCTGAGGCCAGCATAGCCATTGCCAGCGAATAGCGGCTTACCCTTCGCCCAAATCGAAAGATGGGTGTGCATACCGCTGCCATTATCTTCCTTGATTGGCTTGGGCATGAAGGTCGCGGTTTTGCCGTAAGCATGGGCAACCTGGTGGACGACATATTTGTAGATTTGCATCCGGTCGGCTGTGGTCGTCAACGTTCCAAAGGTCAGGCCAAGCTCATGCTGGGCGGCGGCAACCTCATGGTGATGCTTGTCGCACGGCAAGCCCATTTCGAGCATTGTCGAGACCATTTCAGCGCGGATATCGACGGCTGAATCAACTGGCGCAACGGGAAAATAACCCCCCTTGGCGCGCGGGCGGTGGCCCATGTTGCCGCTTTCATATTTGGTGCCGGTGTTGGTTGGCAATTCGATATCATCGATATGATAATAGCTGCTGTTATATGTATTATCGAAGCGGACATCATCGAACATGAAAAATTCGGCTTCGGGGCCGACATAAACGGTATCACCAATGCCAGTGGTCTACAGATACGCCTCAGCGCGCTTGGCGGTGCTGCGCGGATCGCGCGCGTAAAGCTCTCCCGTTGATGGCTCAACAATATCGCAGAACAGGATCATCATCGGCGTCGCGCTGAACGGATCAACATAGGCGGCATCAAGATCAGGCTTGAGGATCATGTCGCTTTCATTGATTGCTTTCCAGCCTTCAATCGACGATCCGTCAAACATCAGGCCGTCAGCAAGTTCATCTTCACCGATGACGCCTGCACACATCGTCAGATGCTGCAATTTGCCACGCGGGTCGGTGAAACGGAGATCGACCCATTCGATTTCTTCATCCTTGATACGTTTTAGAATGGCGGCTGCGCTGGTCATTGGTTGAGTGTCCTCTTGTGTTTTGAAAAATGGGTAGGTTAAATCGCGTCGTTATCGGTTTCGCCGGTGCGGATGCGCAGTGCGCTTTCAACGGGGATAACAAAAATCTTGCCATCGCCGATCCTGCCCGTCTGCGCGGCAGCGGCAATCGCCTCAACCACGCGCGCGGCCATGCCGTCTTCAACGACGACCTCAAGTTTTACCTTGGGCAGGAAATCAACGATATATTCGGCCCCGCGATAAAGTTCGGTATGGCCTTTCTGGCGACCAAAGCCCTTGGCTTCGGTCACGGTTATGCCGCTGACGCCCACTTCATGCAGCGCCTCTTTCACTTCATCAAGTTTGAACGGTTTGATGATCGCTTCAATTTTTTTCATAATATGCCTGAGCCCCTCTGGCCTAATCGGCCTTTAATAAGCGTGCCAGTTCACAAATCGCAACATATCTCGTCAATTGGCACGCGCCCTGCACATTTGCTGCTAATACACTAGGCAATTCCTATGCAACTGCCTATTTTTTAGGCATATTTAGATCGCTGAGATGCGGCAAATTGCGAATCAGCGCCCTTGACCCGCATTGGAAAGCGCGTTTAGGCTCCCGATTATATCAAAGCCTATCAGGGGAATATGGTGCAAACACAAGATCCACTGCCCGCCGCAGAAACGCACGGACATCATCATATGCCGCCAACGGGCATAAGCTGGCTTGATAAAATTCTGCCCTTTTCGGCGCTGGCGATTTCGGTCGTTTCAATTGGTGTTGCTGTTCATCACGGCGAGATCATGAACGAAATGGCCAAAGCCAATGAGCGCGCTGCTGCGGCTTCGGTTTGGCCGTCGTTAGTTTTGGATGGTGGTGACACTAACGACCAAGCGCTTTATCTAAATATAGTCAATTCAGGGATTGGCCCAGCACGGATAGAAAATTTTCAAATAATTTTTAAAAATAAACCTGTGCCAGATATAAACACGCTCATAAAAGAATGTTGCTTTGACGAACTTCCCAGAGGAAAATATTCTTTAAATTATATATATAGTAGTGTCGCGCCAAATATTATGGGCCCAAAAGATGTGACTAAGGTTTTCAAATGGAAATCAACGCCAGAAACAAATGCAGCTTGGCAGAAGTTTGGACGATTAGGTCAGAATGGAGCACTTCAATTGCGCGCCTGCTATTGCTCAGTCTTTGATCAGTGCTGGGAAACAAATTTTCAGACGAGTCGTCCAAAGCCTGTGGCACAGTGCCCGGCCAATGTGGTTCAGTTTCAAGGCAATAATTTTGCCAAGGCTGCTGAGGATCGGAAAGCCGCCAAAGCTCAATAAGGCGGGCAATCAAGCCCCGCCGGGCTCTTGGTGAATATCTCTGCGGCGCCGCTTTCGGTAATCCCGATCGTATGTTCAAACTGGGCCGAAAGTGAGCGGTCACGCGTTACTGCTGTCCAGCCGTCGTCGAGGACTTTCACATCGGGGCGACCAATATTGATCATCGGCTCAATCGTGAAAAACATGCCGGGTTTCAGTTCTGGCCCGGTGCCGGGACGTCCGGCATGGATGACTTCGGGCGCATCGTGGAACAAGCGGCCAATGCCATGGCCGCAGAAATCGCGGACGACGCCGTAACGGTGCTTTTCGGCAAAGCTCTGAATTGCGTGTGCCACATCGCCGAGGCGGTTGCCCGCACGCGCAACGTCAATCCCGCGCATCATTGCCTCATAGGTTACCTCAACGAGCTTCTTCGCCTTGATCGGGACTTCACCGACGAGATAGGTGCGGTTGGTATCGCCGTGCCAGCCGTCAACAATCGTCGTCACATCAACGTTGACGATATCGCCCTCTCGCAAAGCCTTTTCTGCCGGGATGCCATGGCACACAACGTGATTGACCGATGTGCAACAACTGTGTGTGTATCCCCGGTAGTTAAGCGTCGCAGGCGTTGCCCCCGCAGCAAGCGTCATCTGCCGAACGATATCATCAATCGCCTCAGTCGTTACGCCCGGAACGATATGGCTCCCAAGCGCGTCAAGGATTTGCGCTGAAAGCAGCCCAGCCTTGCGCATCCCTTCGAAACCTTCCGGCCCGTGGAGCTTGATAACATCAGAACGCGCATGGAGCGTATCGGCGGTAACGGTTTGATAGTGAGTCATTTGCATTCATATATGCGCTTATCACACCCGCCGCAAATCAGCGTTTGCGCTTTACCGCTCGGCGTTTTGATATGCCGTGGAGATAGTGCCAGATAAACAGTGCGGGCGTGCCAAGGCCAAGCGCCCAGTGGATGATGCTCGTCCAATCACGCAAGGCTTCGTCGCCGACATAATAGAGCATATAGCCCGATAGGATCAGAACCGCGAATGCTGTTGTCAGCGCGATACCGATAGTGCGCTGATAACGGTTTTTCCAGCCCTTGGGCATGTGCGCCACAAATAACCCGCCAAATCCGAGAAGGGCAGGGAGCAGGACAAGCCCGTGTACGCGCAGGAACCAAGGTTCAAGCGGGTTGGTTTCGGGGCCGAACTCGCTTTGCACTTGGCCGTAATAATGGAGCAGCAGCCATGCCGCGCCACTCAGCCAGAGCGATGCGCCGCTGATCGTCAGCAGCATGATCTGCCAGCGGGCAAGCCGGGCCGAACGGGTGTTTGGCATCAGGCGGCACAGCGTTCGGTAATGATCATCTGCGCGCCGTATTGAGCAAGCAGTTTTGCGGCGAGCGTGGGATCGGCCATCGCCACCTTGGTCATTGCGTCTGCAATCATACAGGTTGGCGCAATCACGCTCACCGCATGATCAGCGATTACAGGCGTACCCGAACGGCCGATATGCGGTGTCATCACGCGCGCGCCGCTGCGTCGCCGATTGTGAAGATTGGCTGAGGTTGCCACCGCCGCGTTGGCAAGTGCAATCGGCTCAGATAAGCTACCGTCGGCGCGGTTGATCCAGATCGGTTGCGCCACATCACCGAACACGCGGAGATCGCCCCCGGCATTGACGATGCCATGGTTGCACCCCGCCGCGATCAGCGCCGTAACCGCCAGATCAACCCCGTGGCCCTTAGCAATGCCGCCGAGATCGATCAGCAAGGGTGCATGGCAGCGGACGTGGGAACCGCGTATAATCTCAATATCAGTGCCGCGACCAACCACTTCATCAAGATCATAGGGGCCACGCATTGGCAAAAACTGCGTAGCGGCAAGATGACGACCAACAGTCACATCAAACAGACCATCAGTTTCTTGCTGCAATTGCAGCGCAAATTTCAGCACATGGATTGTTTCAGGATCGACTCTGACGGCCATTCCAATGCGGGCCTCACGCAACCAATGAAGGTCGCTACTCGCATCATGATAGGACATGCGTTCATGCACATGACGAATTCGTGCAAAGCCAGCTTCAATTGCTGCCTCTTGCCCAACTGGAACCGCAATCTCAACAATTGTGCCAAACCACGGCTGCGCGCGGCGGACAAGATCATCATCACCGGCCATGATCAACTCTGCGCAATCACCAGCGCATAAGTGGCCAGTACGCGGCGAACACCATCGGTAATGTGCAAACAGCTCAGCGTCGCGCCTGAGATATTTTTGACGTCCTGCGTGAATTTAAGTGGCTGGCCGTGGCGCTTGCCAGTGAATTGCGCGCGCCATTTGGGGATGCGCACTTGATCACCATAAGTTTCGCGGTAATCCATAATCTCAATCTGACGCACGTCACCGTCGGGGCCGAGCGCGACGGCATAAGTAATAAATTCATGCTTGCCGTAAACCTGATCAATGAACATCGTACCGAGTTTTCCGCCCGGCCCGCGCACTTCCCACGCAGCAATTTTTGGTTTGGATACCCGCGCAGAAGATGCCTTTGAAATCGCTTTGGCCTGCGCTGATGTCAGCGTCACTGATTTGTCAATAAACTGTGTTGCCGACGGGAACAAAGCCTGCCGCACGGTTGCGCCTGTGAAATATGTGGTCGCGCGGGCAGGCTGCGATACGACTGCCAAACCCAGCGGAACAGCACCAAGAAAGGCTCTTCGATTGATCATATAAACCTTCAGAAATTAATGCCGAATTTCAGGCGAAACTCATTGCGGGTTTCTTCTTCAAGATTAACGCCTGCCGTTTTGAATTGAGGCGCGGTATCGTAGCTGTAGGGCGGTGTACCAGTCACTTGCCGCTGAAATGTGCCAGTGACGTAAAATTTCTTCGCGCCATAGTGAATCGTCGGGCCTAAAAATATGCTCCCGTGATTGAATTCCCCATTGAGATTGTCAGCGCGGTAAAAACCCTCACCACCAATATAAAGCCCTTTAGCAATCCGGTAAGAGGCACCGATGCCGGGTTCAAATTTAATCTCATTTTCAGCCTCACCATCAGTGAATTTGCGATTCTCAAATTCGACTTTGAGGTTGATCGTGGTGATAAATGTATCATCAAGGAAGTTTTTCTGCAGGATGATATTGGGTTCAAATGACACTTGCTTGGTCTTCGCGCCGTCAATCCGACCGTAGCGAAACTGGTAATAAAGCTCAGTGCGCACTGTCAGGCCAATGCCGTCGGTATAGGGACTCAAAAACTGATATTTCCCGCTCACTCCGACGCGTGACAAACGCGTTCCGTTAAACTCATCCGGATAGACATTTTCAAATACGCCCGGCGCGACCTGTTCCTTGGCGAACGCATCTTTATATTTGAGGTTAAAGCCACCAACAAAAAAGCCGACTGAAAATTTATCACTGACGCCATATTCAACTTCAGCGGTGGTATCGGTCGCGCGGTAAGTGCCGAAGTCCTTGTCAGTGCGGCGAGTGAGGATAAGCACAGCCTCACCTTGGCCTTTGGGCACGATATCAGCACCAGTGATATACGCAAAGAGCGATTCATCGGCATGTGCAGGCGTTGCCGTAAATAATGATGACGCCGCTGCTGACGCAAGAATCAAGCCGTTTTTCACAAATCGCTCCCTCAAATTAGGCTAATGCGAGCCGATAGCATTTTAATAACATAATGAGAATGATTTGCAATACGATTCCTTCTCCTCTTGGCTAATAGTTTTTCCCCTTCCCCGGTAGGGCATGTAGTCTATAGACAGTGGTTATGACTGAACGCATCTACACTGCCGCCCTCGCCATCATCGGCGATGAAATCCTCTCAGGGCGCACTCAGGACAAAAATATCGCGCAGATTGCGCTGTGGCTTAATATTCAGGGCATCCGCCTGCGCGAAGTCCGCGTCGTGCCCGATGTTGAAGAGGCAATTGTTGAGGCGGTGAATGCGCTCCGCACGCGCAACGACTATCTATTCACCACGGGCGGTATCGGGCCGACGCATGATGATATTACCGTTGATGCGATTGCCAAGGCGTTGGGCGTAGAGGTCGTTATCCATCCGCAAGCGCGCGCAGTGCTTGAGGGCTATTATGAAACGCGCGGCGGATTGACTGAGGCCCGGCTGCGGATGGCGCGAGTGCCTGACGGCGCGACGCTGATCGCCAATCGCATGTCGGGCGCACCGGGGATCCGTCATGGCAATATCTTCATCATGGCGGGTGTGCCCCATATTACCGCTGGAATGCTTGATGCGCTCACGGGAACACTTGAGGGCGGCGCGCCGATGCTCTCGCGCACGATTGGTTGCTGGGTCGCCGAAAGTGAGATTGCGACGATGCTCGGCGCGACTGAAAAAGCGCATGAGGGATGCCAGATCGGCAGCTACCCTTTCTTCCGCGAAGGCCGGGTAGGATCAAATTTCGTTGTCCGCTCAACCGAACAATCCGGGCTTGATGCGTGTGCCGATGCTTTGATCGCCAGTCTCATCGCAGTAGATCGCAAACCCGTTGAGGGCGGTATCTAGCCACCATGGCGCGCATCCTGTTTGGTTGGGAGCTTGGTGCCAATCGCGGGCATATTGAACGTTTGCTGCCAATGGCACGGCGCCTGCTTGACCAAGGCCATGAGGTTGCGCTCGCACTGCAACAGATTGATAGTGCGGGGCTTGAACGTGATCCGCGCATAACATTGTGGCAGGCACCGGTCTGGCCACGCCTGCTAATCAACAATATTCAGGATGGCAGCCGCCGCGTCGCGACAATGGGCGATATTCTTGCCCAGCTTGGGCTTGATCGCCCCAGTTGCCTCGCCGCGATGGTCAGCGGATGGGATACGATCTTCGCCGCATTTCGTCCCGATGTTGTGGTGGCTGACTATGCGCCTGCCTTGCTGACGGCAGCGCGGGGGCGCGTGGCAACGATCAGCGTCGGCGATTATTTTTCATGCCCCCCCCATCAGCTTGATCGCTTCCCGAGCCTGACGGGCACGCCCAATGCTTATGATGAGGATGTGCTACTCGACACGGTTGATGCCGATCTGGCCAGTGTTGGTCGCGCACCGCTTGCTGGGTTGCCAGCGCTTTTTGCCGCTGATCATGTGATGGTTGGTAGTTTTGCTGAGCTTGACCCCTATCGCGCGCTTCGGATCGGCGATTATTGCGCGCCCTCAATCAAGTTACCGCTGGCAGATGGCGGTGGCGGCGGCGGTGATGAGCTATTTGTCTATGCCTATAATCGGATGAGTGCGGATAACCCGATTTGGGCTGGGCTTGCGGCAACCCGGCGGACGGTGCGTATCCACATGGGCGATCCTGCGCCCGCACATTTGGATACGTTCAAACGATTTGGTTGCATTTACGAGCCGAAGCCCTTGCCATTTCCGTTGATCGCGCGCCGGTCATGCGTCGCCATATCTTGTGGCGGGAATGGCTTTACCAGCGCCTGCCTCGTTGCTGCCTTGCCGCAACTGATGATGCCGTTTGATCTTGAAAAGCTCATGACGGCGCGCGCGGTTGATGCGCTGGGGCTAGGCAAGATGCTTGGTTTCAATGGCCTCACTGCTGATCAAGTGACTGACGCGGTCAATGAACTGGCAAGCGATACTGGGCTGTCGGGCAAGTTGCGCGCGGTAGCACCCGATTTCAAAAGCCGCATGACAGTGTCAATGGCTGACGAAGTGATCGCCTGCATCGCGCGGTTGACCGGCTGAGCCGCCACTACGCATTCGCACAACGAAGCCAAGCGCAACAAGCGCAATGATCATGGCGAGCAAAAACGCAGCCCCCGGAAACTTCTGCGAAGCGTTTGTAGCCGTAAAGTGAGCAAGCGTTGGGTTAAGCGTAATTGGCGCGATCATTGCCCCTAGTGACATTATTGACGCGGTAAAGCCCTGAACTTCCCCTTGATTATTCGCGCTTCCACGCTGCGACATCAAGGCGGAAAGGCTTGGCTGGATGACTGATCCAAACGGCATCACCAGCAGCGCAAGCAGCGCCCACGGAAAATGTGGGGCAATCGCAAAGCCAAGGAATGCGGTCGAGGCTGCGCATAGCCCAATAATTGCCGCGCGCCGCTCCCCCACGCGCGCGACGATCCGCCCGGTTAGAAAAAACTGCACCAGCGCGAGCGAAACACCAACGAATGTGAGCGAAATTCCAATCATGCACGGCGATGCATCAAAGGATGCAATCAAATAATAGCCCCATGTCAGCGGATAAATCAGGCTGGAGATTTGCCATAGCAGCAACACCGTACCAAGCGCGATGACCCCGGGTAACCGACCAAATGTCCTAAGCGCGCCAAACGGATTGCCACGCCGCCAGTCAAACGGACGGCGATTCTCATGTCCCAATGTCTCGGGGAAATAAATCATTCCATAAACAAAATTTGCCGCAGCAAGAACTGCCGCCGCAACAAAGGGCATCCGTGGCCCAAATTCTCCAAGTAAACCGCCAATAACTGGGCCAATTGTGAAACCAACACCAAAGGCCGCGCCAACATAACCGAAGATGCGCGCGCGATCTGAGGCTTTTGTGATGTCGGCAAGTGCGGCCTGTGCTGGGCCATAAGTGCCGCCGAACACCCCAGCGAGCGCCTGTCCTGCTAATAGCCAGCCGAGACTAGGCGCGAGCGCCATTAGCGCAAAATTAAGTGAGTAGCCAGCCAGCGAGCCAAGCAAGATTGAGCGCCTGCCAAAACGGTCAGCCAAATTGCCAAGTACCGGCCCTAGTAGGAACTGAAAACCAGCATAAAGCAGTGATAACAACCCACCAAACCGTGCTGCTGCGGCTACATCCATCTGGCCAACCTCCATCAGCAAATCGGGCAGAACTGGCATGATGATGCCAAATCCAATGGCGTCAATAACGATGGTTGCAAGGATGAAACGCACTGCAGGAGGGATTGATGCCATGTCTGTTGATCATACGCTTGCCGCGCCTTTGCAAGCCCTGAGGCGGAATAAGGTTTAGAAGGTTCAATTGAGGTATTTTTGAACTAGCGTGATACGAATAATCATGCATAATCGACACCATAAAGAGAATGGGATCGCACCATGGCTACCGAAAATATTATCAATATCGGTATCGGCCCTTTCAAATTGCTGAATCCACCATTCAAAGATAAAATTTTAGAAAATGCCTTTGTAAACTATTACGTTCAGGACTCACTCCAGACGTCTCAAATATTAATGCTAATTAGCGCGTTTGCATTCTACATATCTTTTATGTCAGATCATGTGATTGATCCTGAAATATCTAGTACAACTCACCTTATACGTGGATTAATTGCTGTCCCTATTATGATAACCTGCGCATTTATTCTATTTTTTAAAGTGTTTCATAAATTTTATGAAATAATATCACTTATATTTTATTCAATAGCACAAACATCACTGTGCTATATATTTATTAATCTTAATAAAGGATTTGAATACTCAGCATTATCATTTATAATTTTATTGATGGGTACTAATTTAACATTTACAGTTCGTCTAAAATACACTATAATAATATCTCTATTTGGGGCGGTAACCACATTTTTAAGTCAAGCATATGCTGAAAATGCATCGGAAGGCTGGCTAGATGTTAATCGTAACTATACAATAACTGCAATTATATTCAGCAGCATCTCTGCCCACATGCGTGAGCGGGCCGCTCGTCGTCGGTTTTTGACAGATCGAGCGATTGTTGAGTCTCAAGCGCAGGTTGACGAGTTGCTTCAATCGCTTCTGCCCGGCTCAATTGCTGAGCGGATTCAGGCAGGCGAAACGACAATTGCAGACTCGCACGGTGAAGTGACCGTAATTTTTGCTCGAATCACTGGCATGAAGGATCCTGATAACAACATTGAGCCTGTAAAAAGGGTTCGCGGACTTAACCGACTTTTTTCTATTTTTGATGCTGAAAGTGAGCGTTATGGCATCGAAAAAATCAAGACCATTGGTGGCTGTTACATGGCAATCGCAGGGCTTTCAGTTAAGCCGACTGACAATGATCATGCCGAAAATGCTGCTAATTTTGCAATTGCAATCCGCTCCATCATTCAGAAATGGAACAGCGTACTCGACGTTGATCTCCGCTTTGGCATTGGCATTCATGTTGGGCCAATCGTCGCCGGTGTGATTGGGCAGCAGCGCCCGCGTTTTGATTGCTGGGGTGATACGGTCAATATTGCAAGTCGGCTTGAGGCCTTCGCATCAGCGAGCAAAATTTATGTGTCAGAGTCAACTTTCTGGAGATTAAAACCAAAATTTGACATGCTACATGTTGGCGAACATAATATGAAAGGTATCGGAAAAACCACAGTATATGAACTTGAACATAGAAACGTGTTAGGTAACGCAGCTTTTGACCAAAAAACGCTAGTTTCAGAAATTTTTACGTCGTGAAAAATGATTTTTTATCATATATATCCAATAAATGGCGAATATACTTAACATCGCATAGTTTGAGATTTGCTTCAGACTCCGATGAATCTGAGTTTGCATTATCTTATATTGACTCTACTGCAATCACCACACAAATATTCATGGCAATTGGTGGAATAACATTTTTACTATATGTATCAGTAGACAAATTAATTGATCCCCTAGGATATTTTACAGCGAACGCAATTCGATTTTACTATTCAACTCCATTAATATTTTTATGCGTATTCCTCATTTTTTTCCCATATTTTAGGAAAAAAATTGAATATATTGTAGTTGTAAATGGATTTATTATAATATCTGCACAAGCAGTAATTTTTTCTACCCTAGAATTGGGGTATAATTATGCGGCACCTGGCTTTGCCATTATGTTTCTAATCAGAGCGATAACTTATATAATAAGAATCACATATCTATTATTTATTGCATTATTTTCACTAATTGGTGTGATTGGCGGACATATTATTGCCGACAATAGCGGTAATGGTTGGATAATTGTTAACACCATTGGCATATTAACTGCCATTACCCTTGGCATGGTCGCAGCCCTTGCGAGAGAGCGACGAGCACGTGCGCAGTTCGTCGCAAACAGAGCGCTAGGAAAATCTCGTGCTCGTGCCGAAGCGTTAGTAGGATCACTCTTACCCGGTACGATGATTGAACGCATTCGTGCAGGAGAGAAGAATATTGCCGACATTCTTGAAGAAGTTAGCATAGTTTTTGCTGACATTGCTGACTTTACATTGCTTTCTAGAAGGTTGAGTCCAACCGATTTGATTCGCTTGCTTGATGATATTTTCTCGCGATTTGATCGGGCGGCAGAGCTTTGGGGTATGGAAAAGATAACAACCGTGGGTGATGCTTATATGGCTGTAGGGGGGATGCATTACCCAGAGAAAAGGCGCGATATTGCAATGGCCGCAGTACAATTTGCACTTGAGATCAGGAAGGAGATAGCAAAGGTTATCGCTGAAACAGGCTATCCAATTAATTTGCGGATAGGCGTTCATATCGGCCCCGTTGTCGTTGGCGTCGTTGGTGATCGTCGCCCAACATTCGATTGCTGGGGCGATTCCATACGGACAGCATCAACCCTCGAAGGGCAAGCCGCCATAGGAGCCATATTAATCTCCGACCCTGTTTTTGAAGCACTAAGCGATATCGCTAAGGTCGGCCATATGCAAAAAATAACAGTTAAGGATGTTGCCGGCGAGATCAGCGCATACGAGCTGCGTAGCCTGCATGTATGAGAAAAAAGTCTGTTTTTATCAAAAAATACAAATCGTCCTTTTTATGTAGCGATCTTTCGGTATCTATGCATGATAATCAAAAGGGGTCAGCACAGAAAATGTTATCGGCACATGAGTCGCCAAAATCAGGGAATTTTCTCGCGCGGCACGGGTTCGAATTTTCTGATCCAGAAATTGAGGCGCGGTTTGTGGCCTATTATCTAAATGGGTCGCTCCGCATAACCCAGAGTTTTTTGATCCTTGGCGCATTTGGATATTATATATTTTTCATTTGTGACCAGATCATGGACCCTGTTGGTGGCGAACTGAGCCACATAATCCGGGGCTTTATTGCAACCCCCGTATTTGCAGTTGCCGCACTGCTACTTTCAACGCAAGCTGGCCAACGCTATCATGAACTGCTAACTGTACTGGCCTACATGATAGGCCAAATTGGCCTTGTGGTTATTTATAGTGTGATAAAACATGGCTACGACTATGCAGCAATGGGTTTTGTTCTTCTACTTATGGGAACAAATGCGGCATTTTCATTGCGCACCAAATATCTTTTTATTGTCGCTGTTTTTGCACTTACGACTACCGTACTTGGTCATATTGTTGCAGACAATGCGAGGCCGGGATGGATCATAATCAATATATTGGCAGTGCTAACAGGCATATTGTTTAGCAGTATTTCAGCCTATTTACTCGAACGTGCTGCTCGACGTCATTTTATGACTGATAAAGCACTTTTGGCATCGCGAGCACAGGTTGATGATCTGCTGACTTCAATGCTGCCAGCCTACATTGTACAACGCATTCAGGCCGGTGAAACTGGTATTGCGGATTCGCTTGGCGAGGTAAGTGTGATCTTTGCCAACGTCGGCAATATTGCCGATACCTCACAAGGCATCGCAGAAACACAATTGCTCCGGGGACTCAATCAGCTCTTTTCAGACTTTGACCGCGAAGCTGAACGCTTTGGCATTGACAAGATAAAAACAATTGGTGGCTCTTACATGGCCGTTAGTGGGCTTTCTGCGCAGCGCAGCGGTGAAGATCATGTCGAAAATGCTGCTGATTTTGCACTCGCAATACAGGCTGTGGTTGCAAACGTGATCAAAGAAACCGGCTATCCGGTCAATCTGCGTATCGGAATGCATGTTGGCCCAGTCGTCGCTGGCGTAATTGGCGTGCAGCGGCCAGTATTTGATTGCTGGGGCGAGTCCGTCAATCTTGCCAGTCGCCTTGAAAGCAATGCGCCTGTGCGCCAGATTCTGGTTTCAGAGTCGACCTATTGGCGCCTTAAGACGAGATTTGAGGTGAATTTTCAAGAAGAGGTCACCCTCAAGGGCATTGGCCGTACCAAAACCTATTGCTTAAAAGCGCGTCGCCCAGGGCATCATCAGCCAAGTTTTGAGAATGATGGCCCGACGCGAGTTGAGATCATCGCTCATGGCTGACCGCGGCCTAATTTCGCGCGCCAAAACGGGGCTTAATTGCCTGCTTGTGCAGTTTGGCTTGGCCTTTTCAGATGCGCAGGATGAGGAGGATTTCACCGATATTTATGTCCGCAACATGGCACGGATAACCCAAATTTTCCTTGCTCTTGGAGCATTAGCCTACGGATCATATTATGTTTGGGACGGAATTATTGACCCCGAAAATCAGCGTAGCGCAATCATGGTTCGGGCATTTTTTGTTGGGCCCGTCATGCTTGGCTGTGCTTTCTCTTTATTTTTCAAACCGTTTATTCGCTATGTTGAAGTGGTAGTAATTATTGGCGGAAGCTCTATATTTATCGCACAGGCTTGGATTTATACGCTGCTAAAGAACGGGTTCGACTATGCGGCAATGGGCTTTGTTTTAGCCTTCCTTGCATTGGCAACAACCTTTAATGTTCGCGTACGACATTTGTTATTCCTAGCGCTTGTAGCGATATTCTGCACCATCGGTGGCCACTTTTATGCCGCTAACGCCCAGCCTGGCTGGCTTGTAATCAACAGCATCGGCATTTTTGTTTCGGTAACTATTGGTATGGTGTCCACAGCTATCCGTGAACGTGCAGCGCGCCAACAGTTTGTAACTGATCGAGAATTAGCCAAATCCCTCTCACGCGCCGATGAATTGCTCCACTCAATTCTGCCTGGTGATATCGTTGAGCGGATCCAGAGCGGCGAAACCGATATCTCCGATACACTTGGTGAGGTCAGCATTGTTTTTGCCGATCTTGCCGGGTTTACCTCATTGTCACGCCGCTTAAGCCCACCAGACTTGATCCGTTTACTTGATGATGTTTTTTCGCGCTTTGATCATGTTGCTAAGCTCTATAAAATGAACAAGATCAACACAATTGGTGATGCATATATGGCAGTAGGCGGCATGGGACGTGGTGATAGCATAAAAGACCATGCCGAAAATGCTGCATATTTTGCACTCGCCATTCAAGTCGAAATACGCAAAATGATTGCTGAAACTGGCTATCCAGTAGCGCTACGCGTTGGTCTACATATTGGCCCAGTTATCACTGGCGTTATCGGCGTGCGCAGACCGAGCTTTGATTGCTGGGGTGAAGCGGTTGATCTTGCCAGCGGCCTTGAGAGCAGGGCACCGCCGGGCGGCATCCTGATTTCTGAATCGGCCTATGACCGCCTGAACAGTAAATTCGCAACTAGCGCAGTGCGTAACATTGAATTGAAAGGCATTACCGGCCGGAGCCGTGTGCGATTATTACTGAGCGCTATCGCGAATGATCAAGGTGAAATTCCAGATCAACTATCGCAAGCCTCATCATAAGTTCAAATATTAGTATATCATAAATACTAAATTTGTGAATTTTTCAATTTATTATATTGAGTTAGCTGTGGCTTACACCTCTTTTTGAAGACTCAAAACTAGCATAGCAATCACCAAAATCAATCGTAGCGATGTTACACACTTCGACTAGAGCGCATTTTCTGGTGGTAGGAGCCGCGAATGGGTCAGCGTTTACTTCGAGGTCGACGCTCATACCGTCGGCAGTGAATAGGTTGTCAGCAACCGGACGACCTGTTCTGCAACTCCGCCTTGCAAGCCGATATCTTTCGGGTTGAAGTCGCCATCAGCAACGACCTTGTCGGCAAGGGCTGCGAGATATGCCATGATAGACGTGGAAAGCGTGCCCCTCTTATTATAAGGGAACAGTTGGATCAGCAGAAATACGTCGATCCGATGTTATCACACTTGGCGGGAGTCGATCTGCTCCCCCGCGCTCGCGTCGGCTTGCCAAATCAAAATGCGCCTTGGCTTTGAACGGGGTCAAAATCCGCTCGTCGAGGACAGCTACATCATCGATAACGCGGCGATTTTCGATCAGGACAATATAATATTGCTCGTCGAGCAGGAAGTCGATGGCTAGCTATATCTTAGTTGATCGGCAGCGGTGTCAATTCTCTACCACCAGCGGGTGTGATGGTTTCAGGCGTTCGCGAGAATAGTTACAGCATTGCCGGGAATTCGTGGTTCCTCGGTTTCTGAAACCGCTAGCATTCCTTGTCGCGACTGCTGCGTTCAAGCTGCTGGTAGCCGAATGAAAGCGTTGCGCGCGCGATCCCGCCCTTTTTTGCCGTTCGCTCTTCTACCTCTTGCCTGCGTATGTCTGGCACCCACTAGCGCGCAGGAGCTTTCGGAGCCGATCCGGGTCGGCATTGCTCTGTCGAACTCTGACTACAATGCAGGCCATCACGAGATCAAATCGGCCCACGCAGACGCCGATTTCGCTGAGCCGCCAGATTCCGAGCTTGCCTATAATCTTGCACTGATATTCAAGAATAAATTCGTCGCCTTGCTCACGATCAGGGTGATTATGCGTTCAAACCATGTGGCAGTCTGCCCGCAACTTTGGTGCGGTATAGTAGAGCAGTAATGCATAGTCTCAGGGTCGGACATAATCTCATAGGTCGCGTAGAGATCGCACGGGTGCGCGCAGCCAAGGGTCAACCGCTCGAGTTTGATATCAATTGCTTTTCGTACATCGACTGTCTGAAAACTCAGACTAGCCCGTACCGTCGCGGACAAGCCGTGTCGGGATAGGGAAAAGCTGCCAACTATATTTTATAGCTTATCCGCGCATAGCCGAACTGGCCGGGAACATCATATGTTGTCGGGTCGAAATTGTTAAGACTGCACGTGAAACAGGCCGGTGGATCCTTGTCGAAAACGTTGTTCACGCCGATAGTGAATGCAAACCGCTTATCGAGGAGGCTAGGCGTAAAAATCAGTTGAATGTCGCCATAAAAGCGGCTGGCCAGCTTGTTAACCGCGCCGGTTTCCTGAACGCTCGAAATATAGCGACCCGTAAACGAGCCGCCGAAATCGCCAAGCAACCAGTCGATCGTTCCATTGCCCTTGAATTTTGGGAAGGCCTGATCAGGGCTGCCGCGTTCTGTGCCCTTGCGGTTTATAACGACGAAACCATTCGAAGCCGTAAGGATATATTTGGTCAGCCAGTTGCCGTTCAACGACAACCCAAATGTGCCGATCCCGGTTTTATTCGAGCGGAAGTTTAAGGTCGCATCAACGCCCTGCGTCCGGATGCTGTCTAAATTCTGGAGGGTTCCGTCAATCTGGTTGACGAAGCCATTTGACGTCCGCGTAGTCAGGGCGCAGCTTGCCGCATTACCTAAGAGGGCACAGTTGTTGAGTGTTAGGTTGGGATCGACCGCGCCGATCGCCTTCTTAACCTTGATGTCGTAATAATTAGTCTCGATACTAAAATTGCTGGCAAAGCCGCCGCGCGCCCAGCTTGGCGCATAGACCGCGCCAAACAGTAGGTTTCTCGACTTTTCCGGGCGAAGATTCCGGTTGCCTTGGGTGATGATAGGCAGCTGCCCCGGAGTTTCGGCATAGCTGCCATCAGCGGGAACGCCGTCAGCGATGCAATTGGCGCGTACTGTCGCGTTGGTGGCGAATTGGCCGCTGACATCACTCGAGCAAGGATCGGTAACGGGCAGATCGAATCGCGAGCGCCCGCCAAACAATTCGCCAAGGCTCGGCGCACGAAAGCCAGTCGCATAGGAACCGCGCAGCAGCAAATCTTCGAATGGTTTCCAAAGGCCAGTGCCGGTGTAGGTGGTGCTACTGCCGCCGATCGAATAACTCGAATGCCGAACCACGCCATCAAGCTCAAGCGAATAAAAGAATGGCGTATCCTTGAGGATCGGCACTCTGACTTCGCCATACACTTCATCGACATTGTTGCGGCCCGAAGCCGGTTGTGCCGGAATGTCAGCGCCAAGACCCGCCGCGACAATCGGATCGGGGGTAAAGCTCGCGTTTTGCACGCGGTGTTCGTAACCGACCGCAACGCCAACGGAGCCCGCGGGCAAATCAAACAAATCGCCACTGAGATTGGCGCTATAGGCGTAAAGCTTCTGGTCGCTCTTGTCGCGTTCGGTGAAACCAATAAAGGCGAGCATCGCTGGCGTGATCGAACCCGCGCCGCCGAAAAGATTGAGCGGCACACATGGCGCGGTGCAGTTTGCGATTGGCCCAATCGCCTGCGCCACGCGGTCGGCGCGCACGTTGCCAGTAAAGCTTTGATGCGCATCATTCACGCCGAACGATGCGTTCAGATCCCAATAAAAGGTTTTACCACCTACCCCGAATGAGCCATCGAGCGTAGTCGTTGCCGAAAACGTATCTACACTCTGGTTGAACGTTCGCTGCCCGGCTTCGACAAGCCGACGCGCGATGAACGAATAATTCTGCGGCGGATTGCCAGGCCCCCCGGCCGAAAGCGTGACGCCGAACGGATTGAACGGATTGGTCGCATCGAAGGACAATGTGTCGAACAGGCTACCAGCGCCATTGCCAGCGTCGGGACCGATGAACAGCGGCAGAAATGCCGCTTGGTTTTGCGATTTACGATGATTGTATTGCGCCTTGACGCGAAGGTTAACGTCCGGCCCAAGTTCGGCGCGGAAGCTCAGCCATGCCCCATAACGTTCAGAGGGCGTTAAAAGATAGTTGAATGGCGCGAAATTGAAGCGGTCGGCGGCGGTGAAGCGCCGCAATTCGGCAAGGGTTGGGGTGCTATCAGGCGCAGTCGAGATTGTCTGATTCCCAAAGCTGGTCAGGAAGCGACCATTGACTGCGGCGCTCGAACAGCCGCCGATTGGGTCGGTACAGCTCGTTTGACCGGGATTGGGGAATTGCGAAATTTTACGGTCACCCGATCGTACTGGCTGCTGCTTGACATAGCTCGCGCCGACGACAAAATTGATCGCGTCGCTCTTGATGCCATAGCTGATATTGGCATCATAGGTGTGGCCGTCGCCCTGACGAAAGGTGCCGAATTGTGCCGATGCACGCAGGCCTTCCTGCTGCGCTACAGTAATGATGTTGACCACGCCTGCGATTGCATCCGAACCATAAAGCGATGACGCGCCGTTCTGTAGCACCTCGACGCGGTCGATCATGTTGGAGGGGATAGTATTGAGATCGACCGTTCCAGGAATGCCACTTCCGCTGGTTCCATTGACGAAGCGTAAGCCATCGACCAGCACTAAGGTACGCTTGGCCGAGAGATAGCGCAGATCGATTTCGGCCGAACCCGCGCCAACGCCGCCGCCATCTGGTGGGTTCCCGAGATTGCCGCTATTGTTGACCTTTGTGTTGAGTCCGCCCGATGCGCTTGGCAGGCGCTGAAGTATGTCGGCGACCGACGTCAGCCCAGTCTGTGCCAGCGAGTTCTGATCGAGTGTGACCACCGGGGAATCGTTGTCGAGCGGATTTCGCCGAATACGCGAACCTGTAATGATTATCTCTTCGCCAGCGTTGGACTCGGCTGACACGGAGGTGGTTTGCGCCGCAACCGGTGTGGCCGTTGATATAAGAGCGATAGTTATTGCTCCGAAAGAGCAGGTTGCGCCGAAATCCGGAAGCTTGATCATAATCATTTCCTTTTCTAGCCATTACCGTGTGCGGATATCGTCCCTGTAATTTGCATCATGACATCCCAGAGTCTCTGCGAAAAGCCCCAACCAAGGAACCAATTACGATTCTCATATTGCTGTAACTTTACGGACACATATGTCGCTGACGTTACTCAAAACGCAATTATCAAATACCCATAACTGCTGGTTGCAGGAGTTATGATCAGGAGCAATCGTTAAGTTTATATTTACCAAACATCCTCACAGTCGGCAATTGTTAACGGTTTAATCCCGTGAAAGCACGTGTTTCGGTGTGAGAGGTGTATAATGTCGCAAAATAAACAGGCCAGCGCAAAGCGTTCGTCGCACTATAAATCATCAACCTCTCACCTGATTGCGCTTGAGCCGCGCATGATGTTTGACGGTGCTGCGGTGGAAACTGCACTTGCAACGCTTCCAGCCTCTGATGGCATGTTTGATCTAGCGAATGCAGATCGGCATTTGAGCCTTCCGCCTGAATTTGCGGATGCCTTTGGTGATGATCGGCAAGCCGCCCCATTTCTTTCGGGGATCGTTGATCAGGGCGATAACCGCGTCACTGCGGAAGATCAATCGGGCCAGATGCTAGCCGCAGAACCCGATGTTTCAGTCGGCGCTGAGGCCGCCTCAAACGATTTCATCTTCATTGATATGGCGGTGCCCAACATTGCCGGGCTGATCCAAGAATGGAATGGCAAGGGCACCATCGTTCTGATCGATCAAAATTCGGGCGGCATTGATCAAATCCGGTCGGCACTTGCGGGGCAAACAAATGTAACCGCAATTCATATCGTTAGCCACGGTGATGACGGCGTCTTCTGGCTCGGCAATACGCGGGTTGATCAAGCGGCGGTTGCGGGCGATCTCGCATTCTCATTCGCAGCGATTGGCAACAAGCTGACCGCGACTGGCGACATCCTGCTTTATGGGTGTGAAGTTGGCAATGGTGCGGCTGGGCAGGCCTTGATCGATACGATCGCGGCGGTCACTGGCGCTGACATCGCGGCTTCGCTCAACAATACCGGCAGCACATTGCGCGGCGGCGATTGGACGCTTGAAACGCGCGTTGGTGATATTGAGGCGGCCACGCTTGTTGCACGCCATTGGGAAGGGTTGCTCGCTCCGACCGTGATTTCCGTGACGCCCGACAGCCTGACTGTGCGCAATGGCGCAGGTGCAATCGTTTCACAAGGTGGAACCAATTTCCCCGGTGGCCGTTCGCCGGGTCAAGTCGCTGGAGCGACCGCAACATGGGCCAATGCCGGCACCATTGGTGGGCAAGCGATTGACCTGCGCGCAACCATCGTTTCGGTAACGTCAGGGGCTTCGGTTCAGTTTGACCGGCCAGTGGCAGCGTCAGACAATCCAGCATTCCTAGTGGTTGCTGGCACCGCAACGGGGTTAGTTTCTGCTGAAATTCGTTGGGAAACGTTTATTGCAGGCACGAATATCCTGATTGAGGGCGATGTTACCTACAGCATTGCTGACATTGATGGGGTAGGTGGCAACCCAAATAGTCGCGAACGCATTCGCGTTGATACAAACACATTGTCGGCCTATACCCTTGATGGCACAACCGATATCGAGGTGCTAAATACGCCCGGTTTGATTACGGTTTCGGGCACAGAAAATGAATTGGCGAACCCGCCGCTGCCGATTTCGGCGATCAGGCTCAACTATGTTGCGACATCCGGCTTCACGATCACCTATGATCTATTCACAGCCGGGGCAACGCAGGCAGGCTTTAGCCATGACGGTGATAATGATTTCGCCTTCACGGCCACTGCCACACAGGTTTCAATCCCGCGCCTTGACCTTGATGCCAATAACAGCACTGCGACAGGATCAGCCGCCACGCGCACCTTCATCGAAAATGGTTCGGCAGTTACGATTGGCGATGCTGATATCAACATCACCAATCCGATTGGATCGGTTCAGCGCGCAACGATTACGCTGACCAACGCCCAAACCGGCGATTTGCTTTCGATCGGAACTTTGCCTGCGGGCATTACGGCGATGGTCAATACAGCAACCGCTGGGCAGGTGATTGTTACGCTTACCGGCGCTGGCACCGCTGCACAGTATCAGGCTGCACTTGGCGCGATCACCTTCCGCAACACAACCGAACGGCCAGCCACGGTTGATCGCAATGTGACGGTTTCCTTTACCAATGGTACTTTGGTCAGCAATCTTGCGACATCGACGATCCGGGTGATTGAGGTCAACGATCCGCCGGTCGCAACCAATGATGCAACGCTTGTCACCAATGAAGACACTGCCGGAACGACGATTAATGTCCTTGCCAATGACATTGATTTTGACGGCGATACGCTCACCGTCACCGCTGCAGCCGCAGTCAATGGGACGGTCGTGCGCAATGCCAATGGCACGCTCACCTACACCCCCAACGCCAATTTCAACGGCACCGATACGATCACTTACACGATCAGCGATGGTCGGGGCGGCACATCGACCGCAACGGTTGCGGTCATCGTCAATGCCGTAAACGACGCGCCGACGCGCATTGGCACGATTGGCCCGCAAGCCAATGTTGACGCGGCATCGGCGATTAATGTGGCCACGGCACAAGCCTTTACCGACATTGATAATACAACGCTGACCTACAGCGCTGCTAGCCTTCCTGCTGGTCTTTCGATCAACGCGGCGACAGGCGTTATCACAGGCACAATCAGCCGTTCGGCGAGCCAAGTGAATGGCGGGGCCTACTCAGTCGTCGTTACGGCAACTGACGCAGGTGGGCTTAACACTACGCAGACTTTTGCGTGGACGGTTACTAACCCGGCGCCAATCGCGGCAAACGACACATTGCTTACGGTCAATGAAGACACAGCGGGCACGACCGTTAATGTGCTTACCAATGACCGTGATCCTGACGGCGATCCGCTGACCATTATCAGCGCCAGCGCGACCAATGGCACTGTTGTGATCAATGCGGGTGGCACGCTCACTTACACCCCTAACGCCAATTTCAATGGTAGCGATACGATTAGCTATACAATCAGCGACGGCGAAGGCGGTACATCAACCGTGACGATTCCCGTCACAGTGGTTGCCGTCAATGATGCGCCAGTGCGCGTAGGCACGCTGCCACCGCAAGCCAATGTGGATGCGGCGTCGGCGATTAATGTTGCCACTGCGGGCGGCTTTACCGATGTTGATAATGCAACGCTGACTTACAGCGCGGCTGGGCTTCCAGCAGGGCTTTCGATCAACGCGACGACGGGCGTAATCACGGGAACGATTGACCGTTCAGCAAGCCAAGTCAATGGCGGAAATTATAGCGTAACCGTCACGGCGCGGGATGCGGCGGGCCTCAGTGCAACTCAGAGCTTCGTTTGGACGGTGACCAATCCGGCACCAATCGCTGCGAACGACACCGCCAGCACCAACGAAGATACGCCGGTGATCGTCGCCGTACTTGCCAATGACCGCGATCCTGATGGTGATCCGCTGACTGTCACCACTGCGACTGCGGCAAATGGTAGGGTCGTCATAAATCCAGACGGTACGATCACCTACACCCCCAACGCCAATTTCAATGGCACGGATACGATTACCTACACCATCAGCGATGGTCAGGGTGGCACGTCAACCGCGCGTGTTATGGTTACGATCAATGCCGTCAATGATGCGCCAACTGCGGTTGGGGCATTGCCACCACAAACCAATCTGGATGCAGCAAGCGGGATTAATGTTGCTACCGCAACCGCCTTTACTGATGTTGATAATACAACGCTTGCCTACAGCGCTGTGGGTCTACCCGCAGGTCTTTCGATTGATGCGGCCACAGGCGTCATCACGGGAACGATTGACCGTTCGGCAAGCCAGCTCGCAGGCGGCGTGTATAATGTCTTCGTTACCGCGACCGACGCCGGTGGCCTCACCGCAACTCAGCGCTTTAGCTGGACAGTCACCAATCCTGCGCCAATTGCCACCAATGATAGCGCATCGACCAATGAAGATACGCCTGTCATCATAAACGTCCTTGGTAATGATAGCGATCCTGACGGTGATCCAATCAGCGTTGTTGCTGCAAGTGCGGCAAACGGCAGCGTCACGATCAACGCCAATGGCACAATCACTTACACCCCGAACCCCAATTTCAAAGGCACCGATACAATTACCTATCGGATCAGCGATGGCCAGGGTGGTTTCGCTAACGCAACGGTCACAGTCACGATTGCCGCTGTCAATGATGCGCCAACCGCGCGTCCGCTTGACCCGCAGACAAACCTTGATGCCGATGTAGTAGCTGTATCCATCGCAGGCCGATTTGCCGATGTTGACGGCGACGTGCTTAGTTTTACCGCAACAGGTTTGCCCGCTGGCCTCTCAATAGATCCGGCAACGGGTCTAATTTCCGGCACGATTGACCGTTCGGCCAGCCAGTTGAATGGCGGCGTCTATATGGTCAGCGTGACCGCAAGCGACGGACGCGGCGGGACTGTCACCCAGAGCTTTGCTTGGATGGTAACCAACCCAGCCCCAGTTGCGACCAATGACTCGGCCTCGACTAATGAAGACACGCCAGTCATCATCAATGTGCTCGGCAATGACCGCGATCCCGATGGCGATCCGCTGACTGTTACCAGCGCTCAGGCCGGCAATGGCAGCGTCGTCATCAATGCCGACGGCACACTAACCTATACCCCGAATGCTGGCTTCAATGGCACCGATACCATCACCTATGAGATTAGTGATGGCCAAGGCGGCACAGCCGTGGCGACCGTTCGGATCACTATCAATGATGTGAATGATACGCCGGTATCAAGCGCAATTGCCAATCAGACCAATCTTGATAGCCAGTTGGTGACGCTGCCCGTAGCAGGGGCATTTAGCGACCCTGACGGGGATGCGCTCACTTACGGCGCAACCGGCCTGCCGCCGGGGCTATCGATCAATGCGACCACTGGCATTATTTCGGGAACCATCGATAATAGCGCGAGCCAGACAAATGGCGGCGTTTATTCAATCACCGTAACCGCAAGCGATGGACGCGGCGGTACGACGAGCACGACCTTTAGCTGGACGATCACCAATCCAACGCCAACCGCAACCAACGACACAGCAACCACCAACGAAGATACCGCGCAGCGCATTGATGTGCTGGCCAATGATGTTGATCCTGACCGCGATCCGTTGACCGTAACAAGTGCTGTTGCCGGACGAGGCACAGTCACCATCAATCCTGATGGATCGCTGCAATATGTGCCTGCTGCTGACTTCAACGGTATCGATACAATCATTTACGAGATCACCGACAGCGAAGGCGGGGTTTCAACAGCGACGGTCACGGTTACCGTAACAGCCGTCAATGATGCGCCGACGACGGTTGGTCTGCCCAATCAGAATGATGCCGATAGCGCGACCATTTCAGTACCCGTTGCGGGTGCCTTCGCCGATGTGGACGGGGACGCGCTATCTTTTGTCGCGACAGGCCTGCCGCCCGGGCTTTCGATTGATCCAGCGACTGGCCTGATCACGGGCACGCTGACGCCTGATGCGTCGCAATTCGGGCCTTACACAATCACTGTCTTTGCAACCGATCCAAGCGGGCAGACGGTATCGACCAATTTCATCTGGGCGATCCAGAATGTGCCGCCGCTGGCCAATGATGATGTCGCGATGACGGCCGAAGACACCGCAGTCACCGTTGCCGTACTCGCCAATGACAGCGATCCTGATCGCGATCCGATCAGCATCACAACCGCCGTTGCAACCAACGGCACCGTCGTTATAAACGGCAATAACACGCTGACCTACACACCTGATCCCGATTTCAACGGGACGGCGACGGTCACTTACACAATCACCGATGGCAATGGCGGCTTTTCAACCGCGACGCTCACTGTGACCGTTGGTGCGGTCAATGATGCGCCAATGTCTGATCCGCTGCCTGACCTCGCCAATTTGGATAATCAGGCGGTTTCGGTTGATGTTAGCAGCTTCTTTGATGATCTTGACGGCGATACGCTGAGCTTTGCAGCGACAGGTTTGCCCGCAGGTCTCTCGATCAGCGCAACTGGGGTCATCACTGGCACGATTGATCGGGGCGCGAGCCAGCCAAATGGCGGGGTCTATAGCGTGACCATCACCGGGCGTGATGCTGGCGGGCTGGTCACCAGCGAAACCTTCACCTGGACGGTAACCAACCCGGCTCCAACTGCTGTCAATGACAGCGCAACGACAAATGAAGATACACCCGTTGTCATCGCGGTACTCCCCAATGATGTCGATCCCGACGGCGATCCGCTGGCCGTAACCGCAGCAATCGCGAGCAATGGTACGGTGGTCATCAACGCCGATGGCACGATCACCTACACGCCGAATACCAACTTCAATGGCAGCGACACGATCATTTATACGATCAGCGATGGCAATGGCGGCAGCTCGACCGCAGTGGTCAATATAACGATCATTCCAGTCAACGACGCGCCAGTTGCAGTCAACGATATCAGCACGACCAACGAAGATACGCCAGTCACGATCAATGTGCTTGGCAATGATAGCGATGTTGACGGCGATCCGCTGACTGTAACTACAGCGACATCGCCCAATGGTACCGTCATCATCAATCCCGATGGCACGATCACCTTTACGCCTGCCCCTAATTTCAATGGGCCGACGACTATCACTTACACAATCAGCGACGGCATGGGCGGTACGTCAACCGCGACGGTTAACATCATAGTTGACGCAGTGAATGATCCGCCAGTTGCCGTGAATGATAGCGCAACAACGAGCGAAGATACGCCGGTGATCGTGCCAGTGCTTGCCAATGATACTGATGTAGATGGCAATCCGCTGACCGTTACATCTGCAACCGCGCCCAACGGCACGGTGGTGATCAATCCAGATGGAACAATCATATACACCCCCAACGCCAATTTCAATGGCACCGACACCGTGACCTATATGATCAGTGACGGGATGGGCGGCTTTTCAACCGCGACGGTGACGATCACCGTTGGCGCGGTAAATGACGCGCCGACCACAACTGGGGTTGCGGCGCAGAATAATCCTGATGCGGCGGCTATTTCGCTGCCAACCGCTGGCAGTTTTGCCGATCTTGACGGCGATACGCTGAGCTACACCGTGTCTGGGCTGCCTGCAGGGCTGTCGATTGATCCGGTAACGGGTGTAATCAGCGGCGTGATTGACCGCGCAGCGAGCCAAATGAACGGCGGCGTCTATTCGGTGACGGTTACAGCGTCAGACGGTAACGGCAGCAGCGTTTCGACGACATTTAGTTGGACAGTCACTAACCCAGCCCCAACCGCAACGAACGATAGCGCCACCACGCCCGAAGATACGCCGATAAGCGTTGCGGTGCTGGCCAATGACAGCGATCCTGATGGCGACCCGTTGACCGTCATTTCGGCGAATGTACCCAATGGGACAGTTGTGATCAACGCCGATGGCACAATCACTTACACGCCAAATGCCAATTTCAACGGCACTGATACCGTCACCTACACGATCAGCGATGGTAATGGCGGCACATCCACGGCGACGGTGACAATCACCGTATCGCCGACCAATGACGCGCCAACGGTGAGCGCGCTACCCAATGCAAGCGGTGTTGACGGCACCCCTGCGTCAATCCCGACGGCTGGAAATTTCAGCGATCTTGACGGTGATACACTATCGTTCGCCGCCACAGGTTTGCCCGCAGGTCTATCGATTGATCCAGTAACGGGCTTGATTTCAGGCACAGTTGATAAGGGCGCCAGCCAGATTGGCGGCGGCGTTTACACAATTACGGTCACGGCCTCAGACGGCAATGGCGGTACGGTCAGTTCAACCTTTACTTACACGATAACCAATCCTGCGCCGACGGCAGTGGATGACAGCGCTACGACGAATGAAGATACGCCGGTCATCATATCCGTTCTCGCTAATGATAGCGATCCAGACGGTGATACGCTCAGCGTAATAAGCGCCGCCGCACCCAATGGGACAGTGGTGATCAACGCAGACGGCAGCCTCACCTACACACCAAACGCTAATTTTGATGGCACTGATACGATCACTTACACGATCAGCGATGGCAACGGCGGCACATCAACGGCTACCGTCACCATAACGGTCGCCCCGCAAAATGATGCGCCAACCGCAGACGCGCCGCTTCCACCGCAATCGAATAGTGATGCCGATGCCGTGTCAGTACCAACCGCTGGTAATTTCAGCGATCTTGACGGCGATACGCTGAGCTTCAGCGCTTTGGGCTTACCAGCCGGGCTCGTGATTGATCCCGCTACCGGCATCATCTCAGGAACGATTGACCGTTCGGCAAGCCAAATCGGCGGCGGCGTTTACACCGTCACTGTTACCGCAAGCGACGGCAATGGCGGCACGGTGTCCTCGATATTCACATGGACAGTGACCAACCCAGCACCCATGGCTGCTAATGACACTGCCTCAACAACCGAAGATACGCCAGTCATCATATCTGTGCTCGCGAATGACGTTGATGCCGACGGCGATCCGCTGACCGTCACATCGGCAACCGCGCCGAACGGGATAGTGGTGATCAATCCAGACGGCACGATCACCTATACCCCCAATGCAAATTTTAACGGCAGCGATACAATCACCTACAGCATCAGCGATGGCCAAGGCGGGACATCGGTTGCGACTGTGATCGTGACGGTAAGTGCCGCAAATGATGCGCCACAAGTCGATGCCCCGCTTGGCAATCAGTCAAATGCTGATGCTGATCCGGTTTCGGTTCCAACGGCGGCGAACTTTAGCGATCTTGACGGTGACACACTGACGTTCAGCGTTGCCGGGCTTCCGACGGGGCTTTCGATTGATCCCGCTACTGGCGTGATCAGCGGCACGATTGATAACAGCGCGAGCACAGTTGCGGGCGGGATTTACACCGTCTCAGTCACAGCAAGCGATGGCAATGGCGGCACCGCGACATCAACCTTCACTTGGACAGTCACCAACCCAGCACCAACCGCGACCAACGATGTTGCGAGCACAGCCGAGGATACGTCCGTCGTCATCGCGGTGCTGGGCAA
Source organism: Sphingomonadales bacterium (assembly GCA_031418495.1). Taxonomy (GTDB): domain Bacteria; phylum Pseudomonadota; class Alphaproteobacteria; order Sphingomonadales; family Sphingomonadaceae; genus Aquisediminimonas. Next base: position 30,104 of record JANOXQ010000067.1, read on the forward strand.
TGATGTTGATCCCGACGGCGACACGCTGACGGTGACACAGGCCAATGCGGCAAACGGAATGGTCGTCATCAACCCAGACGGCACAATCACCTATACGCCAAACGCTGATTTCAACGGCATCGACACAATCACCTATACGATCAGTGACGGAGAGGGCGGCGTCTCGGTCGCGACCGTCACGATTACGGTCACGCCCGTCAATGATGTGCCGACGACGATTGGCTTGCCCGATCTGTTCGATTCAAATCTTGAATTTGCTTCGGTCGCGCTTGCGCTGTCCTTTGCCGATGTTGACGGTGATACGCTCAGCTACAACGTTACTGGTCTGCCAGACGGCCTTGTGTTCGATCCGGCAACGGGACTGATTTCAGGCCAGATTTCGGCAATCGCTTCGGCTGGCGGCCCCGGCGGCAATGGCATTTATCCAGTTACCGTCACCGTTTCGGATGGCAATGGCGGCACGGTCTCAACCCTCTTCACCTGGACGATCAACAATACGCAGCCGCTTGCAGTTGATGATGTCTTCATCACCAATGAGGACACGCCGATTAGGCTTGGCGTGCTTGCCAATGATGTTGATCCAGACGGTGATGCAACGACTCCAACAATGGTCGTAAACGCATCTGCAACCAATGGCACTGCCACGATCAATGATGATGGCAGCATCAATTTCCGGCCCGATCCCAATTTCAACGGTATCGCGACGGTCACTTATACGATTTCGGATGGCTTGGGTGGATTCTCAACGGCGGTTGCAACAATCACGATCAACCCCGTCAATGATGCGCCCGATGCGCCGCCACTGTCTGATCGCCCCGGAATTGACGGTCAGCCCGTATCGATCCCGCTTGGGCGGCTGTATAGCGATCTTGACGGCGATACGCTTACTTTCTCAGCCATTGGTTTGCCGCCGGGGCTTTCGATTGATCCCGCAACAGGTCTCATCAGCGGCACCATCAATAATAGCGCGAGCCAGACCAATGGCGGCGTCTATGTCGTAACGATTACGGCCACCGATGGCCTGATCCCGATTGACCGCACCTTCCTCTATACGGTCAGCAATCCTGCCCCAACGGCGGCTGATGATGTGGCGTCAACGGGCGAAGATACGCCGGTGATTATTGCCGTGCTTGGCAATGATAGTGATCCAGATGCTGACATGCTGACTGTGACGGCGGCAACCGCACCCAATGGCACGGTTGTGATCAATGCCGATGGCACAATCACTTACACCCCCGATGCCGATTTCAACGGCACCGATACGATTACATACACAATCAGTGACGGTGAAGGCGGGACTTCAACCGCAACGGTTACCGTATCGGTTACTGCAGGCAATGATGCGCCTGTCGCAGCACCACTTGCGCCGCGCGTCAATCAAGATGCCGACGGCGTATCAATCGCGACCGCCGCAAACTTCAGCGACGTTGACGGTGATACGCTTAGCTTTAGTGCAGCCGGGCTTCCTGTCGGGCTGATGATCGATCCTGCAACCGGGATTATCTCGGGCACGATTGACCAAAGTGCAAGCCAAGTGAATGGTGGGGTCTATAGCGTCACCGTGACTGCAAGCGACGGCAATGGCGGCAGTGTTTCAACCATCTTTGCCTGGACGATCACCAATCCCGCACCCGTCGCCAATGACGATAGCGCCACGACGAGCGAAGATACGCCCGTCAATATTGCAGTGCTGCCCAATGACAGCGATCCAGACGGTGACATGATTACTGTTACGCTCGCCAGTGCGCCCAACGGAACGGTTGTCATCAATCCCGATGGCACACTCACCTATACACCAGACGCCAATTTCAACGGCATAGACACAATCACTTATACGATCAGTGATGGTCAGAGCGGCACATCAACTGCGCTCGTCACGATAACCGTTAGTACGCAAAATGACGTGCCAACGGCAACACCTCTGCCACCGCGCGCCAATGTTGATAGCGCGGTTATCAACATTCCAGTTGCAGCAAATTTTGCTGATCTTGACGGCGATACGCTCAGCTTCAGCGCGGCTGGATTGCCCGGTGGCCTTACCATCGATCCAGCAACAGGTGTAATCAGTGGAACCATAGCCGCAGGCGCAAGCCAGGTGAATGGCGGCATCTATCGCGTCACCGTGACTGCAAGCGATGGCAATGGCGGCATGGTCAGCACCAGCTTTGACTGGGCAATTACCAACCCAGCGCCAATTGCGGTCAACGATAGCGCAGTTACCGCCGAAGATTTCCCGGTGACGATTGCTGTCCTTGCCAATGATAGCGACCCTGACGGCGATATGCTCAGCGTAACCACCGCGAGTGCCGCCAATGGCAGCGTCACGATCAATGCTGATGGCACGATCAGTTATACGCCAAATGCTGATTTTAACGGCAGTGATATAATCACTTACAGCATCAGCGACGGCAATGGCGGAACAGCGACTGCGACCGTCACAGTAACTGTCAGCGCTGGCAATGATGCCCCGATTGCGCAGAGCGATAGCGCAACAACGGCGGAAGATATGCCAGTCATGGTGGCGGTGCTCACCAATGATAGCGATATTGATGGCGATCCGCTGACCGTTACAAGCGCAACCGCGCCCAACGGAACGGTCGTGATCAACCCCGATGGAACTATCACCTATACGCCAAACGCCAATTTCAATGGCACCGATACAATCACTTATACGATCAGCGACGGCAATGGCGGCACATCAACGGCGACGGTTACCGTCATCGTTGCCCCGCGCAATGATCCGCCGGTTGCGGTTAATGACAGCGCGACGACGGCTGAAGATACGCCCGTAACGCTTGCGCCGCTTGCCAATGACAGCGATGTTGACGGCGATCCGCTCACCATTACCAGCGCCTCATCACCCGACGGCCAAGTGACGATCAATGCCGACGGCACGATCCGTTTCGTTCCCAACCCCAATTTTAAGGGGATGACGAGCGTCACTTACACGATCAGCGATGGCAATGGCGGCACATCAACCGCAACCGTCAGCTTGACCGTTACGCCGGTTAATGATGCGCCTATGGCCCAGCCAGACAGCGCAACCACGCCTGAAGACACGCCTGTGATCGTGGCCGTATTGCCCAATGACAGCGATGTTGATGGCAATCCGCTCACTGTCGTTTCGGCAAGCGCGCCTAACGGGACGGTTGTTATCAATGCTGATGGCACGGTTACTTATACGCCGAACGCCAATTTCCACGGCAGCGATACGATTACCTATACGATCAGTGACGGGGCCGGCGGCTTTGCGACGACCACAGTCGCGGTTACGGTTGCCCCTGTCAATGATGTGCCGGTTGCGGGCAATGACACCGCGACAACGGCTGAAGATTCGACCGTCACAATCCCAGTGCTCGCCAATGATAGCGATGCCGATGGCAATCCGCTGACCATCACGGCTGCGACATCGCCAAATGGTACGGTTGTGATCAATCCCGATGGCACGACCAGCTTCACCCCGGCCCCTAATTTTACCGGGCCAGCCACGATCACCTACACAGTGAGCGATGGCAATGGCGGAACCGCGACGGCAACGGTTATGGTCAATGTGACCCCGGTCAATGATGCGCCAGTCGCGGTGAATGACAGCGCGGCAACGCCTGAAGACATGCCGCTCACGATTGCCGTGCTTGGCAATGACAGCGATGTTGATGGCGATGCGCTCAGCGTGGTCAACGCCGTTGCGGGCAATGGTTCAGTCGTGATCAACCCCGATGGGACGGTCACCTATACTCCGAACGCCAACTTCAACGGCAGCGATACCATTACTTATACGATCAGCGACGGCAATGGTGGTTTCTCAACTGCGACTGTCACCGTAACAGTCGCCCCGGTCAATGATCCGCCAGTGGCAAATCCTGATCAGGTGATAACCAATGAGGAAAGCCCGGTCACGATCCCCGTGCTCGCCAATGATCGCGATGCTGATGGTGATCCACTCACCGTCACGGCAGCCTCGGCGCCAAACGGGGTTGTTACGATCAATCCTGATGGAACACTGCGCTATGTGCCAAACCCCAACTTCTTTGGCACTGATACGATTAGCTATACCGTTAGCGATGGCCGTGGCGGCCTCACGACAACAACAGTTACAGTCGTCGTGCGTCCAGTGGATGATGCGCCGGTTGCGCGTCCTGACGCTGCGACCACCAATGAAGATATGCCCGTCAGCCTCAATGTCCTGACCAATGACACTGACCCCGATGGCAATCCGCTCACCGTGGTTTCGGCAACGGCACCCAATGGCACTATCGTCATCGGCCCTGATGGCCGGATCACCTACACGCCAAACGCCAATTTCAACGGCACGGATATCATCACCTATCGGGTGAGCGACGGCGTCGGCGGCTTTGCCACGTCAACCGTCACGGTAACCCTCACTCCGGTCAATGACGCCCCGGTTGATGGTGATGAAATGCTAACCGTGATTGGTGGCACCGCGACGCGGATTTCGGTTCTTGCCAATGCAAGTGACGTTGACGGCAATCCGCTGATCGTAACGAATGCGGTGCCTTCAGTCGGTACGGTCGTGATCAATCCTGACGGTACGATCACATATACAGCGCCGCCTGAATTTGATGGCGTTGCCACCATTACCTATGTCGTGAGCGACGGCATAGGCGGGTTCAACACCTCGACGGTGACGATCAATGTTGCTCAGGCAAGTGCTGACATCAATGCGCTGCTCAACCGCGCCGATCCATTTGGTGACGATGATGGCCGGATTGATCGCAAAGTTGATCCTTTCGCTGGACTGGTCACCACCCCGCTGATCATTCTCGATGCGGTCAACGGTTTTGCTTCGCTTAATGGCACGCCTGATCTCAACGTTCGGATGCCAATCCTTGAGGCTGTAAACGGCTTGCGCACGCTGAAGGGCACAGGTACGCTTGACGTCGATGGCCAGCCAGTCGGTCAAGTGGTTGAGTGGATTGACCGCATCCGCGATCTCAGATTTGGCGCTGAAAAACTCTTTGACCCACGCTTTGGTGATTTCATTGCAGAAAGCCTGACCGGCTTCTCGGTACGTGAACTCACCGCCGCCAATGGTCAGATCATGATTGAATCAGTGGTGCGTAACCGTGTGGTTTACATGGAGGTGCGCGATATCGGAAAGGACGGCGATCCGCGCATCACCGAATATCAGTTGCGGATGCGCGACGGCTCGGCACTGCCCGAATGGATTAAGATGGATGCGCGCGGGTTGGCGATTATTGAGCGTCCGGTTGATGCCGAAGAAATTCATTTGATCGTTCGTGCGGTGCGCGCTGATGGCAAAGTGATCGAGGTTCCTGTGCTTGTCCAAGGGGCCACAGGCGAGATCCAACTTGATGAAAAGATTGGAAAAACGGCTGACCGGGTTAGCCAGTTGCTGCCCTTCGGTGCGGCGGTGGCGCAGGTTGAGGCGCTCGCTTCAACTGAGTCGGCGCGCATCGCCAACGCATTTGCGGCGTAAACATTTACCGATTTTTAACGATTAGCAGCCTACCCATTAACCATAGTAAATAAGACCTAAGTGTCGGAGTAATTGATATGAAAAGTCGCATCATCATCGGGGTCGCAACCATTGCTTTGCTCAGTGGGTGTTCCGTAACACCAAAGCCGGTTTCTTCTTCTGAAATCGCCATGCGCGCGCAGCAAAACGCGGTTGATGTGACCGCTAATCAGGAGCCTGTAGTGGCTTCGATTAACCTCTATGATGCGATGGCGCGCGCGCTCAAATATAATCTCGATTATAAGGTTGAGATGATGGAGGAAGCGCTCAAAGTGCGCGAACTCAACGTTGCCAAATTCGATATGCTGCCACAGCTTGTCGCCTCGGGCGGCTACTATAGCCGCAGCAATTTTTCGGGTGCGAGCAGCCTTTCACTGCTGACCCGCAGACAGTCGCTTGAGCCGTCAACCTCTTCAGAAAAAAGCAATTTTTCAGGTGATTTGTCACTCAGCTGGGACGTGCTTGATTTCGGCTTATCCTATATCCGTGCGCAACAGCGTGCCGATGAAGTGCTGATTTCGATGGAGCGCCGCCGCAAGGTTGCCAATCGCATTATTGAGGATGTCCGCACATCCTATTGGCGCGCGGTGAGCGCAGAACGTTTGCTCGAAAAACTTGGCCAGCTTGAAAAGAGCGTTTCAACGACACTGACAAACTCTGAACGGCTTGCCGAACGGCGGTTGTCGGCACCATTGACTGCGCTCACTTACCAACGCGAACTGGTTGAGATACAGGCCGAAATCCGCCGTCTTCAGCGCGAATTGATGATTTCTAAGGCGCAGCTTGCCGCACTTATGAATTTGAAACCCGGCACCGAATTCTCGCTCGTTTTGCCTGAACGTACCAAGGCTTTGCCAACGGTTTCGGCTGCTGGCGAAGAGATGATGATGACAGCGCTGCGCAATCGTGCCGAACTTCGCGAAGTCAGCTATCGTCAGCGGATCAGTCGCAAGGAAATGGACGCGGCACTGCTCAGCGCACTTCCAAGTTTCCGCGCAGTCCTTGGCGTCAATGTCGATTCAAATGACTTTCTGTTCAATAATGATTGGACATCACTTGGCGCGCGCGCAAGTTGGAACGTCCTCAATCTCTTCAAACTGCCCGCGCAGAAAAAAGCCATCAAAGCCTCTGATGAACTGCTTCGTCAGCGCGAACTCGCGCTTACCATGGCGGTGATGACGCAGGTGCATGTGGCCCGCGCTCGCTTTGGCCATTTGACGACTGAACTTGATACCGCTGAACATCATCACGCGGTGCAGAATAAGATCATGTACCAAATTCGTGCAGGGCATAAGGCCGGTGCGATGAGCCAGCAAACTTTGCTGCGTGAGGAAATGAATACGCTCGTCTCCGAAGTCAAATATGACATCGCCTATGCCGAAGCACAGAATTCTTACGCCAACCTGTTTGCATCAATGGGGATCGATGAATTCGCGCCTAACATCACGGGCCGTGAAAGCGTGTCAGCGCTAAGCGCAGCCCTGTCGGGTCTTTGGCAAAAGCGCGAAACCGCACTCAAGCTCGACTAATTTGGTTCGATAATAAGGAGGCCGTTATGGCTATACATCTTACGCCCGATGCTGCCGATCATAATGAAGCAGTAACCATATCTGTTAACGGGCCAGCGCCGCCTAAAACAAAGCACAACCGTGCGCTGATCTTTGGTGCAGCCGTGGTTGGCGTGGTCGGTGTTTCGGCGACAATCGCCTCTTCGCAAACGACAACGCAGTGGGCCGAACCCGCACCAATTGTAGGCGCACCAGCGCCTGCGCAGGTTGCCGTTGTATCACCAGTTGCAGACAAGCCGCTTGACGAAGTGCGCGGGGTAATTTCCTCACAAAATGAAGCCGTTATCGCATCGCGCTTAACCGCTGGGATTATTTCCATGCCTTATAAAGCTGGACAAAGCTTTGGTCGTGGCGCGCTGCTCGCCTCATTTGATTGCTCAATCCAGCGGACGCAGCTTGCTGCCGCCAACGCAGCGACGGCAGCATATCGCAAAACCTATGACACCAATGTTGAGCTGGATGCCTATGAGGCCGTTGGCAAGAATGAAGTCGGCGTCTCCAAGGCCAATCTCGGCAAAGCCCAAGCCGAAGCCAATGCGGTTACAGCGCAGCTTAGCCAATGTGCGGTCTACGCGCCTTTTTCAGGCAAAGTGGTTGAACTGATGGCACATCCACATGATGTTGCCGCTTCGGGCCAGCCGCTCATGAAAATTCAAGGGTCAGGCGCACTTGAGGTGCAACTGATCGTCCCGAGCAACTGGCTGACATGGCTCAAGCCTGGCGAACCCTTCGCTTTCAAAATCGAGGAAACCGGGCAGACGGTGCAAGGCTCAGTCATGCGGCTTGGCGCGTCAGTTGATCCGGTGAGCAAAACCATCCGCATCACAGGCTCAATCAAGCCCGAAAGCGGTGCGGTCATCCTTCCGGGAATGAGCGGATCTGCGCAGTTTGAAAAGCAAGCGGGCGATGGCAAGCCAGCCTGATCTGGCGCTGGCACCGCAGCCGATCCCAATCCCAATCCAGCGCGGCATAACGCTAGCACAGCCAACGCTTGCTGACCTTCTCCAATTTGAAGGCGAATTGCGGCGGCTGGCTACGGTGCCCGAGCTTATTTATTACGTCGCCAACGAAACGCGGCGGATCGTTGATCATGATCAGCTTTTCATTCTTCGTCAGCCCCGGCTTGGCGATGCGATGACGGTTGAAGCCGTATCGAGCATGGCGGTGGTTGACCGGCATACCCCCCTGATCCAAGCCATTGAAAAGCGTATTAAATCTCTCTCTGAGGGCGGTGGGCTTGCTCAGTCAATTGGTTTTGATGCGGGCACCGAGTCCGGCGCTTTTGATGATTACCCCTTCCACTCTTTCCACTGGCATCCCCTCAAAAACCGCGATGGCCAAATCTTCGGCGGCTTGCTGCTCGCACGAACTACCCCGCTTGATGCGACCGAGATGGTGCGGCTTGAACGCGTCGGCGAAACTGCAGCGCATGGCTGGTGTGCGCTCACCGCCAATCGCCCGGTCAACCGCATTGCTAAGATCGGCGCGAAGGAACGCAAAGGCATTTTCGTGCTCGCGACCGCGATTGCGCTGTTCCCTGTACAAATGACCGCACTTGCCCCCGTTGAAGTTGTCGCCGCCCGCCCCTTTGTCATCACAGCGCCGATTTCGGGGGTAATCTCAACGATTGACGTTTCGCCCAATGCGCGCGTGCGCCAGGGGCAATTGCTGATGCGTTTTGATGATATCAAGTTCAGAAATGAACAAAGCGTCGCCACCCAAAAATCGCAAGTTGCCGAAGCACGGGTTGAACGCAGCACAACGGCGGCATTTGGCAAAGCCGAAGAGGCGCGTGAGATTGGTATCAATCAGGCTGAGGCACAAGTCGCCACGGCTGATCTTGCTTATGCGCGCGACATGATGACCAAGACTCAGGTTGTCGCACCACGCGGCGGCATCGCGCTCTACACGGATCGTAAGGATTGGGAGGGGCGCGCCGTCAATGTCGGCGAACCGATTATGCAGGTTGCCGATCCTGACGATGTTGCGCTGCGGATTGATTTGCCAACGCGTGCGCAGATGGCGCTTGAAACAGGATCAAAGGTCACGCTCTGGCTTGATAGTCAGCCATTCTGGGCGATCGATGCGCGGCTGCAAACCGCGAGCTATCAGGCGCGGCAGACCACCGAGGGCGTGCTTGCCTTTGCGCTGACGGCAAAGCCAGTGAACGCCCGGCCCCGCATCGGATCGCGCGGCACGGCAAAAGTCTATGGTCGCTGGGCACCCTTTGCCTATACCCTGTTCAAACGCCCGATTGCCAGTTTCCGCCAATATATCGGTTTTTAGCGATGGACGTCACCATCGATCCTACTTTGCCGCGTCTTCGACAGGAATTGCGGATCGAACCCGGCGCGCCGCTGGTGACGGGTGCGCCAAGCTGGACGTTATTTGATCCGGTCAGACATGCTTTTTTCCAAATCGGTCGGCTTGAGATGCGGGTCTTTTCGCTGTGGTCGGTAGGCACATTGGGCACGATGCGCGCCGGGCTTGCCGCCGACGGCCTGAATGACGCGGAGAGCGAAGCCGCGATTGCAAGCGTTCTCCAATTTTCAACCGCCAACAATCTCACGTTACGCCCCGAAGGTGATCCTGCGCAGACATTTGCGGGTCAGCGCGCGATGGCAAAAAAAGAGTGGTGGCGCTGGTTGGTTGACCATTATCTCTTTGTGCGGATTCCGCTGGTTAATCCCGCTGGCTTCCTGGAACGGACTTTGCCACGTGTCCGTTTTTTATGGAGCCAGCCGGTGCTGCTTGCCTTTGCAGCGCTCGCGCTTGTTGGGCTGTTTCTGGTGGCGCGTCAGTGGGACGGTTTTCTGGCGTCCTTCGCCTATTTCTTCAGTATTGAAGGGCTGATTGCTTACGGCGTCGGGCTTGGCTGTGTGAAGGTGATCCATGAATTGGGCCATGCCTATACGGCAACGCGCTTCGGCTGCCGGGTGCCCGCAATGGGGGTCAGCTTTCTGGTAATGATGCCTGTGCTTTATACTGATACGACTGCGGCTTGGCGGCTGACATCGCGGCGCAAGCGGCTGATGATTGATATCGCGGGGGTGTCGGCTGAATTGATGGTCGCAAGCATCGCGACGATGCTCTGGCTGATCCTGCCCGATGGCACAGTCCGCAGCGCAGCCTTTGTGCTGGCAACCTCAAGCTGGCTCATGAGCCTTGCAATCAACCTCAATCCATTCATGCGCTTTGATGGCTATTATATCGCGTCCGATTTGATTGGTGTGCCCAATCTGCAAAACCGATCTTTCGCGCTAGGGCGGTGGTGGTTGCGCGAGGCGTTATTCGCGTTGAGCGAGGAACGCCCCGAACATATGCCCAAACCGCTAGAGCGCGGCTTAATCATCTATGCATTTTTAACGTGGATCTACCGCTTCTTTCTGTTCCTCGGGATTGCGGTGCTGGTTTATTACATGTTTTTCAAAGCGCTTGGGATCATCTTATTTGCCGTCGAAATGGCGGTGTTCATCGTCCGGCCGATCTTCAATGAACTGAATGAATGGGCCAAAAGAAAGGATATTATCATGGCAAGCACGCGTGGGCGTCGCTGGCGTTGGGTGGCTGCGGCCTTGGCTATCGCGCTGATCATCCCGATTGATCGGCATGTTTCAGCGCCTGCCGTGCTGACGACGATTGCCGCCGCACCGATTGTCGCGGGAGACCCGGCGCAGATTGAAAAAATCCTCGTTCGCAACGGTCAGGATGTTGCCGTCGGCACCCCCGTTGCCCAACTCATCTCGCCTGAACTCGCCCGCGACGAACAGATGCGGCAAATCAATGTCAATCGGATCGAACTGCAACTCAACCGTGCAGCCTCTGACGCAACCGATCTTGCCAACCGCGCTGTGCTTGAACGGCAACTGGCGACCGAACGCGCCGCACTTGCAGGGTATCAACAACGGCAGGCAAAATTTGTTTTGCGTGCGCCAGTGGCGGGCAGGATCATTGACCTTGTGCCAGAAATGCACGCCGGACGCTGGGTTGACGGTGCTGAACAAATCATGCGTATTGTGACGCCGGGCCAATATGATATTCAAGCCTTTGTGGATGAGGCCGATGTCCAGCGGCTTTCGGACGGCACATTGGCGCGGTTTATCTCCAATGATGCTGCGCAGGCTTCGCTGCGCGCCAAACTGGTTGAACGCGCCAACAGCGCCTCACAAAGCCTTGATCAGCCAATGCTTGCATCAACCAACGGCGGGCCAATCGCGGTTGATAAGGATGATGATATGCTGAAACCACATAAACCGGTATACCGCGCGCGGTTTGTCGCCGAACGCTTGGATCAAAATGCCGCAGGCTTGATTCAGGTAATCCCAGGGCGCGTAAAGATAGCAGCCGAAAGCCGCTCAGTCATCGGCAATTTTGCGCGCTGGCTGATGCAAAATTTACGTGGTGAAGCTGCACTTTCATAAAGGGGTCATCAAAGCCCTTGTTCCGTAGAGGATGGAATGGAAGGGCCCTGGATTGTAAGAGACCCGAACTCCTGAGAAGAAGGGCCTACTATCAGCAAGACACCGAACAAATTTTCACTTGAAGTTTGGACCTGAGCGGTATGGATGGTTTTGGATCGCGAGAGCGATTATCCGTCGCGGTGGACTGCCGTGGCTTCGGTGGTAGAGTAGATCGGCTGTGCACCGCAGACTTCCCGAGTGGGTTAAGTGGGCTGATATCGACAGCCGCAAGCTCGCTGGCATTTTGACTGATACGGCCGAGAAGCTCAAGGCGCTGGAACGCGAGAACCGGGAGTTGGGCCAAGCCAACGTGACGTTGCGGAAAGCATCAGCATATTTTGCGTAGGGTGAGGCAGCGCAGGCCATGCGGAGCATGGCAGAGGATCGAGCGCTTGACAGCCCGTTCAAGCGATGATCGTGTTTATCGATGATAACCGGGCTTCTCACAGGCCAGATAAGGGGTCGAGCCGATCTGCAATGGGCTGCCGCCAATCGGATCGCTGATACCGCAGATCGTGGATTTCCTTCATGCCCTCTTCCACCTATCACAAGCATGTCGCAGAGCGCCGGGATCCCTCTCGCTGTTCTGTATAGCCGCAGCGCGATATTGCACTCAAGCCTGAGATTGCTCGGGTGTTTGCAGATAACTTCGCGGTGTGCGACGCCCGCAAAGTCCATCGGCGTGATCCATAGCAATCATTCTAAGCCTTAGAGTTTGCAACCCTAGCATGGTCGACTCATTCAATCACAGACGGTTGTTGGAGTCTATCCGCAACATCCCCATGGCAAAGCTGGAGAAAAATACTATGCCGTGCTGCACAATATCCCAATGGCACTGCAACTTAAACCACATCGCCTCCAACAATCACAAGACGATTCACTATGAAATCAGGATATCGACTGACCGTTTCGTAATCCTTCCACTTGCCATAATCTGGTCTCCAAACCATGCATTCCAGCAATCACCTAGACGGAAATCAACGCCAAGGGTCGAGAAGGATAAGGTATATAAACCATTGCTATTGCACGGTTTTTCTATGCTAGAGCTACCCTTAAATACGCCAAAATTTAAAGTACCAGACTTCATGCCCGTAAATTGTGCGCGCTTTGCGTTCGTAGCGGGTTTCGGGCCAATCGTCGGGGCGCGTCAAGAAATCCTGCGGGCCGCTCACTTGCCAGACAAAATCCCGCCGCCGGTTCATTTGCATCATCGCCCAGCGGACATAGATGGCATGATCAGTGCCAAAGCGAAATTCGCCGCCGGGTTTTAGCTTCGCCGCGATTCGGTCAATTGGGCCGGGGTTCATCATCCGCCGCTTGGCATGGCGCGCCTTTGGCCAAGGATCGGGGTGGAGGAGGTAGACACAGTCAAGCGACGCATCAGGCAGCCGCGCAAGCACATCAAGCGCGTCACCCATGTGAAGGCGAATGTTGCTCAGCCCCCGCTCATCAACATGAACAAGCGCGCCAACAATCCCGTTGAGAAACGGTTCACATCCGATGAAGCCAGAGTTCGGGCGCATTGCCGCCTGCTCAGCCAAATGTTCGCCAGCACCAAAACCAATCTCAAGCTCAAGTGGGCGATCATCACCAAACAGCCGCTCGGCTGTAAGCCGACCGCCGGGCACCGCAATTTTCGGCATCAGTTCATCAAGCAATGCTGCCTGTCCCTGCCGAAGTTTATGCCCTGAGCGCCGCCCGTAAAGACGGTTGATAGTCGTTGGATCGCTCATTGCCTATCTTACAATCGCCAGTGCAGCGCGGTCTGCCAGCCTCGCAACAGCAGCCCGGTGAATGTCCGGACTCGTCGCGAGCACGCCGAATGCCTCACCTTTGGTTGAGTTATACCGAATAGTCTGCCCGCGCGCATCGGTGACGGTTGCGCCTGCCTCTTCCGCGATCAACGCAGCAGCAGCAATATCCCATTCGCTGCCCCAGCGCAGCGTGGCGAGAAGATCCGCCTCGTCCGCTGCAACCATGCCGATCCGCAATGCCACTGAATTGGGCCGATCAACACAGGTCAGGTCGCTATCAACCGCCGCCAACATATCGGCAGGAACCCGCGCGCCCACAAGATCCGCGCGACGGCTTGCGGTCAGGCGAACATCGTTGCGGTGACTGCCCTCTCCCGCCACCGCCCACCAATGTTCTCCGCGTGCGGGCGCATCAAGCACACCGATCAGAGGGCGTCCGCCCTCTACCAGCGCAATTGAAACCGCCCAGCCGCGTCTGCCCTTTACAAAGTCACGCGTGCCATCAATCGGATCAACAACCCAGACGCGCGGACACATCAGCCGTTCGGCGCTATCGGCGGTTTCTTCCGAAAGCCAACCTGCCTCGGGATCAAGCCTGAACAACTGCTCTCGCAGAAACGCATCAACCGCCAGATCAACCTCACTTACCGGATTATCGTGCGATTTATCCCACTGCGCAAAATCACCGCGCCATTTGGCCATCGCCATTGCACCTGCCTCAATGGCAATTGCGCGGACAGCGGCAAGGCGCGAATCAGTCTCCGGCAAGGGTCATGCCGTCGATACGAATGGTTGGAACATTGTTTGAATAGCGAAACTCAAGATCATTGGCGGCGCTGAGATTGGCAAACATATCAATCAAGTTGCCAGCGATCGTCACTTCAGAGACTGGCCCTTTCAGCTCTCCATTTTCAATGACGAAACCCGATGCCCCTCGGCTGTAATCGCCCGTCAAACCATTAACACCCATGCCGATCAGGTCAGTGACGTAAATGCCATTTTTAATGTCCGCCATCAGCTCCGCCGGAGACAGCGCTCCTGCCGTCATATGGACATTGCTCAGACCAACCGATGGCGCACCCGCCCCGCGTGTTGCATGGCCGGTCGGGAGCGTACCAAGCTGACGCGCCGAGGCTGAGTCAAGCAACCAGCCCGTCAACACGCCCTCATCAATAATATGTGTCACCTTTTTGGGAAGGCCTTCGCCATCAAAAGGCCGCGACCCAATGCCACGGAGGCGAAGTGGGTCATCAATCACTGAGACGCCCGCCGCAAAAATCGATTTACCCAGCATTTCCAGAAGAAAGCTTGTCTTGCGCGCAATTGCGCCACCCGAAATGGCGCTGCCAAGATGGCCGAGGAGACTATTGCCAACACGCGGATCAAAAACGACCGTCATTGGCCCGCTTTTGAGTTTAACCGGATTGAGCCGCATCACCGTGCGTTCACCCGCCAATTTGCCAATGCTGGCAGCGCTTTCAAGGTCTTTCAAATGGCGCACCGAATGATAGGAATAGTCGCGCTCCATGCCGTCGCCGTCGCCCGCAATCACACTCGCCGAAAGCGAATGGCTTGATCCCGAATAAGCGCCAACAAAGCCGTGACTGGTGGCAAGCGCGCGGATTGTGCGCCCGGCACTGGCACCAGCACCTTGACTGTTGGTGACGCCGCGAACGCCGCGCGCTGCATCTTCGGCAATCAAGGCCTGCTCACGTAGCCGCTGAGGCGAAACATCAGCTCCATCATCAATATCCAGTTTGGGCAACGGATCTGTAAAGAGAAGCTCCTCAGGTGCTAATCCGGCGAATGCATCTTCAGGGGCTTCCTGCGCCATCGCAACAACACGTTCAGCCAGCGCCGTCAGCGCAGCAGGCGAAAAATCAGCGGTCGATGCACTTGCCGAGCGTTTGCCGACGAACACCCGCACGCTGATATCTTCGCTTTCGGATCGCTCGACATCCTCAAGCGCGCCCAACCGCATCGAAACCTGCGTCGCGGCCTCGCCAGAATAAAATACATCCGACGCGTCCGCCCCGGCGCGCCGTGCGCGTGTTACTAAATCGACCACACGGTCGCTTGCTTGTTCTACAGTCAACATTGATTTCGCTTAGAGGGTGATTTGCAAAGAGGGAAGTAGGGCAAAGCGCTTCTTTTAACCCTCTCGGTGGTAAGGATGCCCTGCGATGATGCTCGTCGCGCGCCATAGCTGTTCGACAAGCATCGTGCGGGCGAGCATGTGTGGCCAGGTTGCACGGCCAAATGACAGCAGCAGACTTGCGCCCTCTCGATCTTCGTTGGTCAACCCGTCTGCAGCACCAATCAGAAAACGCGCTTCACGCACGCCGCTATCGCGCCAATCGTTCAGTCGTTTTGCCAGTTCGGACGAACCAAGCTGTTCACCGCTTTCATCAAGCGCGATGATGACGACACCCGGTGGCAGTAGTGGAGGCTTGCCGCCCTGATCAGGCAGTTCGCTTATCTGGAACGGCCAGCTTATCCGTCTGGCATAACGCGCAATCAGTTCAGCCTCGGCACAGCGGCCCATTTTGCCGCGCGCAACAATGTGAAGTTTCAAGCCGCTAAAGTTTCAAGCTGCTTCTGGAGCAAGCGGCGCATCACCGAACGACCACATGCGCTCAAGATTATAGAAGCTGCGCACTTCAGGGCGGAACAAGTGGACGATCACATCGCCCGCATCAATCAGCACCCAATCAGCCGTTGGCAGCCCCTCAATGCGGGGATTGCGGTGAAACTGCTCTTTGATCCGCCGCGCGAGCTTTTCAGCCATTGAGGCGACTTGCCGCGTCGAGCGCCCGCTGGCGATCACCATATGATCGGCAATCGACGATTTTCCAGCAAGCGGGATCGTGATCATCTCAACCGCCTGATCATCATCAAGCGATTCGAGGATCATGGCGTGGAGGGCGTCTACACTGTCTACTGCGGCATCAGCCACGGGTTCAGGGGTTGCGGTTACGGGCAAAATTGGCCTCAATCGATCATATGGCGCGTTACGGAATCGCGCACTGGCTGTGGGGAAAAAGCGCTGTGCCAATCGGGATTATCCCGTCGCAGCGCGGTGGCAGAGGTCTGGTCGGGGCGAAAGCGCAGCAGCACGAGCGCCGGCGGTCTCCACTTTGTCCATTCCTTGGTTTGGGCTGCAGGGCGGACAAATTTCCGCAGCCAGCCCATCGCGCGGCTCGCTTGGGCACCGC
>JANOXQ010000068.1:0-2563 GCA_031418495.1 Sphingomonadales bacterium
GGGCGCAATTTTCAGCGCAGTATAATTTCTAGTCAAAATGATCGAATGAAAGAGGAGAGTCTCAATGGCTACGACATATGACGAGATCACGGGTGAGAAGAAGGAAAAGCAAAGCCAATTCCTTGTTATCACCGCGTCATCATTAGGCACAATTTTCGAATGGTATGATTTCTATCTCTACGGCCTGCTTGCCAGTATCATCTCGGCGCAGTTTTTCTCAGGCGTGAATGAAACTACGGGTTTCATTTTCGCATTGGCAGCCTTCGCCGCTGGCTTCGCGGTTCGTCCCTTTGGTGCGCTCGTGTTTGGTCGGGTCGGCGATATGGTCGGTCGTAAAAATACATTTCTGGTGACTATGGGGTTGATGGGGCTTTCAACCTTTGTGGTTGGGCTATTGCCGTCTTATGCTACGATTGGTGTTATGGCGCCGATCTTGCTGATCGTGATGCGGTTGATCCAAGGGCTTGCGCTCGGCGGCGAATATGGCGGCGCAGCGACCTACGTGGCCGAACATGCCCCCGATGATAAGCGAGGGCTTTTCACCAGCTTCATCCAAACCACCGCCACGCTTGGTTTGTTTGCAGCACTCTTGGTCGTCATCGGAACACGCACCTATCTTGGCGAAGATGCGTTTAAGGATTGGGGTTGGCGCGTGCCGTTCCTCGTCTCGATTGTGTTGCTCGGCGTTTCGATGTGGATCCGTATGCAATTGGCCGAAAGCCCCGTCTTTCAAAAAATGAAGGATGAAGGCACTGTATCGAAAGCACCGCTCACCGAAGCTTTTGGTCAGTGGAAGAATGCGAAATGGGTTCTCATCGCATTACTCGGTGCGGTCGCTGGACAAGCCGTTGTTTGGTACACGGGGCAATTCTATGCGCTTTTCTTTCTTGAAAAGACATTGATGGTAGACGGCGCGACGACGAACATTTTGATCGCGATAGCGCTGGCAATTGGCACGCCGTTCTTCATCTTCTTTGGCTGGTTGTCAGATAAGATTGGACGTAAACCGATCATCCTGACGGGCTGTGCGCTGGCGGCGCTCACCTACTTCCCTGCGTTCGATGCACTCAGCGACGCGGCCAACCCGCAATTGACAAGGGCGCAAGCGACAGCGCCCGTTACCGTCATTGCCAATCATGATGAATGCTCGCTGCAATTTGACCCCATCGGCAAGAATAAATTCGACGCCAAAAGCTGCGATATTGCCAAATCACTGCTCGCCAAAAATGCGGTGAGCTATTCCAAAACCGACGGCGCACCTGGCACAATCGCACAGATCAAAATTGGCGTGGAAACCTTTACTGCCCCCGATCCAAACAAAGTGACCGGTGACGACAGAAAGGCAGCGATCACCGCATTTCAGGATAATGTGAAAGCGGCGCTTAAAACGGCTGGCTATCCTGCCAAGGCAAACCCCGAAGAAATCAACAAGCCCTTGGTGGTCGCTATTCTGACTTACCTCGTGCTTTTGGTGACCGCAGTTTATGGCCCAATTGCCGCGATGCTGGTTGAGCTCTTTCCTAGCCGCATCCGCTACACCTCAATGTCATTGCCCTACCATATCGGCAATGGCTGGTTCGGCGGCTTCCTGCCAACAACGGCGTTCGCCATGGTCGCGGCGACGGGTGATATCTACTACGGCCTCTGGTATCCAATCGTGATCGCTGGACTGACCGTGGTTGTCGGCTTGCTCTTCCTGCCAGAAACCTTCCGCCGTAAGATCCATGATTAACTGTTAATGCGTTCAAAACTCCGGGGCGGCTTCACGGCCGCCCCATTTTTTTGGGCAACGCAGAAGGCCGGGCCATTAGTCTCAGTTTCGATTACATCCGCATATATCCGAGTGACGGATGTAATTTGAGCATACAGTTATTTTAAACTTTTCGAGGATGATTATGAGTGCGTCACAGATGGCATCGAAGGACCGTGGTGCCATTGTAACGCGACAAAAAATAACGACAATAATTAGCTACTGACATTGATGTAAACTAACCAGATTATGTTAAATTTTAGACCGCCTGATCATAGCCAATCCTCGGCCGATAGTTCCCACCTTGTCTTGCGTGGATCGAGCCTTGTGTAGGGCTGTAGATCGATCAGTGTGCAGTAGTGAACACTCTCGGCCGAGAGGTTTTCTGCATCCTCAATTACGAGCACTGGCTCGGTTGTTCGGCGTCTGAGGACGATGCCCCAGAGGGCGTTTGCTTCGGCTTCGCTGAGGTCTCCGAACACCCATTTGAAACCGCTTATCAACTTGCCTGCAACGGTGCTTAAACTGCCGTCCGATAGTCGGGTTCTTGATCCGCTGTCGATGGGTATGCGCTGTGCCCCGCGCTCCTTATTATAGAAGGGCCGAAGCGCCTTGCCGATGATGAACCTACCAATCTGAAGCGGCTGCCCTTCGGCCTGACGAACGTGAACAATTACGTAGCGCGCAGTAATTAATTCGTGATGCACATAAAGCGCTGGCCCCCTGCTTTCGGGTTGATCAGCCCAAGGCAACGGAAGTACGGCACCATCAAACACATAATGAGCAAGGCCTGATCCTTCAGATGAAGTGCCA
>JANOXQ010000069.1:0-5154 GCA_031418495.1 Sphingomonadales bacterium
CCTGCCATAACTGACAAGGCTGGTGCGGGCGAAGGGACTCGAACCCCCACATCTCTCAATGCCAGAACCTAAATCTGGTGCGTCTACCAATTTCGCCACGCCCGCGCGCATACTCTCAAGGCGCGGCTCTATAACAGGGCTGCGCTACGGGGCAAGAGCGGTGGTCAAACAGCAAGCGCCTTTTTCAACAACTCATTAACAACCTGCGGATTTGCCTTGCCCGCCATTGCTTTCATCGTCTGACCAACGAAGAAGCCGAATAGCGCTTCCTTGCCGCCGCGATACTGTTCGACTTTGTCTGCGTTCGCGGCGAGAATGCCTGCGATTACCGTATCAATCGCGCCAGTATCGCTTGTCTGCTTCAAGCCTTTTTCTTCGACAATTTTTGCTGGATCATCTCCGGTTTCGAGCATGATCTCAAACACTTGCTTTGAAAGCGAACCAGAAAGTGTACCGTCTTTGACCAAATCAAGCAGCGCAGCCGCTTGTGTCGCACTAACCGGGCTATCCTCAATCGATTTGCCAAGGCGATTGAGCGCGCCAAACAGGTCTGACGTCAGCCAGTTCGCCCCCGCCTTGGCCTCGGCGCCTTCTGCCAGCAGCGCTTCAAACCAACGCGCGGTTTCAACGTCAGCGGTAATGACCGCCGCCGCGTAAGACGACAGCCCCAGTTCGCCGGTGTAGCGCGCGCGTTTTGCATCGGGCAGTTCGGGTAAGCTCGCCCTGCACTGCTCAAGAAACTCTTCCGAAAGCTCAAGCGGTAGCAAGTCAGGATCGGGGAAATAGCGATAGTCGTGCGCGTCTTCCTTTGACCGCATTGACCGGGTTTCGCCCTTGTCAGGATCGAACAGACGCGTTTCCTGCACAATCGTGCCGCCGTCTTCGATCACATCAACCTGACGCCGCGCCTCAATCTCGATTGTCTGCATCACGAAACGCACTGAATTGACATTCTTGGTTTCAGTCCGCGTGCCAAATTCAGCGCCGGGTTTACGCACGCTGACATTCACATCGGCGCGCATTGAGCCTTCTTCCATATTGCCGTCGCATGAGCCGACATAACGGAGAATTGATCTCAGCTTTTTGACATAAGCCCCTGCTTCAGCTGGAGAACGCATGTCAGGCTTAGAAACAATCTCCATAAGCGCAACGCCGCAGCGATTGAGATCGACGTAAGACATCGTCGGATGCTGATCATGCATCAGCTTGCCCGCGTCCTGCTCAATATGGATGCGCTCAACGCCGATGGTTTTGCCCGGCGCGTCAGGGTCTTTTTCGTCCAAGCTGATCTCGACTGAACCCTCGCCAACAATCGGGTGATAAAGCTGTGAAATCTGATAGCCCTGCGGCAAATCGGCGTAGAAATAATTCTTGCGATCAAACCGCGACCATTTGTTGATCTGCGCGTCAATCGCCATACCTGTCCGCACCGCCTGCCGCACGCATTCAGCATTGGGCACAGGCAGCATCCCCGGCATCGCCGCATCGATAAGCGAAACCTGCGTATTTGGCTCTGCACCAAAGGTGGTGTCAGCACCCGAGAATAGTTTTGAATGTGACGTAATCTGGGCATGAACCTCAAGGCCAATCACGACCTCCCACTCGCCAGTTGCGCCTTGGATTCGGTAGTTTGAATGTGTCACGTAATTGATGCCTTCATTATCAATAAGCTATTTTGCCCGAAACCAGAATGCGCCAGGTACCTGATTAGGGTTTACCTTCATCATTGGGAATGCAGCACAGAACTCATCCCAGTGCTTGTGTTTCAGCCAATTTCCAGCACAAATAACTTCGAACCGACTGTTGAAAGAGAGGAATGACTCAAGCAAATATTGCTCATTCCATAAGCGCCGCTCACGACGTAACCAGTGCTCAGGATAGTCAAATGGCGTAAAAATATCATGCACTTGAATATACACACCGGCTACGACGCGTGGAATAATCTCGTTAAACTCTCGCAGAACATCACCCCACGGACGAATCACATGTGAACTATCAATAAATAAAATATCGCCTGCTTCAAGCACATCAAACGTAGCAAGATCAATAGTTTCAACACGCTCCCTGATCACTGTAACGCCTGTCGACTCGAGCCACGCCATTTCATAAGGCTCAATACATATCTGGTCACAATGATAGCTTGGGTCGTCAACACGGTTCTTAGCGATTGCAAGCTGTGCCATTAATGTTGAATTTCCTGATCCAATCTCAATGATTCGTTTTGGTTTATTAAGTCTAATCATACTGTAGTAAATTTCAGCATCACCAAAACTGTACATATTATTGAGATAGCCGAACTGATCATCTTTTGATTTATGAAGTGGTATTAAATTCAGCTCATCACTATATCTGAATTGTGAGAGCATCGCCAATTGCTGTGCTTCATTAAAGTTAATTCCCGGCAGATTACGGATCGATTTTGTATCAGCTGGCAAATCTGACTCAGCATAGGTTGGCTCATAATAGTGTGTACTTCGAATTTGAATGCCAAGATTATCAAGTAGATCTTGCAAGCGTGGCAAAGACAAACGATATTTGGTTATTACGTGCAATATTGGAAACATCAGAAAGACGAATCCTGATGCAATCAAATCAAGTCCCGATTTAAGAATACTCAACAATCCGCGTATCCTTTAGGTATTTTTACCACCACTTTTCGGCCCGCGCGACGAACCCGGCTCGTTCCTCAAGTGCCAGCCCCGCACCCAAAACGCCCTGTTCATCAAGCGCTTTGCCGATGATCTGTAGCCCGAGTGGCAGCCCCTGCCCATCTAGCCCGGAAGGCACCGACATTGCGGGCAAGCCAGCAAGCGAGCTTGGCACGGTGAAGACGTCGTTCAAATACATTGCCAGCGGATCAGCGCTTTTTTCGCCGAGCGCGAAGGCGGCTGATGGCGCGGTAGGCGTAAGCAGCAAGTCGCACTTTTCCCACGCGCGGTCAAAATCCTGCGCGATGAGCGTGCGCACTTTCGAGGCTTGCGTAAAATATGCGTCATAAAATCCTGCGCTCAGGACATAAGTGCCGATCATGATGCGGCGCTTGACCTCTGGCCCGAAGCCTGCCGCGCGGGTGGCGGCGTACATATCTTGCAGGCCAGCCCCATCTGGCAAATCGCGCAGGCCGTACCGAACACCGTCATAGCGTGCGAGGTTTGATGAGGCTTCGGCTGGCGCGATGATATAATAAGCGGGCAACGCATATTTGGTGTGAGGGAGCGAAACCTCAACGATTTCCGCGCCCGCATCCTTCATCCAAGCGATGCCCTGTTCCCACAGCGCATCAATCTCGGGTGGCATATTATCGACACGATATTCCTTGGGAATGCCAATCCGCAACCCATTGAGATTGCTTGAAAGTCCAGTCTCCCAATTCGGCACTGGCAATTGCAGCGAGGTCGAGTCCTTGGGATCAAACCCGGCCATATTCTCAAGCATGATCGCGCAGTCACGCACGTCACGCGCCATCGGCCCGGCCTGATCAAGCGAACTAGCAAAGGCGACCACGCCCCAACGTGAGCAGCGGCCATAGGTTGGCTTGATACCGCTGATGCCCACAAACGCCGCAGGCTGACGGATTGAGCCGCCAGTATCGGTGCCAGTCGCAGCAGGGCACAGTCGCGCCGCTATGGCCGAGGATGATCCGCCGGATGATCCGCCGGGCGCAAGGGCTACATTGCCACCATCGTTGCGTTTCCACGGCGAAATCACATTGCCGAAGTAGCTCGTCTCGTTTGACGATCCCATCGCGAACTGATCCATGTTGAGCTTGCCGAGCATTCCCGCGCCCGCCGCCCAGAGATTGCCAGAAACCGTCGATTCATATTGGGGGACAAAGCCTTCAAGAATGTGGCTCGCGGCGGTCGTCTGCACACCGCGAGTGCAGAATAAATCTTTCATGCCAATCGGCACGCCCGATAGCGGCTTGAGATTGCCCTCGCTGCGATCACGATCAGCGGTTTCAGCGGCGGCGGCGGCGTGTTCGGGAGTTTCAACGATGAACGCATTGAGCACTTTGGCCGCCGCCACATTGGCATTGAACGCATCAGCAACTTCGCGCGCGGAGAAATCTCCGGCGCGGAAACCATCACGAATGGCGGCAACACCCAAATCTGTCAGGTTACTCACTATTCAATCACCTTTGGCACACCGAAAAAGCCATGCTCCGCCGCAGGCGCATTGGCGAGCACAGCGTCACGCATTCCGCCGTCGCTCACCACATCATCACGCAGGCGGAGGATATTGGGGATCACCGCCGTCATTGGCGCGACGGATGAGGTATCGACCTCACTCAATTGCTCAATCCAGCCAATAATATTGTTAAGCTCTGGTACCATAGCCTCAACCTCGGCATCGCTAGCGGCGATCCGGGCAAGTGAAGCAATCTTGCGAACGGTTTTTGAATCTATTGACATGAGAGAGCGCCTAGCAGCGCGCACCGGCGGCTTCAAGCCACAGGCTATTCAAATACATCGCCAACGGGCTCGTCTCCGACAAAGACCTGACGGCGTTTGACCTCACGGATGGAAACAGGCTTTTCACTGATTGCCTTTGACAGCGCCTTGCGGAGCCGATTCAGGTCTGCAACCGTTGTTTGATCAGTCGCAATGTCAAAACGACCAGCCCACTTTCCGTCTTTCAGCACAAAACGGTTGGTCATCGCCACGCAGGTATCGCATTGCTGAATAAGTTGCACCGCTTCGCTATCGCCTTGCTTGTACATTAACAGGCAGTGCGTTGCTGTTTGACAAGACACATCTTGCGCCAAGGTTTTCAGTAGCTCTTCGGCCAAAGGGATATCTTGCGGGATAACTTTTATCCGTCGGTCAAGCGACTCTGTGTCGCTTGGCTGTGCGCCTTCCCAGCGATTTTCAAGCTTGAGCGCCTTGGCCGCAGCCGTTTTGATCGCTGGCGTCTTGCCTGATTTTGCGAGCCTCTGAACCGCTGCCTGCCCCGACGCGCCAAAATCAAAACGCATCGCCAGCCAGTCAAATTTCTCCGCCGTCACTTTGCCTGACTCAAGCCGTGCAAGCTGGCTCGCGGTTGACCATGCGCCAAAATTGATGATCGGCATCGCAAGCACAAACGCAAGCGCGCACAACCCAATTGCAAGCCGCACATTGGCCGGGCGGATATCCGCCATCCACCCACCGCGCT
>JANOXQ010000070.1:0-9908 GCA_031418495.1 Sphingomonadales bacterium
GAGCGAAGTCGAGACACGGAGGTTCTGGTGTCTCGACTTCGCTCGACACAAACGGCTCAATTCATGCACTCAGGTGCTTTAAGCCTTGACCTTCGCGCCGAGGAAGCCAACGCCGATGCAATAATCAACCAGCGTCTTGAAGAAATCCTTGCCCGTTGGCGGGCAGATAAGCCCGGTTAGATCGCGCAATTTATCATCATTGAAACGCGGACTGCGCTGAAAATAACCAACATAGGGCCCAAGCAGACGGCCGAACACGCGGCGCTCAAGCGGGGTTAGTGCGCTTGCATCAAAGGCTTCGGGCGCAATCATCACTGGCCGTTTGAAAAAATCATAGCCGTCGAGCGTTTCAAAAAAATCAGGGATCGAAAGCGCGCGATTGGCAACCAGATGGAATATCCCGCCCGCTGCCTTGTCCATGCCCTCTGCAATCGCGACGATCCCACGCGCGACATGATCGATTGGCACAAAATCAAGCGAAGCGTCGGATCGTGCGGGCATCTTGGCGACGCGGCCTTCTGCGATCAGTTTAAGTGCTGCATAAATCGTATCAAACTGGCGGATTGCGCCGGTCATGCTGTCACCAACAACGATGCTTGGCCGCGCGATGGCATGTGGGATACCGCTTGCCTGAACCAGTCGCTCGGCATCGGCTTTGCAGGCTTCATAGCTGTTGGCGAATTCAGCGCCGTCGCGCGGTTCAACCTCGTCAATCTGGCCCTGACGCATCCCGCAAACATAGGCGGTGCTGATATGGAGGATTGGCATCGCGCCGAGCCGCGCCATTTCAAGCGCTTGACGCGTGCCCTCCACATTGACGGCGGCACAGTCTTCATAAGACAGATCAAAGCGAACGGTGGCAGCCGAATGGATCAGCAGATCATGGTCGGCGGCAAAGCTATTCCATTTTGCCTCATCCCAGCCAAAGCGCGGCTTTGATACGTCACCACTAATCGTCTGAACCGATCCGGCCTGATGTGTGTCCGCCGCCCAGCCGCGCGTTTCAAGGATGAGGTCATCATTGCTGCGCAACTCAGGGTTGCGGTGGACAAGGCCTGTGACACTATGCCCCTGTTTAGAAAGCCGTGCGGCAATCTCGCCGCCGATCAGACCAGCAGCGCCAGTGATAAAGATGCGTTTTGTCACGGGTGCGATTACCTTATTTTGTTTGGAACGAGCTTGCTCCGCGCTGTTAGAGGGTCAGCCGCGCGCGAGTCAAAGGAGAAAGCGGTACGACGAAAAAATCCAGCCGTTTCTTTTTTGCTTAGGCCACGCTATTCGGCGGGTTAACTTCCGTATTGGCGCTGTGCCGCCATGATTATGAGGATCGATTCGCATTGTCGCAGCCACTTTCCCAATCACCATTTGCACTCGTAGATGCAGCCCCGCTTGCCGCTGAAAAATTCCGCGATCCCAAGGTTACGGCTAAGGGTGAGCCCCGTGCCTCAGTTGCAATGACGGGCCTTACGACATTATGGTTTTGTACCGGCACACTGTGCAATTTGGCGTGCGTCAATTGCTACATCGAAAGCTCACCCAAAAATGATGCGCTGGTCTATTTGAGCGAGGCTGAAGTGATCACTTTTCTTGATGAGATCGTCGCCGAAAAGCTGCCGACGCGCGAAATCGCCTTTACTGGGGGTGAGCCATTTATGAACCCTGAAATGATCGCGATCCTCACGACATGCCTTACGCGCGGGTTTGATGTGCTGGTGCTGTCAAACGCGATGCGGCCGATGCGGCGCTTTGAGAAGGAATTGCTTGCGCTCCATGCACGATTTGGCGCGCAGCTTATGTTTCGTGTCAGCCTTGATCATCACACCAAAGCGCTCCACGAGGCAGAGCGCGGCCCGAACAGTTGGGATAAAGCGATTGACGGCCTCAAATGGCTGAGCAGCAATAGCTTTTCAATCGCGATCGCGGGGCGGATGGCCAAGGGCGAGAGCCTAGCGGACGAAAAGGCCGGTTATGCAGCGCTCTTTGCCGAACACGCCTTACGCGTTGACGCCAATAACACCGCGCGGCTGGTGATGTTCCCCGAAATGGATGCGCACGCCGATATCGCCGAAATCAGCGAAAGCTGCTGGGGAATACTGAACGTATCGCCCGATGACATGATGTGTGCATCGAGCCGGATGGTCGTCAAGCGCAAGGGCGAGCCCACCCCGCGCGTCGCCGCATGCACGTTGCTGCCCTATGATCCGGGGTTTGATATGGGCGCAACTTTGGTTGAGGCGTCACAGTCTGTCGCACTCAACCATCCCCACTGCGCGCGCTTCTGCGTGCTCGGCGGAGCAAGCTGTACGGGTTAGAATATTCGCCCGCACACCGCATCGAGCTTCGCCAGCAAGGACGGATCGCGTTTTGCCGGATCGGTGATTAGCGCATAATCAAGCACCGTATCAATCGGGCTTGCTGAACGCTCAGGCGGCAGGATCGTCGCCAGCCGTTCAACGAGTGCGCGGCCTTGATCGGCATTGGCACCAAGCTGGGCAATCACTGAGCTTACCTCGACATGCGCGGTTTCGGCGCGCCAGCAATCATAATCTGTCACCATCCCGACGAGCGCATAGGGCAGCTCCGCCTCACGCGCGAGCTTGGCCTCGGGCATCGCCGTCATACCGATCACATCGCAGCCCCAGCTTCGGTAAAGCATCGATTCGGCGCGCGTTGAAAACTGTGGCCCTTCCATCGCCAGATATGTCCCCCCCTCGCTTACGTCAGCCCCCGCCGCGCGCGCGGCCTGCGCGACCAAGCCCGACAAGCGCGGGCAGACGGGATCGGCGACTGAAACATGACCGACTAGGCCAGTGCCAAAAAAGCTCTTTTCGCGCGCAAATGTCCGGTCAATAAACTGGTCAACGATAACGAATTTGCCCGGCGGCAATTCTTCCTTGAGCGAACCGACCGCTGAAATCGCGATCACATCAGTGCAGCCCGCGCGTTTGAGCACGTCGATATTCGCGCGCGCGTTGACATCGGTCGGCGAAATCACATGCCCCCGCCCATGTCGCGGCAGAAACACGAAATTGACTGTGCCAATCCGCCCCTTGAACACCGCGTCGGAAGGTTTGCCCCACGGGCTTTGTATGTCGATCCACTGCGCATCCTCAAGCGTATCAATCGCATACAGGCCTGAGCCACCCAAAATTCCGATCGTCCAACCCTGCGCCATAGTGACTTACCCTTTGCTGTGTTACGACTGCGCCTCTAGCCAGCGTATGTGACGTTTGTCGAGCGTCGAGAGGGACTGTAATGAATTTGAAACTGCTTGCGTTGCTCACTGGCCTTGGCCTTATCGCCACGCCGATCATCGCTCTCAGTGACGCGGCTCCCCAAGTCACCCTCGCCGTTCCCGGAACCGCTGGCGGCAATGCGGGCGTGATTGACCGTTTCACGCTGCGCTTCTCGGAAAATATGGTGCCGCTGGGTGATCCGCGCGCTGCGCCGCCGGTTGGGGTTACCTGTCCGGTTAACGGCACAGGACGCTGGGTTGATCCACAGACGTTTGTGCATGAATTTGCTAGTGCGCTGCCCGGTGGGCTGACCTGCGCGGTCAAGCTGCGTGACGATCTCAAAAGCGCGCGCGGCGTCGGGGTTACGGGTCAGCGCGCGTTCACCATTGATACCGGTGGGCCATCCGCGCGCGCTGTCCTTCCCGGCAGTTATGACGGCGACATTGAGGAGGATCAGGTTTTCCTCGTCGCGACGAACACGCCGCCTGCGCGGCAATCGGTCGCCAGCGCTGGTTACTGTGCGGTTGACGGGATTGGCGAAAAGATCGCGCTTGATGTGCTTGGTGAGGATGTCGCTGCAAAGCTGATTGCCGATCTGGGCGATGACAACTGGCCACTGCGCAATTTCCTTGAGACCGCTGGCCTGCCGCAAGCCAAAGGTGCGGCAGCGGCAGCGTACAAACAAGTGATCGCAGTCAAATGCCGCCGCCCACTGCCGCACGGCAAGGATATGGCGCTGGTGTGGGCGAGCGACATCACTGATGCCGCCGGTCGCCAATCGGGGCGTGACCAGCGCTTTGATTTCACCGTGCGCAAGCCCTTCACCGCGCGCTTTGAATGCAGCCGCACCAACCCGCAGGCTGGCTGCAATCCCGTGGAGCCCGCCTATGTCCGCTTTACAGCACCTATCGCGGCGGAGGCGGCGGGTGCGCTACGCCTCAAATTCGCCGATGGTACTTTGATTTCGCCCAAGCCGTCCGAAAAGGGCAAGGCGATGGTCAGCGATGTCGAATTTGCAGCACCCTTGCCCGCTGCAAGCAAGGCGACGCTCATCCTGCCCGGAGCGCTCAAGGATGAAAGCGGCCGCGCCCTCGCCAATGCCGAGCGGTTCCCGCTTGAGGTGCGCGTTGATGAAGCCCCGCCGCTGGTCAAATTCGCGGCCAATTTCGGGATTGTCGAGGCCAAAGAGGGCGGAGTCCTGCCCGTCACCGTCCGCGCGGTTGAGCCAGCCCTTGCGCGCCGCGTTGACAAGGTCAGCGGCGAAATGCTCCGCGTTGACGCGTCGGACGGGCAAATTGCCCAGTGGTTGCGTGATCTGGGCACCGCCGATGATCGTGACGTCCGCACCGAAAAGCGTGGGAAAGAAGAGGTTGAGGTCAATTATACGGGCACCAAGGCGTTACTTGACGGCAAGGGCGAGGTGATGTCGCTTGGCCTGCCCGGCAAAGGCAAAGATTTTGAAGTTGTCGGCATCCCGCTTAAAAATCCCGGCTTCTATGTGGTTGAGCTTGCCAGCCCCAAACTTGGCCGCTCGCTGCTGGGCCGCGATGTCCCGCGCTATGTCGCGGCGGGCGCGCTTGTCACCAACATGGCGGTGCATTTCAAATGGGGCCGCGAGGGTTCACTCGCCTGGGTCACATCGCTTGATAGCGGCAAGAGCGTGAGCGGGGCGGATGTGCGCATCACCGATAGCTGCACGGGCACTTTGCTCGCGCGCGGAACGAGCGACGCGCAGGGGCGTTTCCTGATCAAGGGCGGATTGCCCACGCCCGAAACTTACGGCGATTGCACCACTGACACGACCCACCCGCTGATGATTTCGGCGCGCAAATCAGGCGATTTCAGCTTCACGCTGACTGCATGGAGCGAAGGCATCCGCCCCTATGATTTCGATCTGAACTATGGCTATTCCGCGCAAGACGATATCATCCACACCGTCTTTGATCGCACGCTGATCAAGGCGGGTGAGAGCATCAATATGAAGCATATCCTGCGCCGTCCGGTCGGCATGGGCTTCGCGCTCGCGGGTGAACTCAAGGGCACGCTGCGCCTGTCACACAGTGGCTCGGGCACTGAATTTGATCTGCCGCTGTCGATTGGGGGTGACGGGATCGGTGAGACGGCATGGACGGCCCCGCAAGGCGCGCCGCAGGGTGATTACGGACTGTCAGTCATCGTTGGCGACAAAACCTATTACAGCGCGCAGAATTTTCGCGTCGATGAATTCCGCCTGCCAACGATGCGCGCGAGCGTTTCTGGGCCGAAGACCGCGCTCGTTCGGCCAAAAAGCGTGCCGCTTGATCTCTTCGTCGGCTTCCTTTCAGGTGGCGGCGCGCCGGGGCTTCCCGTCAGCATCCGCACCGCCTTTGCCAGTGATAGCAGCAGCCCCGAAGGCTGGGAGGATTGGACATTTGGTGGTCGCGCCGTGGTTGAGGGCATCGTGCCCTTGAACGGTGAGGGAGAGGAAGACGCGCTTCCCCTGCCGCTTTCGCAGACATTACCCATCACACTTGGCGGCGATGGCACAGCGCGGACGAGTATCGACATTGCCCAAGAGGTTGGCGCCGCGACGGCGATGACGGTCGAGATGGATTATGAGGACGCCAACAGTGAAACCCTGACGGCGTCACAACGGATAAGGCTGCTCTCATCGGGTGTCATGCTCGGCGTGAAGACCGACGGCTGGCTGATGCGCGATGATGATTTGCGCTTGAAGCTTGCGGTGATTACGCCCGAAGGCAAGGCGGTTGGCGGACGTCCGGTCAAAGTTGCGGTTTATAGCCGCGAGATCCTTACTGCACGGCGGCGTTTGATCGGCGGATTCTACGCCTATGACAATCAGGCGCGGACAACCAAGCTCGATGCCGATTGCAGCACGACGACTGACAAGCAAGGGCTGGCGACCTGTGCGCTTTCCCCTGGCATTTCGGGCGAAGTCATCGTTGTCGCAACGACCACCGATAATGATGGCAATGTCGCGCGATCAGTGCGTTCAGTCTGGCTCGCAGGTGAGGATGAATGGTGGTTCGGCGGCGATAATGGCGACCGGATGGACATCATCCCCGAGGCCAAAAGCTACAAAGCGGGTGAAACCGCGAAGTTCCAGGTGCGGATGCCGTTCCGCGCCGCAACTGCGCTCGTCACTGTCGAGCGTGAGGGTGTGCTGTCTAGCTTCGTCACCGAACTTTCGGGCAAAGACCCTGTGATCGAAGTGCCAATGCCGGGCGCTTATGCGCCTGATGTTTACGTGAGCGTGCTCGCGGTACGCGGACGGATTGGCGGCTTCAAACTGTGGCTCGCCAATATCGCGCGCGATTGGGGATTGCCATTTTTCAGCCGAGAAGGCGCAGCGCCAACCGCGCTCGTTGATCTTGCCAAACCAAGCTACCGCCTTGGCATTGCCAAGGTGAAGGTCGGTTGGGAAGCGCATCAACTCGGCGTGACCGTCAAGGCCGACAAGGAAAAATACGCCGTCCGCGAAACCGCAAGCATTGATGTCGCCGTCACTGACCCCGGCGGCAAACCCGCCAAATCCGCCGAAATCGCGTTCGCAGCGGTCGATGAGGCGCTTCTCCAGTTGAAGCCCAATGAAAGCTGGAAGCTCATTGACGCGATGATGGGTGAACGGCCCATTTCAGTGCTGACCTCAACCGCGCAAATGCAGGTCGTTGGCAAGCGCACTTACGGCAAAAAGGCCGTGACAAGCGGTGGCGGCGGTGGCGGCGACCTGTCGGGCGTCACCCGCGATGATTTCCGCCCCGTGCTGCTGTGGCGCGGGCGCGTTGCGCTTGACGCAGCGGGCCGCGCGCGGATTCCGGTTGCGCTCTCTGAATCGCTTTCAGCATTCCGCATGGTCGCAGTTGCGAGCAGCGGCGTCGGCCTGTTCGGCATGGGCGAGGCAAGCGTGCGCACATTCCAAGATTTGCAGATATTCTCAGGGCTGCCGCCGCTTGTGCGTTCGGGCGATTTTTACGGCGCGAGCTTCACGCTGCGCAACGCATCAGACAAGGCGATGACGGTCACTGCCACCGTCGGCGTCACCCCGAGTATCGCCAAAGGCCCGCCGCTGACCGTGACGATTCCAGCGGGCGGCGCTGTGCCCGTCACATGGAACCTGACTGCGCCAGAAAACGCGGCAAAGCTCGATTGGCGCGTCGAGGCCAAATCCGCCGACGGCAAAGCAGTTGACAAAATCGCGGTCAGCCAAGCCGTGATCCCCGCCGTTCCTGTCGAGATATGGGCGGCAACGCTCGCGCGGGTTGGTGCGGGCACCTCGCTGCCGCTCGCGGCACCCGCCGGAACGCTTACCGGGACAGGTTTTGTTGATGTGAAACTGTCGGACAGCCTCGCGCCGCCGCTTGCCGGGGTGCGCAGCTATATGGGAAGCTACCCTTACACCTGTTTTGAACAGCGTTTGAGCCGCGCCGTTGTCCTTGGTGATGCCGGCGCTTGGACGGTGCTCGGCGGTGACATCCCCGCCTATATGGATAGTGACGGGCTGCTCCGTTACTTCCCGATGGCCGGGCTTTCGGGCTCCGAAGCGCTGACCGCTTACGTCCTTTCCATGACGGCAGAGGCGGGCTTTGTGATCCCGCAAGCCCCCAAAGCGCGGATGATTGAGGCGATGAAGGCCGTCGTCGATGGTCGCCTCAAACTTGAGAATCCATGGGCCGGAAATGACAGCCTGACGCGGATTGCAGCACTTGCAGCACTCGCCCGCAGCGGTGAAGCAACGCCCGCGATGCTTTCCACTGTCTCCATCTCGCCCGCCGATATGCCAACCTCCGCACTGGTCGATTGGATCACCGCGATTGACCGCACCAAGGGCGCGAACACCGCGCTTCGCGAAACCGCCGAACGCACTTTGCGTCAGCGGATCATTTATGAAGGCTCACGGCTAGACCTTGCCGACAAGGATAATGCCGCATGGTGGATGATGACCTCAGCTGACGAAACCGGGATCAAAACATTGTTGACAGCGCTTGGCCGTCCAGGCTGGAGCGCGGAAGCCCCCAAGATGATGGTCGGCGTTTCGCTTCGCCAACGGCGCGGGCATTGGGATACAACGCCCGCTAACGCGTGGGGCACCATCGCCGCGCGCCGCTTTGCCAGCCTTTATCCGGCCAGCGCCATCACCGGCACGACGACGGTGAGTTTAAGCGGGGTGAGCCGCAGCCAAGGCTGGCCAATGGCGAGCGGAACGGCACCCTTACGTCTACCGCTTACGCCCACCAAAACGCCGCTGCTCTTCGCGCATAGCGGCGGCGCTGGGCCGTGGGCAATGATTTCGGTTTCGGCTGCTGTCCCGCTCAAACAACCGCTGTTTGCTGGTTACCGGGTGCGTAAAACGGTCAGCATCGTCTCGCAGAAAAACAAAGGCCGCTTCACGCGCGGTGACGTCATCAAGGTGCGGATTACCGTTGACGCAAACGCCGAACGCAATTGGGTGGTGGTGAGCGACCCCGTGCCACCGGGTGCTACAATCATTGGCAATCTTGGCGGACAGTCGGGCATTCTCGGGGCTGCCACGAGCGGCGGCGAGGGCGTATCACCTAGCTATGTCGAGCGCGGTAATGATGCGTGGCGCGGCTATTTCGAATGGGTGCCGCGCGGGCAATTCGTAACTGAATATGTGCTGCGCCTCAACGGATCGGGCCGCTTCACCCTGCCGCCAACCCGCGTCGAGGCGATGTATTCGCCCGACATTCGCGGTAGCCTGCCCAATGCGCCGGTGGTAGTTGGGATACGGTGATGGTTACTCCCGTCATTCCCGCGAAGGCGGGAATCCATCTCCCGGTAAGAAAGATGGCCCAAATCTGGAGATGGATTCCCGCCTTCGCGGGAATGACGGTCATATTGCTGCTGATTGCCACCCTCCCACCAAACCTCGCCTCGTACGCCACCACCGTTGCGGTATGGAAACCAAGCGAGGCTTGGCTCTATGACCGGAGTGGCCAATTGCTTGACAGCCAGCGCGTCAATTTTGCGGCGCGGCGGCTTGGCTGGGTGACGCTTGACCAGATTTCACCAATCCTGATCGAGACGGTCATCGCGGCGGAGGATAAGCGTTTTCGGGGTCATAACGGGGTCGATTGGCTCGCGATTGCCAGTGCGGCACGCGCGCGAATCTCGGGTGAGCGATCGCGCGGGGCAAGCACGATTTCGATGCAGGTTGCTGGCTTCCTTGCGCCGCAATTAGCCCCACCGGGCACGCGAAACTGGCGTGATAAACTCCGCCAGATGCGCAGCGGGTCTGCGCTAGAGGATCGCTGGTCAAAAGATCAAATCCTTGAGGCGTACTTCAATCTCGCCGGATTTCGCGGCGAAGCGCAGGGCATTGGGGCGGCGGCACTCAGCCTGTTTGGCAAAACGTCCGCAACGCTCACCCGTGACGAGGCACTGTTGATCGCCGCATTGCTCCCCAATCCTGGGGCTTCGGAACAGGCGATTGCGGCGCGCGCCTGTCGGTTGGCCATTCTATCCCCGTTCGTGGGGGGGGGGGGGGGCGGCCCCGCCGCCCCAGGGGGGCGCGGGGGGCCGCCCCCCCCCCCCCACAGATAAGGGCAACACCCCCCCCCCCCCCCACCCCCCCCCCCCCCCCCCCCCCCCCCCACCCACGGGGGGGGGGGGGGGGGGCCCGGGGCCCGGCTGATTGGGGGATGAACGGTCGCC
>JANOXQ010000071.1:0-1624 GCA_031418495.1 Sphingomonadales bacterium
CCCCCCCGCCCCGCCGGACGCGGCAAGACGCTGACCCCAACGCCAGTTCATGCCCGCGCAGCCGCACTTGGGTTTGACGTCATGACGCCGGTTTCGCTCAAGAATGCCGAGGCACAGGCGCAGTTTGCGGCGCTGAATGCCGATGTCGCGGTGGTTGCGGCTTACGGCCTGATCCTGCCGCAGCCGATCCTTGATGCGCCCGCACTTGGCTGCATCAACATTCATGCCTCGCTCCTGCCCCGTTGGCGCGGCGCGGCCCCCATTCACCGCGCGATATTGGCGGGGGATCAGCGCACCGGGGTCACGATCATGAATATGGAGGCCGGGCTTGATACCGGGCCGATGCGCGCCACCGTCGAAACGCCAATTGCCGATAAAAATGTCGGCGTCTTGACCGCAGAACTTGCCCAGCTTGGCGCGGATCTGCTCATCCGGGTGCTGTCAGACATCCACGCCTTCCCGCCCGTGCCGCAGCCCGAAGAGGGCATGATTTACGCGCCAAAGATCGACAAGAGCGAAGCACGGCTCGATTTTCTAATCAGCGCGCCGCAACTTAAGCGCCAAATTCGCGCCTTTGCGCCCGCGCCCGGCGCTTTCTTTGAATATGGCGGCGAACGGTTCCGCATCCTCGCCGCCACCACTGAACTAAGCAGCGGCGCGCGGCCCGGAACCGTGGTTGATGATCGCCTCGGCATCGCGTGCAACCCCGGCATCATCCGTCCAACGCTGGTCCAGCGTGCAGGCAAGGCAGCAATGCCACCGGCAGACCTCCTGCGCGGCTATGCAATCCCGGCTGGTACTAGGCTCGGATGACCCGCTTCCGGCTCACGATAGAATTTGACGGTCGCCCATTCATGGGGTGGCAACGGCAGGCTCACGGCCCAAGCGTTCAGGCCGCGATTGAAGAGGCGATCCTCACTATCACAAGTGAAACCGTAGTCGTCAACGCCGCTGGCCGCACTGATGCGGGTGTTCACGCAACCGCGATGGCAGCCCATGTCGATATCCTGCGCGATATCGCCCCCTTTCGTTTGATGGAGGCAATCAACGCGGTCATCCGCCCGCACCCCGTGGCAATCCTTGGCTGTGAAATTGTGCCGGACGATTGGCACGCACGGTTTAGCTGCACCAGGCGGCGCTACCGTTACCGCATCATCAACCGCCGTGCGCCACTCACATTTGATGCAGGGCTTGCGTGGCGCGTGCCCGCGCCGCTTGACGCAGAGGCAATGCACGATGCGGCACTGCGGCTGATCGGGCTTCATGACTTCACAACATTTCGTTCGGCGCATTGTCAGTCGGCGAGTCCCGTCAAAACTCTCGACCAGCTTGATATCCGCCGCGATGGGGACGAAATCCTGTGCGATGTCGCCGCGCGGTCATTCCTCCACCATCAGGTGCGATCAATGGTTGGCTGCCTGATGATGGTTGGCGAAGGCAAATGGAGCGGGGGTGATCTAAGCGCCGCACTTGAGGCAAAAAACCGCGCCGCGCTCGGCTTTAATGCCCCGCCCGATGGGCTGTATTTTGTGGGGGCGGGGTATCATGATTATTAAAGCGACCCCCCACACCGTTTGTGTCGAGCGAAGTCGAGACACGTTGCGCTGGTGTCTCGACTTCGCTC
>JANOXQ010000072.1:0-6628 GCA_031418495.1 Sphingomonadales bacterium
CGGAATGCCATCGCGGATCCAGTCCGCCATCACTTTGCCGACGCCACCCGCCGATTGCAGCCCGATGGAATTAAGGCCCGCTGCGACAAAACAACCCTTCATCTCGGCACTTTCGCCAAGATGATAGCGGACATCCGGCGTGAAGCTTTCCGGCCCGCAGAAGAATTTCTGGATGCCTGCTTTTTCAAGAGCCGGAACGCGGCGCATCGCATCCAACAGCAGCGGTTCGAAATGTTCAAAGCTGCCTGCAATTTCATCGAAGCAGAAGTCTTCGGAAATACCGTCCATGCCCCAAGGCCGCGCATTGGGTTCGAACGCGCCGACAAGCAGCTTGCCCGCATCATATTTATAATATCCGCAATAATCATAATCGCGGAGCACCGGCAAAGTGTTGTCGATCCCCTCGACCCCTTCAAATAGCACATAATAATGTTCGCAGGCATGGAGTGGCGCTGCCACGCCAACGCTCGCGGCAAGGTCGCGGGTCCACATGCCGCCGCAGATAACGACATAGTCGGCGTCGATGGAACCTTCATCAGTATCAACGCCCGTGATGCGATCACCATTGTGACGGATTTTGGTGACTTTGGTATTTTCAAAGATTCTAGCGCCGCCCGTCCGCGCGCCTTTAGCCAAGGCCTGCGTAATATCGACCGCATTAGCATAGCCATCGCTCGGGATATGGATTCCGCCGACGACGTCATCGACATTGACGATCTTGGCGAGTGCTTTGATCTCATCTGGTGTCACCACATGAACCGGCAGGTCAAATACCTTGGCCATGGAGGCGCTGCGCTTCAGCTCCTCAAAACGCTCCATATTGGTCGCCATCGAGATCGAGCCGCATTGCCGATATCCCGTTGCTTGGCCGGTTTCAGCCTCCAGCCCGCGATACAATTCGCCGGTATATTTAGCGAGCTTAGTCATGTTAATCGACGGGCGGAGTTGACCAACGAGGCCCGCCGCGTGCCACGTCGTGCCGCTCGTCAGCTGTTTGCGCTCAAGCAAAACAACATCATCCCAGCCGATTTTGGTCAAATGATAGGCAATCGAACAACCGATCACGCCGCCGCCAACAATCACGATCTTCGCTTTTTTGGGGAGTTCAGCCACCGATCAAACCTTCATTTTCGCATTATCAGGATCATAGGCCGGATGCTCAAGCACCGTTCCCACGCGCCGTTCGCCTTGCAGCAGGATGTCGAACGTTGACCCTGGCACGGCATTCTCAATTGGCACGCAGGCAAAGAACAGGCTTTTGCCCACGCGGTGGCCATAGCCGCCCGATGTCGTCAGGCCGATGCAATTATCCCCCACCAAACACGGCTCCGCGCCGCGCACATCGATATTCGCAGCATCGACTTGCCCGTACACAATCCGGAACCGATCCGGCGCACCGAGCGTAGCCTGCTTGCCGACGAAATCATCCTTTTTGAAATTGATGAAGCGCGGCATGTCTGCTTCAATCATCGTCAATTCGTTAGTAAGCTCCGACCCCCATGCCTTATAGCCCTTCTCCACCCGCATCGTATTGGCGGCGTAGAGGCCATAATTGACGATGCCATATTCTTTGCCCGCATCCCAGACCGCGTCATAGAGCGCAGCCAAATCGGCCATCGCCGGATGCAGTTCCCAGCCAAGCTCGCCTGCATAGGACACACGCAGCGCACGCATATTGATGCCTGCAATGGTGATTTCCTGTCCGCTTAACCAGCGAAAACCTTCATTGCTAAGATCAGCATTCGTAAGGTTGGCCAGCACATCGCGCGATCGCGGCCCATTCATGACCAGCACGCCCAAATCCATCGTTCGATTGCGGAACTGCACATCCTCATCCGGCAATTTGCTTTGGAGCAACCAATCCCAATCTCGCTGCTCGGCAGCAGCGGCGGACAGGCAGTAGAAATGATCGTCGGCAAAACGCGTGACTGTCATTTCGCCGAAGATCCGGCCTTGAATCGAGAGTGGGTGGACAAGGCCGATTCCGCCCAATTTCTTCGGCATGCGATTGGCGCAGATGCGGTTGAGGAAGGCCTCGGCATCTGGCCCGGTCACATCATATTTGGCAAAGCCAGACAGGTCGAGCACGCCGACACGTTCGGCAACGGCCTTCACTTCGGCTGCGACCGCATCGAAGCTGTTGGTCCGCTGATAGCCGCCTACTTCAGCGGCGCCATCTAGCGCGAAATATTTGGGCCGCTCCCAGCCATAGGTTTCCCCATACACCGCACCAGCTGACAGCAACCGGCCATAAAGAGCACTTGTTTTCTGCGGGCGACCATCAGGTTCTTCTTCACCCGGGAGCCGCGTCGTGAAGGTCATCCGGTAGTCGAGGAACACCTTGTCGCGGCTATAATCTTCGTCGGCGTAAGGGCCATAACGGCGCGGGTCGAACTCAGTCATGTTGATGTCGGCGTCGCCGTAAACCATCCACTGCGCCATATATTTGCCAGCGCCGCCGCCCTGCGCAATGCCAAAGCTGGTGCCGCAGCAATGCCAAAAATTCTTGAGGCCAACCGCTGGCCCCAGCAACGGCCCACCATCGGGCGTATGCGGGATCGCGCCGTTGACGAAACGCCGCAGGCCGACTTCACCAAAAATCGGCATCCGTTCGATCGCGCGTTCCAGCCACGGGGCGATCCGCTCCAGATCCTCGGGAAACAGCTCGCTGGTCGACTCCCATTCGGGCTGCCCGCCACGCGGGGCCCATGCTTCGGCCAACCCCACATTCTCATATACGCCAATCAGCCCGCTTTTCTGCTCTTGCCGAAAGTATCCCGAAACATGGGGGCAACGCATTACTGGAATTTCTTCTTCGCGATCCTTGAAAGCGGGAATGGGATCGGTGACGACATAATGATGCTCCATATTGGTCACCGGAACGTCGATGCCCGCCATCTGCGCGACTCGGCGGGCATAACAGCCAGCGGCATTCACAACGATTTCGGCGCGGACAGTCCCTTGGTTGGTGATCACCTCCCATTCGCCACCGGGGAATTGCGTGAGGCCGGTGACCAATGTCTGGCGCGCAATCTTTGCCCCCATGTTTTTCGCGCCAATGGCCAGCGCATTGCAGATGCCCGACGGGTCGGCATGGCCGTCCTGCGTCGTCCGCGCGCCCGCAATCACGCCCTCAAGTGTCATAAAAGGATTGTGTTTGAGAATTTCCTCAGGCGGTATAATCTCCATATCGAAGCCGATAATCTTCGAAAAACCAAGGATATAGCGCATCCACGCCAGCTCGCGCTCATTAGTCGCAAGGCGGATGCCACCCGATTTATGCCAACTGACATATTGTCCAGTCAGCCCCTCCAGCTGCGGATAGAGCTGGTTCGAATAGGCATGCATCTTGGCGAGGTTGAAGCTGCCGGTGATGTTGGGGCATTGCCCGGCGGCATGCCATGTTGAGCCCGAGGTTAGCTCATCCTTCTCGATCAGCAGGCAATCGGTCCAGCCGATCTCGGCGAGATGGTAAAGCAAGCTCGCCCCCATGATCCCGCCACCGATGATCACAACTTTTGCACTCGTTTGCATTGATCTTCCATCCCGCTGTAGACACCGCATTAAACTGACGTTTGGCTACATTCGCCGCCAAAGACAAATGTGCAATTCACCACGACTGGTTCAAAAAATTCATGGTTTGGCCGAACAAGGCCAGTGCTCGACAAAACCTGTAAGGAAGCACGTCACAGCACAGTCACATACTTCGTGCAGTGATGAGAAAGGGTCAAACCAGCCCAACCGCAGCGTGAGTTACGATGACAACTCTTTCCATGCCTATCCTCAAATCCGAACCGCAGGCATACCTCCTGTGTGCGATGAGAGCTTTGTGGATCGCTTTGCCGCTTACAGTTTTGCTGCCGCTGCACCTGATTTGGCACTTTCTCAAACTGCCTTCGCCTTGGGCGATGCTGTTTCTGCGCATCACGTCTCGCGCGCTGGGAGCACGGGTCAAAGTTCATGGGCAACCGCTGCGCAGGGATGTGTTCTTTGTCGCCAACCATTTATCATGGCATGATATACCGATCCTTGCTGGCATCACGGGCACCGCATTTGTCGCTCAAGGCGGCGTGCGAGAATGGCCAATCATCGGGTGGCTTGCGAAAGTTAACCGCACAATCTTTGTCAGCCGCACAGACAAGCTCAATGTCGCGATCCAGGTCGCTGAGCTGCGCCAAGCGATAGCCGAAAACTGGTCGGTGGCGCTTTTTCCGGAAGGCACAACCTCGGATGGGCGCGGGCTGTTGCCGTTCAAGAAGTCGCTTTTTGAAACTCTAGCTCCGCCGCCCAAAGCCATGATGATACAGCCTGTACTGCTCGATTTTGGCGCTGTCGGCCCAGACATTGCTTGGCTTGGCGAGGAAACAGGCTGGGAAAGCGCGTGGCGCGCGTTCACGCGGCCTGGCAGTTATGAAGTTGGCGTCTATTTTCTCGAGCCGTTCGACCCGGGCCAGCTTGCAGATCGGAAAGAGGTTTGTGCGCTTGCGCGAGCGCGACTGGCGAGCGCTCTGTCAGCCAGTCTTGGATATCCTGTTTCTTAAAATTGGCGACCAGCTAGGCGTCACCCTCAATGGGCTAGCCGGTCTCAAGCAACTCTGCGCAAAATAATTCACATAATCGCCCAAATTTTTCATTTGTGGTAAAGGGCGCGCGACGCTCTAACTTCCTCACATATTCATGGCATTTGCCTTATCTGTGCACGTCACCAAGACAGCTTGATTTGGCGATAAAGCCACCGGGGGAAGAATTAGGCGCTATCATGAGAATCGGCTTTATTGGTCTTGGCAATGTTGGCGGCAAACTGGCTGGTAGTTTGATTCGCAACGGCCATGTTGTGGTCGTACGCGATCTTGATGAGGCACTGGTCGCCGAATATGTCGCGCGCGGCGCAACGGCTGCGGCTTCTCCGATTGAGCTAGGTGAAGCGGTTGATTTGATCGTCACGTGCCTCCCTTCACCCGCAGCCAGCAGCGCCGTGGCAGAGGGCGAGGATGGCTTTCTACAGGTACTACGCCCGGGGCAAGTCTGGCTCGAAATGAGCACGACCGACTATAGCGAAATCATCCGACTAGGCGCTCTCGTCGAAGCGCGGGGAGCGATGTTCATGGAATGCCCAGTTTCGGGCGGATGCCACCGCGCCGATACCGGCAATATCGCGATCTTTGCGGGCGGTCCACGCGCAGCTTTCGAAACTGTGCTGCCCGTGCTAACGACCATGGGCCGACGGATCCTCCACACCGGCGAACTGGGCACGGCTTCGCAGTTGAAGGTGATGACAAACTATCTGTGCACCGTGCATCTGGTCGCACTCGCCGAGGCGCTCACCACCTGCAAGGCGATCGGCCTAGACATGAACACGACTTATGAAGCGAT
Organism: Sphingomonadales bacterium; assembly: GCA_031418495.1. Lineage (GTDB taxonomy): Bacteria > Pseudomonadota > Alphaproteobacteria > Sphingomonadales > Sphingomonadaceae > Aquisediminimonas. The sequence goes on from JANOXQ010000072.1 coordinate 5,374, forward strand.
TCGGATTTCGTCGGGCAACAGCTTTGTCCATGAAACCGAAAGCCAGGTGATCCTGAACGGCAGTCGCGATATCAACTTCACGATGGACCTTGTTTCCAAGGATATCGGCTTGTTTGACAAAATCGCTCAGGAAGCTGGCGTACCTGTCGAAATGTCGCCTCTGATCGTTAGGATGTTTAAAGAGGCCGAGGCGGCCTTTGGCCCTCGCGAATTCTCGCCCAACATCATCCGCCGTTTCGAAGAGCCGTTGGGGATCAAAGTGCTGGGCACAGGCTTTCCAGACCAGATAGTCGATGATGAACCCGAAGAGGCGGGTTATGAGGTTGTGCCTAAGCGTTAAGCAGCAGCCTGAACATTTGCGAAAATCCAATCCATAAAAGTGCGGATGCGAAGATTTTCTTTCATATCCTTGCGGCAAATCAGGCCCCATTCCCCCGGGCATACCGCCTTGTGATCGACAGGGCGCACGAGCCGCCCGGTTGCCAGATCGGTATCGACAAACGGCCCGTTGACGAGCGCAACCCCCTCTCCATTCAGCGCCATTTCCAATGCAACAGCCAGTGTATCCACTAACAAATAGGGAACTGAAGGTTCGAATATCGTTCCTACAGAAGCGAACCAAGTCTCCCAATTCTGTTCTTCGGTGTAGATCGCCACGAGCGACAGATGCATCAAATCCTGCGCTGTCGGTTTCTTTCCCATCGCCTTTGCCACATCCGGACTGCACACTGGGAAAAGCGCATATTCGTACAGCGGTACCCAGTGAAATTTCGACGGATCGGGTGTTGACTCACAATAGACCAAGCCAACATCGGCATGGACGTCATCAAATTCCCATTCGACCGCACAGGTGCTAAGTGTCAGCTTGATTTCGGGATGATCTGCGAGAAATTGCGGTACGCGCTTGGCTAGCCAGCGGATGGATGCCGTTACATAGGTTTGCAGCCTAAGCGGCTTGTCGAGCGTGTTGCGGTGAACCGCCTCAACACCTTCGATCAGAGATTCAAAGGCTGCCCGGACATAAGGGTAGAGAACCCTTCCTTCTTCGGTAGAAACAATGTGGCGGCCATCTTGGGCAAAGAGTTGCACACCCAGGGCATCCTCAATCAACTGGACCTGATGACTTACCGCAGGATGGGTGAGGCAGAGTTCGTCCGCAGCATCGCGGATGCTCTGGCGGCGGGTCGCAGCCTCAAAACCCTTCAGCGCCTTGAGGGGCGGCAATTGCCTAAGATCGATTTTGGTTTGACTCACC